>NZ_JBFAIP010000025.1:0-100993 GCF_040654775.1 Streptomyces sp. NPDC050636
ACCCACGGGAGGGGACAGCCCGCAGGACGGAGTCCGGAGGGCTGTCACCGCACCCGACAAAACCACGCCCGCCGCAGGCGCAACGGCGAGCAACCACCACAGCGGGACAACCAAAAACGGCCTGGGCAAAGCGCAGCGGACCGGCCCGCCGCAGGCGCAACGGCGAGACACCACCACGGCGGGACGGCCGAAAACGGCGCGCAACCAAGCCGGCCAAGCTCAGCGCAGCGAATACCGCTGCAGGAACAGCGCCTCGGCGAGCGAAAGCCGCTCCAGCTCCTGCGGCGAAACGCTCTCGTTGACCGCATGGATCTTCGCCTCGGGCTCGCTCAGCCCGATCAGCAGGATCTCCGTGTCCGGGTAGAGCCCGGCCAGTGTGTTGCACAGCGGGATGGACCCGCCCATGCCGGCCGTCTGCATCTCGGCACCGTCGTACGCCTCACGCATCGCGGACGCCATCGACGCATACGCCGGGCTGCTGGTGTCCGCACGGAACGCCTGGCCCTGGCCGATCTGCTCGACCGCGACCCGCGCGCCCCACGGAGCGGCGCCCTCCAGATGGGCGGCCAGCAGCTTCGTCGCCTCGACGGCGTCGGTGCCCGGCGGCACCCGCAGACTCACCAGCGCCCGCGCGCCCGCGTGCACGGACGGAGTGGCGCCGACCACCGGCGGGCAGTCGATGCCGAGCACGGTGACGGCCGGGCGCGCCCAGATCCGGTCCGCGATCGAGCCGCTGCCGAGCAGCCCGACGCCGTCCAGGACCTTGGCGTCCTTGCGGAAGTCCTCCTCCGGGTACTGCAGACCCTCCCAGGTCGCGTCCGCAGCCAGCCCGTTCACGGTCGTCGAACCGTCCTCGGCGCGCAGCGAGTCCAGAATCCGGATCAGCGCCGCCAGCGCATCGGGCGCCGCGCCACCGAACAGGCCGGAGTGCAGATTGCCCTCCAGCGCGTCCACCTGCACCCGCACCAGCGTCATCCCGCGCAGCGTCGCGGTCACCGTCGGCAGCCCCACCCGGAAGTTGCCGGCGTCACCGATGACGATGGTGTCGGCGGCCAGCAGTGCGGGATGCGCCTCGGCGTACCGCTCCAGGCCGCCGGTGCCCTGCTCCTCCGAACCCTCCACGATCACCTTGACGTTGACCGGGACACCGCCGTGCTCCTTCAGCGCCCGCAGCGCCGTCAGATGCATGATCAGGCCGCCCTTGCAGTCGGCGGCACCGCGGCCGTACCAGCGGCCGTCGCGCTCGGTCAGCTCGAACGGCGGCGAGTCCCAGGCGGCCTCGTCCAGCGGCGGCTGCACGTCGTAGTGCGCGTACAGCAGGACCGTCGGCGCGCCCTCAGGACCGGGCAGAAAGCCGTACACGGACTGGGTGCCGTCCGGGGTGTCCAGCAGCGCGACGTCCTCAAAGCCCTCGGCCCGCAGCGCACCGACAATCCAATTCGCGGCCGCCTCACACTCGCTCTTGGGGAACTGCGCCGGGTCCGCCACCGACTTGAAGGCCACCAGCTCGGCCAGCTCGGTCCTGGCACGGGACTGCAGCGCGGCGACGGTATGCGCGAGCGGGCTATCAGACATGGAACGCTCCTTGTGGGCGCGGCGTTAAGTACGTAGGGCCGTCCGTCCTCGTGAGCCGGACGGGCCGGACGTACGGGATGAGTGTCCCCGATCTTCCCACAGGCGGTCCGCCCGACAGCGGCCCGTAGGATGCGGGCGGGACGCGCAGCCAGCCATCGAACAGGAGCAGACGCACAGGTGAGCAGCGAGCGGGCAGCCGAGGACAACCAGCAGGCAGCCGAGGACCACCGGCCGGTGTGGGACGTCGTGGTGGTGGGCGCCGGGCCCGCCGGCGCCTCCGCCGCACATGCCGCGGCGTGCACGGGACGCCGGGTCCTGCTCCTGGAGAAAGCGGAACTGCCGCGGTACAAAACCTGCGGCGGCGGCATCATCGGCCCCTCGCGGGACGCCCTCCCGCCCGGCTTCGAACTCCCGCTGCGCGACCGCGTACATGCCGTGACGTTCACGCTGAACGGCCGGCTGACCCGCACCCGCCGCTCCAAGAACATGCTCTTCGGGCTGATCAACCGCCCCGAGTTCGACGCCGGGCTGGTCGAGTCGGCCAAGGACGCGGGCGCGACGGTCCGTACGGGCGTCACGGTCTCGCGCGTGGAACAGCACGGCACCGAGGTCCCGGACCGGCGGACCGTCGCCGTGGTGCTGGGCGACGGCGAAGTGGTGCTGGCGCGCGCGGTGGTGGGCGCGGACGGCAGCTCCGGCCGGATAGGCGCGCATGTCGGCGTCAAGCTCGACCAGGTCGACCTCGGACTGGAGTCGGAGATCCCGGTGCCCGCGACGGTCGCCGAGGACTGGGCGGGCCGGGTGCTCCTCGACTGGGGCCCGATGCCCGGCAGCTACGGCTGGGTCTTCCCGAAGGGGGACACCCTCACCGTCGGCGTCATCTCCGCGCGCGGCGAAGGCGCGGCCACCAAGCGCTATCTGGAGGACTTCATCGGGCGGCTGGGCCTCGCGGGCTTCGAGCCCAGTGTCTCGTCGGGGCATCTGACGCGCTGCCGCGCCGATGACTCGCCGCTGTCGCGTGGCCGGGTGCTGGTGTGCGGCGACGCGGCGGGGCTGCTGGAGCCGTGGACGCGGGAGGGCATCTCGTTCGCGCTGCGGTCCGGGCGGCTCGCGGGGGAGTGGGCGGTCCGCGTCGCCGAGGCGCATGACGCGGTGGACGCGCGGCGCCAGGCCCTGAACTACGCCTTCGCCATCAAGGCGGGCCTCGGCGTGGAAATGGGCGTGGGGCGGCGGATGCTGAGTGTCTTCTCCCGGCGGCCCGGTCTGGTGCATGCCGCGGTCACCGGCTTCCGGCCCGCCTGGCACGCCTTCGCGAAGATCACCCGCGGTACGACGACGCTGGGCGAGATCGTGCGTACGCACTCGGTGGCGCGCCGGGCGCTGGAGGCGTTCGACCGGGGATGACCGACGGGACCGGGACTGCCGGCGGGGTCAGGGGATGACCAGCGGGGACCTGGGGCCGGCGGAGCCGCTGCCCGACGCGGTGGCGGGCGATGCGCTGCGGCGCGCCGTGGAGCCGGGAGTGGAGCTGCCGGGCAGGGTGTTGTCGGCCCCAGGTCCCCCTTTTCCGTCCGTCGGCTACTCCCGCGGGAGTACCGCTGATCACTGCGCAGGGCTGACGCCGCGCGGCGCCACCGCGGTCTAGCGTTACGGGCATGGAGAACGCACGGCCGCCGTGGGCGCGGCGCTGCCTCGGCCCCGTCCGGGCGCGGAGGTTGCCGTCCGCCGGTGCGGAACCGAAGAGCCGGGCGGGCACCCGGCTGCCCTGGCTCTCGACGCTCGCGGTGACGGTCTTCGTCATGGCCGGCTCCAACTTCGCCGCACGGGAGCAGCTGGACAGCGTCCCGCTCGACACCTTCGCACGCGCCCTGCTGTTCGTCGGCGCGGCCCAGTTGCTCTTCCGGCACCGCTACCCGCGGACCGTCGCCATCGGCACCGCCGCCTCCGCCGCCGTCTACTTCGCGGCCGGCTATCCGTACGGGCCGATCTTCCTCACCATCGCGCTCGGTACCTTCGCCGCGATCGTCGCCGGGTACCGCACGGTCGCCTGGTGCGCGATCGGCGGACTGTGGGCCAGCCATATCCTCGTCGCCCACTGGCTCTACCGCTGGCTGCCGCCGTACAAGGGCGCCCCCTGGGGGCAGGAGCTGTTCGTCACCGCCGTGGTGGTGGCCGTGGTGGCCGTCTCGGAGCTGGTGCGGGTGCGCCGCGAACAGCTCGCCAAGGTCCGCGCCGAACGGGCCGCCGCCGAACGGCGCAGGGCCGACGAGGAGCGGCTGCGGATCGCCCGCGAACTGCACGACGTCCTCGCGCACAGCATCTCCGTCATCAACGTTCAGGCGGGCGTGGGCCTGGCCCTGCTGGACAGCGACCCCGAGCAGGCGCGGACCGCGCTGACGACCATCAAGGCCGCGAGCAAGGAAGCGCTCGGCGAGGTCCGGCAGGTCCTCGACACGCTCCGCACCCGCGGCGACGCCCCGCGCTCTCCGGCCCCTGGCCTGGACCGGCTGCCCGAACTCACCGACCAGGCCAAGGGCGCGGGCCTCACGGTGGACGTCACCACCGAGGGCGCCCGCACCGCCCTGCCGCCCGGCGCCGACCTCGCCGCCTTCCGGATCGTCCAGGAAGCACTCACCAACATCGTCCGCCACTCCGGCTCGCGCACCGCGCGCGTCCTGCTCGCCTACGCCCCCGGGTCCCTGGAGATCCGGATCGACGACGACGGTCCGGCGACCTCCGGCACGGGGGAACCGACCGGCGGCGGCAACGGCCTGGTGGGGATGCGGGAGCGGGCCGCGGCGCTCGGCGGCACTGTGGAGGCAGGCCCGCGCGACGACGGCGGCTTCCGGGTGTCAGCACGCATCCCGCTGGCCGGGGCGGAAGGGCAGGCCGGCGTGGAAGGCCAGGCCGGGGTGGAAGATCAGGTCGGGGTGGAAGATCATGACCGGTCGGCGGGTGCCGATACGGTGACCCCGACCGCCACCGAGGAGGAGTCGTGATCCGGGTACTGCTCGCCGACGACCAGCTGCTGGTCCGGGCCGGTTTCAAGGTGCTGCTGGATGCTCAGCCCGACATCGAGGTGGTCGGCGAGGCCGCCGACGGGCAGGAGGCGCTGACCGCGGTTCGCGCGCACCGTCCGGACGTCGTCCTGATGGACATCCGGATGCCGGTGACGGACGGCCTGGTCGCCACCCGCCGGATCACCGAGGACCCGCAGTTGTCCGGCGTCAAGGTCGTCATGCTGACCACCTTCGAGCTGGACGAGTACGTCTTCGAGGCGATCCGCTCCGGTGCCTCCGGCTTCCTCGTCAAGGACACCGAACCGGAGGAGCTGCTACGGGCCGTGCGCGCGGTCGTCGACGGCGACGCGCTGCTCTCGCCGGGCGTCACCCGTCGGCTGATCGCTGAGTTCGCGGCCCGCTCCAAGGAGCCGGCCGCGGCCGACGCGCTGTCCGAACTGACCGAGCGGGAGCGCGAGGTGATGGCGCTGGTCGGCATCGGGCTCTCCAACGAGGAGATCGCCCGCCGGCTGGTCGTCAGCCCGCTGACCGCCAAGACGCACGTCAGCCGCACGATGGTGAAACTGGGCGCGCGCGACCGCGCACAACTGGTCGTGCTGGCCTACGAGTCGGGGTTGGTCCGCCCCGGCTGGCTGGGCTGACGCCCCGGCAGGCCCGGCCGGCGATGCCACCGCAGCACCCACAACAGCCGGACGACGAACGCCGTCAGCCCGAAGAAGCCGCTCACCGCCAGCCACGGGCCTTCCCAGGACCACGGCAGCCCGGCCCACAGGACCGGGCTACCCAGCCCGAGAATCACGATGCCGCCCACGAACGCGGCGCTGACCAGTGCGAACACGATCTCGACCGTGATCGCGTCCCGCTCGTCCTGAGTACGGGTAGGTGACATGGAGCGAGTCTGCCAGGTGCCGGCCGATTGCCATAGGAGTTGGCGGGCGGGGAACCAGGGAGCCCGGATGGCGCGGGGCAGGGGCAGGGGTATCGCGTGGTGCGACCTGTCGCCGTCTGCGATGTGTCCCGGCCTGCAACCTCCCCCGCCCGCCTGCCCTCCCGTACCCGAGCCCCGTGCTCAGATGCCGGACCGCTCCCGCCACAGCTCGGGCAGCGTGTCATCGCCGCTGATCTTCACCGAGTCCCACGGCAGGCGGTTCCACAGCGCGAGATACAGCTCTTCGGCCGGGCCTTCGATCGTGCAGTCCACCGCTGCACCGGGCACTTGCAGGTCGGCGCCGGCCGCCGGGGCGGTCGTACGCACAGCGCGCGGCGGCGCGTCGGAGAGGTGCACCGTCCAGTCCGCGCCGGGTGTGTCCGTCGCGCGCACTCGTAGCGTCCGAGGTCGGTCCGTACGGAGGCGGCTGCGCTCCAGGGCGTGGATGTCCGTCAGGAGCTCGTCGATGCCGTCGGCGGCGAAGGCGGACGGCAGAGGGGTGAGCGAGGCACCGGCGGCCTGCTGTGCGTCCACGCGGTGCACCGACGTCTCATGGGCCTGGCGTCGCGCCCAGAAAGCCAGCGGGGAGGATGCGGGCAGGAACGTCCAGGCGGTCAGGTCCTGCGGGGCCGAGTGCAGCGCCACCACGAGGCGGTGATGGGCGTCCCGGAGCCAGGGCACCAACTCCTCGTCGGTCAGCTCCGGAGCGGCCGGGGGACGGCTGGGCTGCTCGACTCCCTCGATCACCACCTCCGTCGCCCAGCGGTGGACTCGTCCTATGTGGGTGACCAGATCACGCATCTGCCAGTCCGGGCAGGCCGGAATCCGGGCATCGGGCCCGGCTTCCTCCGCGGCGTCGGCGAGCAACGCCCCGTCCAGTCGCAGCGTTTCGACGAACTCAGTGATCTCCATGCCTTCGAGTGTGGCAGCCACCACTGACAACGGACCGAAGCGGGCCGGGCGGACGCGGAGCGCTCCGGTACATCGGCTCCAACAGCAGCGCATCGACGATCCCGGCCACGGCCGTCCTGGGCGACGCGGGCCGGGTGCAGCGACGCGGGTCCAAGTGCGTCAGCTCCGGTGCGCCCCACGTGTCGCATACGCGATGACCACCGCGACCGCGGCGAGCAGTGCGACCGTCGTCAGGGCGGCGGGCAGGGTGAACGCCTCGGCGAGGAAGCCGATGGCGGGCGGGCCGAGGAGCATGCCGCCGTATCCGATCGTGGATGCCGCGGCGACTCCGTCGGGGCCGCCGGTCTCGCCGGCCCGTGCGATGGCGATGGGGAAGATGTTGGCGAGGCCGAGGCCGGCCACCGCGAAGCCGGCGCAGGCCGCCCAGACGGTCGGTGCGAGGGCGCCGAGCAGCATGCCGGCCGTCGCCGTCGTACCGCCCGCGATCAGCGCCCGGGCCGGTCCGAAGCGCTGTACGACGGCGGTTCCGGACAGCCGTCCGGCGGTCATCGCCAGCGCGAACACCGCGTACCCGGCGGCGGCCGCCCCGGGACCGGCGGCCAGGTCCTGGGTGAGGTGCAGCGCGCCCCAATCGGCCATCGCGCCTTCGCCGTACGCGGTGCAGAGCGCGATCAGCCCGAACACGAGAACCAGGCGGCCGGGACGGCGCGAGCGGCCCACCCCTCCGGTCCGCGGTCCGGACTGCGTCTCCTCGCCGCGGCCCCCGGAAGCGGGCAGCCGCTCGGCGGCCACCGGCGTCGGCTGCGCGCGCAGTGAGCGTCCCGCGACGGCCGTCACCAGCAGGCCGATCGCAGCGAGCAACAGCAGATGGACGGTGGGGGAGAGACTGCCCGCGATCAGCCCGCCCAGCCCTGCGCCGAGCATCCCGCCGAGGCTGAAGGCGGCATGGAAGCTGGACATCACCGGGCGCCGCAGCGCGCCGATCAGATCCACGGCGGCGCTGTTCATGGCGACGTTGAGCGAGCCGTACGCGGCGCCGAAGACCAGCAGGACCAGGCCCAGTGCGGTCGCCGAGTGGGTGAGCGGCGGCAGCAGGATGCTCAGTGAGAGGGCGGCGCCGGAGGCGACCGTGACGGGATGGGTGCCGAACCTCCGGCACAGCCGTCCGGTGACGATCATGAAGGCGACCGCGCCCGCCGACACGCCGAGCAGCGCGAGCCCGAGCGTGCCCGCACCGGCGCCGGTCTGCGCCTTGATGGCGGGGATACGGACGACCCATCCGGCGAAGAGGAAGCCGTCCATGGCGAAGAATGCTGTGATGGCGATGCGCAGACGGACAAGGTGCGGGTCGGTGGAATCCAGGGGCCAGGGGCGCGTCTTTCGGCTCACGGCCCCCGAAAGGGCCGTCCGCATTTTGTTTAGTGTCGGCACAAAGTCAGAATAGGGGCGTGACCCAGACTCGGACAACCAGGCTGGAGCGGGGCCGTGGTGCCCTCGGACCCGCACTGGAGCTCGTACACACCGGACGCGCACCCACCCGCGCCGTCCTCACCTCGGAACTCGGCGTGACCCGCGCGACCGCCGGGGCGGTGGCCGCCGAGCTCGAAGCGCTCGGCCTGATCACCGTCGACTCCCGGCCGACCGCCTCCGCCGGCTCCCAAGGGCGCCCCTCCCACCGGCTGTTCGTCGATGAGAGCGGCCCCGTCGTGCTCGCCGCACAGATCCACGCGGACGGGTTCCGCGTCGCCCTGGTCGGCCTCGGCGGCCGCATCGTGGCGACCGCGACCGGCAGCGGCACCATCCCCGCGGACCCGACGCATGTCCTCGCCGACGCCGTCGAGGCCGGCTCCGCCCTGCTGCGCGAGACCGGCCGGCGCTGCCTCGGCGCCGGCCTCGCGGTGCCCTCCGCCGTCGCCGAACCGGACGGCGAGGCCCTCAACCCGCTGCACCTCGCCTGGCCTTCAGGCGCACCGGTACGCGCCCTCTTCCTGCGCGCGCTCGCCGACGCCGGCATCCCCGGGGTGACCGAGGAGATCGGCTTCACGGGCAACGATGTCAACCTCATGGCGCTCGCCGAACACCGGCACGGTGCCGGCCGGGGCGCCCGCGACCTGCTCTGTGTGGCCTCCGGTCACCGAGGTGTCGGCGGGGCGCTGGTGCTCGACGGCCGGTTGCACAGCGGTAGTTCGGGCCTGGCCCTGGAGGTCGGCCATCTGACGGTGAACCCCGAGGGCGCGCCCTGCCACTGCGGCAGCCGTGGCTGCCTGGACGTCGAGGCGGACCCGCTCGCCTTCCTCAGCGCCGCGGGCCGCGCGCCGGGCCCTGAGGTCTCCCTGCTCCAGCAGGCCGCCGACCTGCTCCGGGACGAGTACGCCGACCCGGGCGTACGCGGCGCCGCCGACCTCCTCATCGACCGGCTCGGGCTCGGCATCGCAGGTCTCGTCAACATCCTCAACCCCGACCGCATCATCCTCGGCGGCCTGCACCGAGCACTCTTGGAGGCCGACCCGGAGCGGCTGCGGGCGGTGGTCGCCGACCGCAGCCTCTGGGGGCGCAGCGGCGGCGTGCCGATTCTGCCGTGCAGTCTCGACCACAACAGCCTGGTCGGCGCGGCGGAACTGGCCTGGCAGCCGGTGCTGGACGATCCGCTGGTCGTCGTCGAGCGGTAGCGGACCTAGGGCTTGTCCGATGGGTCAGGGCCGGGGCCGCGCCTGACCCATCGGACGGGCCCTGGTCGACCGGTGACGGGCGCGTGGCACACGCCGGGTACGGGCACGTCGCCGGGCTACGGCCACGGCCTAGGCTGCGGCGCATGATTCCCGACGCGATCGCCCGCAGCCCCTACGTCAGCCTGGTCACCTACCGCAAGAACGGCACCCCGGTGGCCACCCCCGTATGGGCGGTGGCCGAAGGGGAGGAACTGCTGGTGTGGACGCGGGACGACAGCTGGAAGGTGAAGCGGCTGCGCAAGGACACCCGGGTGACGGTCACCCCGTGCGATGTGCGCGGCCGGATCGCCGAGGACGCGCAGACCGCCGAGGGCACCGCCCGCCTGCTGGAGGGCGCCGCCGGACTCGGCCGCGTCCGTAAGGCGATGGCGGGCAAATACGGGCTGCGGTTCCGGCTGATGGACACCGGCGGTGCGCTTCTCCGACGAGGCAGGCGGCCGCATGTGGGGATCTCCGTCACCCTGTGAACGGCTGGCCGCACCCTGGGGCGTGGGCGAACAGATCCCGTAGGGGATGCAAGAGCCCCCTGCGGGGCCACAACGCAGGGGGCGGTGGGCGTATTCCCGTGGCTCACAACGTGCTCGGCAAGATGCCCCGAGTGACCTGGGCGAGTGACCTGGGCGAGTGACCTGGGCCAGAAGTTCCGAGACCAGCGAGGTGCACCGGCTGCCGGAGAGCCGTGCACAGCTGGGCCGCTTACTGGTCGTCCCGTAGGGCGAAATCGACAAAGGAACTGCTAGCTCAGTTCACTAGACGCCGTCCGCCGTCCGCCGCCAGTCGTCAGCCGTCCGCCTTGCCGTCAGCCGTCCGTCTCCATTCGGCGGCGAACGCGCGCGCCGGGTTGGCGGTCAGAAAGCGCGTCACCAGATCCTCGCCCAGGGAGAGTTCGAGCCGAGGCCGGTGGCGGCGCAGCAGATACGGCATCCCGGGGCCGCCGTTCACCGATCGCGCACCGGCCGTGGTGGTGTCGCCGCCGAGCAGGATCCGGTCCCCGTAGCCCGCGTCGGCGAGCGCGGCCAGTGCGTCGGGCAGCCGCCAGTCCGTGGCGTGATGGGCACGGGAGGGCCCGTCGAAGGCCAGATACGCGCCCGCCTCGGCGGCCAGCCGGTGCACGGTCAGGTCCGGCGAACGGTTGAGGTGGCCCAGGATCACCTGGTCCGGCGGGACCGCCAGCTCGCCGCAGAGCAGGTCGAGTACGTCCAGCGCCCCGGTACCCAGCTCCAGGTGGACGCCGATGACGGCGCCGGTGGCGTGGTGGGCCTCGGCGGCCGCGGCCATGGTGTGCCGGGCATGCCCGTCCAGACCGTGGAAACCCCCCGCCACCTTGATCATCCCGGCTCGCGGGCCGGTGCCGCCGATGCCCTCGGTCAGCTCGGCCACGAACAGCCCGGCAAGATCCGCGCGCACCCGCTCCAGGACCTCGGGAGCGTAGTGCGCCGCCTGGTGCAGCCCGGTCGCGGCGACGATCCCTACCCCCGACTCCCTTGCCAGCCACGGCAGTTCGGCGGCGCCGCGGCCCATGCCGTACGGCGTCCACTGGACCACCGTCGCGCCGCCGGCCGCCCGGAACGCGCCCAGCTCGGCCGCCGCGGGCCCGGCCTCGTCGAGCTCCTGGCCCGGCAGTTGGGGGCTGCGGAGGAAGAGATGGTCGTGTGCGTCGCAGACGCCCAGCTCGGCGGGGGCGATATCGCCGAGGACGGTACGGATGGCCCGGCCGGGCGTGTCACCCCGTCGCGAAGCGACTCGCTCCGGCGCGGCGGCGGATGACGGGTGGGCCTCCCGGCTCACCACTGCCGCCCCGCCCCGAGCCGGTCGGCTCCCGGCGCGGACAGATGCAGCACCTGATAGCGGTCACCCGCGGCGGGCTCGGGGACGGCGTCGGCCCAGAGCGTGAAATGGACGAGTTCCCAGTGCCGAGGGTCGAGGGCCAGCGCGGTGGAGTGCACACCGTCCGTCGTGGCCAGCTCCTCGTGTGCGGCGAGCGCTTGCGCGATGACGGTGGCCGGATCGGCGCTCTCGGGGAGCGTCTCGGTCCGCCGGGAGAAGGCCCGGGGGGCGCCGCCGGAAGCCGGGCCCGGCCGGTGGAACAGCCCTTGCCAGTGCTGGACGACCGGCCGCCCGAAGTCGCGGATCACGCCCCGGAATCCGTCGCCCGTGAGAAAGCGGTTCATGGCCTCCGGGTCGGCCCAGAGGTAGAACGGCGCGTACTGGTTGACGGGCGAGCCGTCGACCCCGCGCTCGCGGATTCCGTACGCCTTCAGGCCGAGCCCCTCGAAGTCGTCCAGGAGATGACCCTTGGACTGCACACGGTGCCGGATGATCTCCATGTCGTAGTCGGCGGGCAGGGTGATCGCGTACTGCATGGCGTGCATGGATGGGCTCCAGGCATGGAGAGACGGAGAGGGGCAGGGAGAGCAGGGAGAGATGGCCAGAGATAGCGAGAGCCGGGGGGAGGCGGGGAGGGACGGGGACAGGCAGGGCGACTGGCGAGGAGCCGTTACGTGCCCGGGTACTCCTCCGGGCCGACCAGATCCGCCCATTCGGCCGTGGTGCCGTCGTCGGCGGCCTCAACCGTCGCCAGGTGGGTCATGAACGTGTCCGGCGCCGCGCCGTGCCAGTGCCGCTCGCCCGGCGCGATCCAGACCGTGTCCCCGGCGCGGATCGGCTCCACGGGGCCGCCCGCGCGCTGCACCAGTCCGGCGCCCTCGGTGACATGCAGGATCTGGCCGTGCGGATGCGTATGCCAGGCAGTGTGCGCGCCGGGCGCGAAATGGACGCTGAACATCCGCAGACGGGAGGGCGCGGGTGGCGCGGCGATCTCGTCGAGCCACACGGTGCCGGTGAAATACGCCGCAAGGCCCACCTGGCTAGCCGGGCGCTCTCGGGTGATCTGCATGCGGAAGTGAACTCCTTGGATTGCGCGGTGACTTCGGGGCACCGCCTGTGGTCAGGTGACGGTCAGTCGGCGGCGACCAAATGGCGTCAGCCGGCGGCGGGCTGGGCGGACGCGCCCGGCGTGACCTGGGCCGCGAGCAGCGACAACGCCCCCCGTACCGCCGCGTCGAACGGCGCGGTGTCATCGGCCGCCCGTGCGAGCACATAGCCGCCCTGGACGACCGCGGCGACGGTCGCGGCGATGGCCGCCGGATCCAGGCCCGCGGCCAGCTCGCCGCGCCGCTGCCCCTCGGCGAGCACCTCGGTGATCCGGCCCTGGAGCCAGTCGAACATCTCGTCCAGCGGCTGCCGCAGCTCCCGGTTCTGCACGACATCGCGGTCCTGCGTCATCCGGCCGATCGGGCAGCCGCGCAGCACCCGCCGCTCGCGCAGGAGATAGGCCGCGACCCGTTCGTACGACGTCCCCGGGCCGCCCAGACAGGTCTCCGCGGTCTCCTTCATGCCCTCCGCGGTGCGCCGGATCGCTGCCAGCGCGAGATCGGACTTGCCCGTGAAGTGGTGGTACATGCTGCCCTGGCCGACGCCCGCGCGCTCCAGGATCGCCTTGGGGCTGGTGCCGACGTATCCCCGCTCCCACAGGAGCTCCTGGGTGCTCTGGACGAGTCGTTCCTGAGTGCTCATGATCGCACTGTACATACCAGTAGTTACAGAGATCAAGGCGAGTGGCTCACGGAGATCAAGAACGGGGAGCGTGGAGATCTGGAACAGGGAGCACGGAGATCTGGAACGGGCGGCTGGCGCGGGTGGGGAATGGGCGGCTCACACAGGTCGGGAACGGGCGGATCGCAGAGATCGAGAGGGGCGGAGCAGCGCCGCGGCCCGCGCGTACTCCCGAGGTCGTACCGGCGTAGCCGCTGGCCGTACGACGACTCGCGGTCCCCGGAAGACGAGGCTCGTAAGGGACGGCAAGACCTGTCGCGACCCGTCTATTCGCGACCCGTCTATTCGCGACCCGTCCAATCACGACCCGTCCAATCACGACCGTCCATCAAGGAGCTGAGTCCCGTGTTCGAACTCGCACACCCGTGGTCCGGCGGCGGCCCCGGCCCCTGGATCCTCTTCGTTCCCGTCATCTGGGCGCTGGTCATCTTCGGCGTGGTGAGCCTGCTGCGCCGCACCGTCTGGCGCCACGGCGGACCCGGCCGGCCGTTCCGCGGCCCGCAGTCCGCGGCCCGTAGCGACACCCCCTCGCCCCTCGCCGTACTCGGCCGCCGCTTCGCGGCAGGCGAGATCGACGAGGAGGAGTACTGGCGCCGGCTCTCCGTCCTGGAGGAGCACTTCGGCACCGGCCCCAAGGGGAGCGCGGCGTGACCGCCAACCTTCCAGGCCCCTGCCCGCCATGGGCGACACCGCAGCTCCTGCCCCGCCACGGCGGACGGCGGGCGGCAGCTGGCCATCACCGACCCGGGCGCCCTCACCAGGGGTCCTCGATCCGGGCGCCGTGCAGGGCTCGTTGAACGGCCTCGGCGGAACGGACCGGCTGTCGCCAAGGAGGAGGCAGGCAAACAGGGCTGGACGGTCGGCGGCACCGCCGAACTGACCTTCCCCGACAGCGGGACCGGGCCCTTCACCGTCCGCGCCGTCTACGAACAGCCCGACCTCACCTCAGCCGGCTCTCGCGCTCCGTACCCGGGCGCGGGAGCCGTCCGTCATGCGGGCCGCCTCCAGCGGCATGGTGTCCCAGCACGCGGGCACCGGACGGGCCTCACCGAGGACGGGGGCGAGGACCGGCAGCGTGAACCACACGACCTTGCCCGAACCGTCCGGACGCACCCCCCAGCTCTCGCTGAGCGCCGCGATCAGCGACAGGCCGCGCCCGCAGGTTTCCCAGGTGTCGGCCACCCGGATCTGCGGCAGTGTCGGATCCAGATCATGCACCGAGACCGTCAACTGATCGAGGAGCGCGCACAGTTCCAGCGTGCACTGCTTGCTGGGACGGGCGTGCCGGTGGACGTTCGCCAGCAGTTCGGTCACACCGAGCGTCGCCGGATCGACCAAGGCGTCGAGACGCCAGTACCGCAGCTGCGCGGAGACGATTCTGCGCACATGCCGGATGCGGGCCGGAAGGGCCTGGAGCTCCACCGTGCAGTGCCTGCTGGGCTGCCTGATCACGACCGCGACTCCCTGATGAGGCCGGGCGCCCCTCATGCCTGGCAGGGGCGAAGATCGGATCCGAAGATCGGATCCAGCGATGTCGGCTGCGCCTCAGCGTCACCGCTGGTGAACCCTCAGTGATACAACTCCAGGTTCATCCAGCGGGTGCCGTCCCGCAACCGCACCGCCTCGGCCGCGGCAGGGGATCAGGGGCGTGGCGGACGCGCCGCCTCCACGGCTTTCAGGAAGAGTTCCGGGGCCCCCAGAGTGAGCGAATAGCGATGGCCGTTGATCGTGGCGAGCGCCCGGTCCCGCGCCGCGAACAGCGGCTTATGCGCCTGCACGGCCTGCAGTGGCGCGCTGTCGATCTCCGTGCCGTAGCTCGTCAGCAGTGCCAGCCGGCCGTCCCGGATGACGATCTGTCCGGCGCGGGTCAGGGACCGCAGCCATCGCTCGATCCGTACGCCGGTCGCGTTGAATTCCGGCTCCGCCATGGCCACCACCTCCTCGGTACATCGGGCAGGTGCCCTCCACCGCCCCCTGTGGGGAGTGTGCCCGTACGGCGCCGCCCGCACCAGTACCGGCCGGGCCCCCGACACCCGCAACAGCCGCCTCCCAGGCCTGCCTTGGGGTGCCTCAAAGTGATGTTTATGCAGGTGAGAAGCGTGCGTTGGCTGGTTATAGTCGGTAGCGGCCCGGCGTTCCGCGCGGGCCTCGAAACCCTTGAGGAGCGCGCCGGTGAGCACCGCACAGCAGCCGCAGAGCCAGCCGGACCGCGAGACAGCGGCCACGGCACCGATGCCGACCGTCGACGTCGACCACACCGATCCGGACTACCGAAGCTGGCTCAAAGAAGCCGTCCGCAAGGTCC
Organism: Streptomyces sp. NPDC050636; assembly: GCF_040654775.1. Taxonomy (NCBI): domain Bacteria; kingdom Bacillati; phylum Actinomycetota; class Actinomycetes; order Kitasatosporales; family Streptomycetaceae; genus Streptomyces; species Streptomyces sp. NPDC050636. Next base: position 15,085 of record NZ_JBFAIP010000025.1, read on the forward strand.
AGGCGGACGCCAACCGCACCGCGGACACCCACCTCCTGCGCTTCCCGCTGCCCGAGCGCTGGGGCATCGACCTCTACCTCAAGGACGAGTCGACGCACCCCACCGGCAGCCTCAAGCACCGGCTGGCCCGCTCGCTGTTCCTCTACGGCCTGTGCAACGGCTGGATCCGGCCCGGCAAACCCGTCATCGAGTCCTCCAGCGGCTCCACAGCCGTCTCCGAGGCGTACTTCGCGTCCCTCATCGGGGTGCCGTTCATCGCCGTGATGCCGGCGACCACCAGCCGCGAGAAGACCCGGCTGATCGAGTTCCACGGCGGCAGCTGCCATCTGGTGCAGGATCCGCGGACCGTCTACGAGGTCTCCGCCCGGCTCGCCGCGGAGTCCGGCGGCCACTACATGGACCAGTTCACCTATGCCGAACGGGCAACGGACTGGCGCGGCAACAACAACATCGCCGAGTCGATCTACCAGCAGCTGCGCCTGGAACGCTATCCCGAACCCGCCTGGATCGTGGCCACCGCCGGTACCGGCGGCACCTCCGCAACCATCGCCCGCTACGTCCACTACATGCAGTACGACACCCGCCTCTGCGTCCCCGACCCGGAGAACTCCTGCTTCTTCGACGGCTGGCTCACCGGCGACGCCGAGACCCACTGCGCCACCGCCTCACGCATCGAAGGCATCGGACGGCCCCGGATGGAGCCGAGCTTCGTGCCCGGTGCCATAGACCGGATGATGAAGGTCCCGGACGCCGCCAGCGTGGCCGCCGTGCGCGCCCTGGAAACGGCGATCGGCCGCAAGGCCGGCGGCTCGACCGGCACCGGACTGTGGAGCGCCCTGAAGATCGTCTCGGAGATGGTCGCCGAGGGCCGTACGGGATCCGTCGTCACCCTGCTGTGCGACCCGGGGGACCGCTACCTCGACAAGTACTATTCCGACGACTGGCTGGCCGCCCAGGGCCTGGACATCGCGCCCTACGCCCGGACCATCGAAAGCTTCCTGTCGACCGGCTCCTGGAGCGGCTGAGCCGACGTTCCGGGCCGCCGCGCGGGCGGGCCGGGCGGCACCGCGGCTCAGCTGTCGGCGAGCCGGCGGTCCAGGGCCCGCACCGACTTCCGGAAGGCGCGGCCCAGGCCCGGCCGGGCCAGCGTCAGCACAAGGCGGAACGGCGCCGGGCCGTCCGCCGCGAACGTCCACCGCACCCGGGTCCCGGTACCGGCCGGCGTCAGCCGCCAGTCCTCCAACAGGGCACGCACACCAGGAGCGTTGGTGGCGTCGACCCGGTAGGCGTAACGCTCGTCCGGCTCGGCCGCCAGCACCGTCTCGGCGAAGCGGGTGCCGCCCGCAAGACGTACGTCACGGCCCCGGCCGCCGTCCGTCGGCGCCGACCGCGACACCCCGGAGAACCAGCAGGACCAGCCCTCGACATCGTCCGCCAGCGCCGCATACACGGCCTTCGGCGGCGCGGCGGCCTCCGCCACGAACACCAGCCGCAGCGGAGCGGACTCGGCGAAGTCGAGCTCGACGGGGCGAAGACGGCGTGCCATGGGACGAGCACCCCCTACGGGATCGGCGGCGGCCTGCGCCGCACACCATAGCTGGCGACCCGTCAGATGTCTGTGTCGTCCGGCTGCTCGCCCGCCACCAACAGCTCCGGCGGCAGCTCCGCGAACTCCGCGCGCGCCCCCGCGGACAGCCCGGCATCCGTCACCAGCACATCCACCTCCTCCAACGAGGCGAACGAACTCAGCCCGACCGTGCCCCACTTGGTGTGGTCGGCGACCACCACCACCCGCCGCGCGGACCGCACGAAATGCCGATTGGTCTCCGCCTCCGCCAGATTCGGCGTCGACAGACCCGCCTCCACCGATATGCCGTGCACCCCGAGGAACAGCACATCGAAATGCAGCGACCGGATCGCGGCATCCGCCACCGGACCCACCAGGGTGTCCGACGGCGTACGCACCCCGCCCGTCAGCACAACCGTCGCAGCCCCCGCGCGCGGCCCCGTGCCGCCGCTCGCCGCCGCCCGCTGCGCGGTGTAGAACACATCGGCCACCCGCACCGAATTCGTCACGACCGTCAGATCCGGAACATCCAGCAGCTGCTGCGCCAGCGCGAACGCGGTCGTGCCACCCGCGAGCGCGATGGCGCTGCCCGGCGCCGCCATCTCGGCCGCGGCCTTCGCGATGTCTTCCTTGGCGCTCAGCTCCAGCGCCGACTTCGCCTCGAAACCCGGCTCATGCGCGCTCGGCTCACTGACCGGCACCGCGCCGCCGTGCACCTTCTCCACCATGCCCTGGCGGGCCAGCGCGTCCAGATCGCGGCGGACCGTCATATCCGACACACCGAGCCTGCGGGTGAGCTCATTGACCCGCACCCCGCCACGCCGCCTGACCTCGTCAAGAATCAGGGCACGCCGCTGCTCCGCGAGGAGATTCTGGTTGTCGCTCACCCCGGCCCGTCCCTTCCGCCCGCTCGCCGCCTCGGGCCATCCGCGCTGGCTACTGCCTACGATCACTGGTTTCCCTCATCCTCGCACGAGGCACTGACAGCCAGACCGGTGCCGGCACCGGCGCCGCCATGGCTGACGGAGCGACACGTACGGAGCGACACGTACGGACACAACCCCGACCCGGATGGATGCGCCCGCGCCGGAAAGAGAGAATCCTGAAGGCACCGCACCGCACGGAGCCACACGGACAACGGGGGAGACCAGTGGAGACCGCGGAACCGACACCGCACGCCCGCCCAACGGGACCGGAAACAACGACAGATGAACGACCGGCAGGCAACCCGCAGACAGACGACCCGCGGACCGACCGCCCGCAGCTGGCCCTGGAACTCCTGGTCCACGGCGTCGGCGGCACCACACCCCAGGAGATGCTCGGCGACCCACGCGTCCAGCTGATCACCGGCGACGACACCGCCGCCTGCTACCGCCGCACCGACGACGCGGACGCCGAGGAACGCCCCGGCGACTACCACGGCCGGGCGGTCCGCGAGGCGTACTGCTGGTCCAACCTCACGTCCGGCAACGGCGCCCGCGCCCTCTGGCTGATCCTGGTGCCCTTCATGGTCGCCAACCTCGCCCACTGGATGCGCCCGGCCGCACCGCCCGCCCACAAGGCGCACCGGATCTACGACCTCCTCGTACGCGTCCTCGCGCTCACCCTCACCATCCTGCTGGCCGCCGCGGCCTGCGAGGTCGCCCTCGACCTCACGGCCTGGCAGTGCGCCGGCACCCGGGCCTGCGCCGCCGGCAAGTCCTGGATGGGCTTCCTCAGCCCGGCCGACCACGGCTGGTGGAGCGCCCCGGGCCGCCGTCTCGTGCTCGCCTCAGTGGTGCCCCTGCTGGTCATCGGCTTCCTGTGGTGGCTCTCGCACCGCACGTGGAGCGCGTACGAATCCGCCTCGCCGCCGCCCCGCAGCCCCGGCACGTCCCGCGACACCCCGGCCGACGAACGCACCGCGCTCAGCATGCACGGCTTCTGGTACGGCCGCCGGCTCGTCGCCCGGCTGCGCGCCGCGCACGCCACGGCGGGCGTGCTGACCATCGCCGCCACCTTGCGCGTCGCCACCGCGAAGACCGACCGGCGCGGCGGCGCGGACGCCTTCCTCACCTTCTCCGGCCAGGCCCTGACCGCCGTGGTCGTGCTGCTCGCCGCCGCCACTCTGGTCATCGTCTGGCGCACCGCCCGCAGCGAGGCCGCCCCGGACGACCAGTCCGACCGCCTGGTGGTGCGGGCGCTGCCGTACGCCTCGCTCGGCGCGCTGGCGCTCATCGCCCTACACACCGCCTGGGCCCGCCCCGGAGCGCACAGCTACGGCCCCCTGCCCGGCGCCGCGGCCTTCGGCGGTATCGCCGTCTTCCAGGGCGTCGTGATCCTCGCGCTGGCCGTGACCGCCTGGGTCCTGCAGCGCGCCGTCCGCACCGAGCAGCGCACCGCCCTGCGCGGCATGGGCGGCCCCGCCGTCGCCCTGCTGGCCTGCGCGGTCGGCGGGGTGCTGTCCGGGGGAGTGGCCCAGCGGTTCGCGGACTGGATCGACGGCGGCGCCACCCCGGGCCAGGAGCACGCGCCCATCGACGGCCCGCCCGTCCTGATGTCCTGGCAGGCATCCGTCCTGCCCCTCCTGTTCGTCGTGGTCGCCATCGTCGCGGTGCTCGCCGCCATCCGTGTGGTGCTCGTCCGCGGCCGGATCACCAAGGACGTCCCCGGCCTCTACGACCCGCGCGAGCGCCCCGATGCGCGCCGTACGAAGCGCATCGCCGGCACCATCGCCCGCGCCGGACTGACCGACGCGGCGCCCGTCCTGGTCGCGGCCACCTCGGTCGTCACCCTCGTCCTGGGAGCCGGCGCGGTGGCCGGCGCCTGGATCACCGACCGCGCCCCCGGCCGAGCCACCGAGGGCGCCCTGCCCTTCGTGCACGCCGCCGCCGAGACCGCCGAATCCCTCGGCTCCTGGCTGATGGGCGCCGGCGTCATACTCCTCATCGCCATGGGCCGGCGCGCCTACCGCGACCACTCCGCCCGCCGCACCATCGGCATCCTCTGGGACGTCGGCACCTTCTGGCCGCGCGCCGCCCACCCCTTCGCGCCGCCCTGCTACGCCGAGCGCGCCGTACCCGACCTCACCTGGCGGATGGCCACCTGGACCGAGCGGTTCGACGGGCGCCTGGTGATCTCCGGGCACTCCCAGGGCAGCGTGCTGGCGGCCGCCGCCGTATGGCAGCTGGACCTGGTGACCCGCAGCCGGGTCGCCCTGCTCACCTACGGCAGCCCACTGGAGCGCCTCTACGGACGCTGGTTCCCCGCCTTCTTCGGCCCGCCGGCCCTCACCGGCCTGCACCGTCAGATGGACGACTGGCGCAACCTGTGGCGCTTCACCGACCCGATCGGCGGCCCCATCCGGCTCACCTGCGAAGACGGCCGCAAGATCGACCAAGGGCCGCTCCGCGACCCGCTCGCCTACGGCCGCACACTCCAGAACCCGCTGCCCGCCCAGATCCTGGGCCACGGCGACTACCGGGCCGACCCGGTCTTCGACACCGTGCGCGCCGAACTCATCGCCCGGCTCGGCCCGGCCCTACCCGCCCAGCGCCCGGAAACGAAACCCGCACCGACCGGCCCAACCCCACCGCCCCCTCAGGACAGTTCGGGCAGATCCTCCGCATAGAGCAAGGTGAGGTCGTCGGTACTCGGGTCGGCCAGCTGCGCGACCCGGCCCGCGTGCCGCTCGACCATCGCCTCGAACGTCTGCCGCGCGGTCCGGCCGTTGCCGAACGACGGCCCCTTGGGCAGCTCCGTGAAGTACTTGAGCAGCGCCTCGCCGGCTCCCTCGGCGAGACGGTACTCATGCTCCTCGCCCTGCTGCTCGACGATCCGCAGCAGCTCCTCCGGCGCATAGTCGCCAAACGTGATGGTCCGCGAGAAACGGGACGCCACACCGGGGTTGACGGACAGGAAACGCTCCATCTCCGCGGTGTAGCCCGCCACGATCACCACCACCGCCTCCCGGTGGTCCTCCATCAGCTTCACCAGAGTGTCGATGGCCTCCTTGCCGAAGTCCCGGCCGGAGTCCTCGGGGGACAGGGCGTACGCCTCGTCGATGAACAGCACCCCGCCGCGCGCCCGGTCGAAGGCCTCCTGCGTACGGATCGCCGTCGACCCGATGTGCTCGCCCACCAGGTCCACCCGTGACACCTCGACGAGATGCCCGCGCTCCAACACCTTCAAGGACGCCAGGATCTCGCCGTACAACCGGGCCACCGTCGTCTTGCCCGTCCCGGGAGAACCGGTGAACACCAGATGACGGCGCACCGACGCGGCCTTCAGGCCCGCCTCCTGCCGCCTGCGCCCCACCTCGATCATGTTGATCAGGCTGCGCACCTCACGCTTGACGCTCTCCAGCCCCACGAGGGTGTCCAGCTCGCCCAGCACCTCGTCCGAGGGGCGGCCGACGGCGGCCGGCACGGCGGCGGCCACGACGGCCTGCGGGGCGCGCTGCGCGGGAACCCCCGGAACACCGCCCAGCAGCCCGGCGGTCTGGCTCGCCGTCTGCACGGCGGGTGCTTCCACGCTCGGCGCCTGCGCAGCCCGGCTCTCGTCACTCGTGCAGTCCGTCACCGTCGGCCCGTCGCCCTGCCCGGCCGCGCCCTCGGCGAACTCGTAGCCACCGCGCGCACACCGCTCCGTACGGCAGCGCGACAGCACCGTACGGCAGCCGTCGATCACATGGAAGCCGAAGCCCGAACTGCCCGTGACCCGGCAGCCGTTGAAGGTGCCCCGGCCCTCCGCGGAGACATAGAAACCGGCCTCGGCCGGTGAACTGACCGTGCAGCCCTCGATGGTGGGGTCCGCGCCCTTGGTGACGATCACGCCGGTCTGCGCACCGTCGATCGTGCAGTTGGCGAGCGTGCCGCCGCTGCCGTGATCACGGAACCACGCGCCGGTCGCCGTCTCCCGGATCCGGCAGTCGTCCAGCTGCACCGTCGCCCCGTCGCTCACCGACACCGCGGTGTTACGGACCTGGGAGATATCGCAGTCCACCACATCGGCGCGCGAGCCCCGGTCCAGCACGAACAGCGCGTCCGGCACATCGTGCACCCGCGTCGCGTCCAGTACGGCCGTCGCCCCGTCGCTCACCCACACCGCCGGATAATCACCCGTACTGTCGTGGATCTCGCACTGGTTGGCGTCCACCCGGGTGCCCGGGTCCCACACGGACAGACCGTTGCGGCCGAAGTGCCGCACCGTGCTGCGGGTCAGCGTCAGCACCGACCGGGACCGCAGATCGACCGCGTTCTCCGGGATGTCGTGGATGTCGCAGTCGGCGAGCGTGAGGACCGCATCGGTGTCCAGCGTGACGCCGTCCGCCGAGGTGCGGTGCACCGTGCAGTCGGTGAGATGGCCGGTGGCCCGCGCGGCCACCTGGATCCCGGCGCCCTTGATCTCGTACAGCTCGCAGCCCATCGCCTCGACCGCGCTGCCCTCGCCGTTGATCGACAGCCCGGCACCCGAGGCATGGTGGATCCGGCAGTTCTCCAGCCGCGGATGGCCCCCGCCGCGCACCGCCACGCCGGCCTGCCCGGCGGCCACCACCTCGCACTCCTCGAAGATCCCGCCGGCCCCGTCCAGGACACTGATGCCCACACCGCCCGCGTTGTCGACCGTGCAGCGGCGCACCGTCGGGCGGGCACCGCCGCGGACCTCGATGCCGGACGCGGACCGGGTCACCACCCGCAGATCGGCCAGCTCCGGGGAGCCGTCCTCCACCAGTAGCGCGGGCGAGGCCGAATCCGTCGCCTCCAGATGCAGGTCGTGGACGGTCGCCGAGGCCCGTATGGTCAGCGCCACGCCATCGGCCGGGGCGATCCGCACCGAACCGCGAGCACCTTCGGGGCCGCGCAGCGTCACCGCGCGCACCAGCACCAGATTCTCCCGGTACGTACCGGCCGGCACGGTCAGCACATCACCGTCCCCTGCGGCTTCCAGGGCGGCGGCGAGCGAGCTGTACTCCCCTGTACGGCGCCGCCAACGGGACGTTCCGGAGTGCGTCACCTGGACCGAGCCCTGTGCCATGGCGCTGTCGTGCCCCCACCTCGTGCGGCTGTTGTCGGCCCGACAGCCACATCCGTCCGCGGATGTCCGCATTCGGGGTCTGCGAGGCCCCAGCCGAGAGGCTGGCTGCACCACCGTAGCGCGCCGGGCGAGCGGCAGTTGACATGGTCAGCCGCCCGGACGGCTCCCCCTCAGCTGCCCGCGTCGGCCCGTCCCCAGTCCTGGCCCGCGCGCTGCCACGCCACGTCCCAGGCGTGGAAGCGACGCACCATCAGACGCCAGACGAACAGCCGCCGGCCGCCCTCGATCAGCGCCCCGGTGGCGGCCGCCGAACCCAGCCCGGCCAGCACCGCATGCGTACCGGCTGTGCCGGCGTCCATCGGCCGGGGCGTCACCCGGCCACGGTCGTCGGTCCAGATCCGGAAGTGCTCACCGGGCTCCACGGGACGCGGCGTGGAGATCTGTCCCGTGTGCTCGCTGCCGTCCCACGCCGTCCACCGGGCGATGACCCGGCGGTGCGCGTCACGCTGCGAAGAGGTCTCCGGATCGGGGTCGAGCGGGGCGCGGGAGACCAGCCGGTCAACCGTGACCCACACCAGATGCCGCTGCTCGTGCTGGAGCCGTACGGTGGTCAGGAGCGCGCCGTGCGCGGCCTGGCCGGTGATCCACCCGACGGAGGTCGCGCCGAGAGCGATCAAGAGGGCGGCGGCCAGCGCCGCCCATGCCTCGATCCGATCGGTCCCGCGCCGCAGCGGATTGCGCCGCCAGCGCCACACACCTCGCATCGCTCGCATCGCCGCTCCCCCTCTCCGTGTCCGTAAATACCGCATCGCGCGGCACCTACGGGCGAGTTCGGAGAAGAGAGAGCAACATCACGCCATTCGGGGTCGACTGGCCGGAACGCCAATGCTGCACCCCTGCCCGGTATGTGGGCCCTCGGTGCATCAATGCCGGTGTGTAGATCACTGCATAACGCACTGTGGCTCGTCGTGGTGGTGTCCCTCGACGACTCCTGCGCCGGGCGGTCAGCACAGCCGTACGGCCAACGTCACCACGGTGCCTGGGGTGGTGCTCGGGGTGCCCGACGCGTGGGCCGCGCCCGGTGCGTCGGCCGTGCCGGTGGCCGGCGTCGCTCTGTCTGCCGTCCCCGCCGTGCCCGGTCCGGCGGCGACCGCGAACCGGTCCGCCACCAGCCGCGCCAGCCAAAGCCCGCGCCCCTTTGTCGCCCCGTCAAGACCCGGCAGCAGCTCGGGGATCACCGCCTCGCTGAACCCGGGCCCCGCGTCGCTGATCCGGCACTCCAGCTCATCGCCCACCCGCCGCAGCACCAGCCGCCCGGAGCCGCCCGCGTGTTCCACGGCGTTCCCGGCGATCTCGTCCACGGCCAGCACGAACTCGCCGCGCCGCGGCTCGCGCAGCCCCTCGCGGGCCGCGCACTCCTCCACCAGCAGCCGCAGCTGCGGCAGCAGGCGGGCGGTGAAGCGGCGTTGCAGCAGCCGGCGGCCGGACTCCTCGGGCGGTGCACCGGCCGTACGGGCCGACTCGGGATTCACCACGGGCGCACCGCCTCCGTCGCCGTCAGCCGCGGAACCGCCTCGGCGCCCAGCCGCCGCAGCATCCGGGCCTGCCCGCGGTCGCAGCGCACCTCGACCCGTTCGTGTCCCACGGCGCCGCTGACCAGGGCGAGCAGGCTGGTGGCGCAGCCGACCGACAGGAAGTGCAGCCGGGTCAGATCGACGGTCAGCTGCCGGGCCGGTGCCGTACGGGCCAGCGCGATCTCCAGCGATCTGGAGAACGCGGCCTGGTTCGCGGCGTCCGCCTCGCCGATGAACCGCAGCGCGTCGTCCGCGTCGCGCACCGAGCGCAGACTGCCCAGCCGCTCCAGGAGGGCACGCGGATGGGCCCGCTCCATGGCGCTGACCAGCGCGCGGTCGAATCGGCGGCGGTCGTAGGCGCAGATCTCGGTGTACGGCCGGCCGGTGAAGAGCGCGTCCGCGTGGATCTCGCGGTGGGCCATCGCGCCGACGTCCGCGCCGAGCGCGCGCACCCATCCCATGTCGATGAACGCGCGCAGCCCGGTGTACCCCTCGGCCGTCGCCCGGTCGGTCTCGGTGCGGAGCCGGCCGATCTGCCGCGTGGCGGTGAACTCCGCGTCCGGCCGGATCACCTCCCGCATGCTGCTCATCACCAACTGGCCGCGCTCGCGCGCCAGAGCCGTGCTGCGGCTGGGGAAGTCGATCCTGGCCAGCACCTCTTCCTCGGGCACGCCGGGGCAGGGGAGGACCAGAACCTTCTCGCCGCGGGCGAGCCCGAGCCGCACGAAGGCCGTGACGACCTCCCAGCGCACCTCGTCATTTCCGTAGCTCACAAAGGCGTGGTCCCCGGGCCGCAGATGCTGGACAGGGATGAGATTGTCGCTGCTGGTGTCCCTCGCAGGTATCGACACGCAGTTCTCTGTCTCCCCCCGTCGGTCTCTCCCGTCGGCGGCGCCGTGCGCTCACTGTAGGCAGCAGGTGACCGGCCCGCAATGAGTCCGGACGGCCGCCGCGAGCGCCGTGACGCGATCACGGGCGGCCCCGCGCCGGCCCGTCAGTCGAGTATCTCGAAACGGTCGCCGATGCGGATCGTGCCCACCCCGCGAGGAATCAGATTCTGGCCGAAGAGCAGCCGGTCACCGAAGCGCCGATGGCGGGCGAGAGTGCGCAGCGGCTCCTTGCCGCGCTCGGCGGTGCGCTGGTCGGTGGTGGTCACCACGCAACGGCCGCAGGGCTTCGCGACCTCGAAGACCACCTCGCCGATGCGGACGCTGTGCCACTCGTCCTCTGCCCAGGGCGCGGTGCCGTCGATCACCACATTGGGCCGGAAACGGTTCATCGGGAGGGGGCCCTCATCGGCGTGGTCGCCCTGCGCGATGAGGGAATTGAGGGCGTCCAGCGACGAGGTGGTCGTCAGCAGCAGCGGAAAGCCGTCGGCGAAGGCGACCGTGTCTCCGGGCCGGGAGTACGCCGGGTCGACGGGACGGCGCGTCTCCGGGGCGTCGAGATGCACCAGCTCGGCCTCGACACCCAGATACGCGCGGAACCAGTCGGCCGCGGCCGGGCCCGCGGGCACCGCCTCGACCTTGTCCTTCCAGACCTCGACCGGGATCGTCTCGCCGGGATCGGGCACCTCGACCGTCAGCGGCCGCATCCCGGGCGCGGTCAGCCGGAGGGCGCCGCCCGGGAGCCCCTCGGCGGCCGCCAATGCCAACTTCGGCTGCGGCCGTTGGGTCAGCAGCCTGCGCTCGCCGTCCACCACCATCCAACGTCGGTCCCCGGCGAGCCCCCACGGCTCTACGACCGCCTCGCCGGGACCGGACCCCGCAATGGATTTGACCGGGTGGAGATGGATCGATTGCAGCGCAGGCTTGAGCATGGATCCATCCTGCCAGTCGCCTCGGACAGCTGACCGACGGGTCAGTGGCCGATGGACCGTGACCGTTGGGCCAGGTCAGTACCCGCGCGGGTACTGGCGGCCGTACGGGTCGTCGTAGGGCGCGGCCTGCCGGGGCGCGGCAGGCCGCGGCGCCATCGGAGCGGCCGGACGCATCGCTTCGTACCCCGTGCCGGTGGGCGCGGCGGGACGCTGCTGCTGCTGCGGTTGCTGGCCGGGATAGCCGCGAGCGCCCGCCTGCTGCGGGATGTACGGCGCCGGAGCGTGCTGCAGCGGGGCGACCGGCTGCGCGGCGGCGCCGGGGTAGCCCTGGCCCGCGGAGGGATGGGAAGGAGCGGCGGGGAGCGCGGGCAGCGCCGCGGGGAGCGCCGGCAGATACGACGAGCCGGTGTCATAAGGAGGAGGCGAGACCCGGATCGGGGCGATCTGCGGCGTGCCGCGTTCCGCGACCAGGCTGTCGTAGATCGGGGTGTCCGGGAAGGACGGCGAAGCGTAGTAGCCGCCGCCGTAGGTAGAGCGGGGGGAGGTCATGCCTCATAAGTTAAGCCCACGATGTGCCGATTGGGGAGCCTGAAAAGAGGGTTGTTTTACGAGTTGGGAGTGGCCGGGGAACCCCAATGCGAGCGAACTTGTGGAAATCGGTCGCGATCGCCCGTAGGGATCGTGTAAAGACCTCGCTTCTCGCAGGTGAACAGGGGGCGTTCGGGACAGTCCCGGCCAAGTAGGTTGGAGGGTGCCACCGCTGACGGGGCACGGAGGACGAGAGGAAGGCGCACGATGTCGATGCTCAAGGGCAGCAATGTTCCGGTCCCGGCGCCGGCGGTGCGGGTGGAACTGGGCTGGCAGGTCGCTCCGGGGGCTCCGGATGTGGATGCCTCCGCTCTGCTGCTGGTGTCCGGAAAGGTCCGCGACGACGCGGACTTCGTCTTCTACAACCAGGCGGCGCACGCCTCGGGCGCGGTACGCCACGAGGGCAAGCGGCCGGCCGGCGGCGCGATGACCGACACCCTCGCCGTCGATCTCGCCGCCGTCGAGCCCGCCGTCGACAAGGTGGTGCTCGCCGCCTCCGCCGACGGTGGCACTTTCGGGAGCGTCCCCGGTCTGCACATCCGGGTGCTGGACGCGGTGAGCGGCGCCGAAATGGCCCGTTTTGACAGCCAGGACGCCACCGCCGAGACCGCCTTCGTGCTCGGCGAGCTCTACCGCCGCCAGGGCGCCTGGAAGTTCCGTGCGGTGGGGCAGGGGTATGACACCGGGCTCGCGGGCCTGGCCACCGACTTCGGCATCAGCGTGGAGGAGGAGCCGGCCGCGGCACCGCCCCCGGCTCCCGCGCCCGCCGCCATGCCGACTCCGCCGTCCGCTCCGCCCATGGCGCCGCCCCCGGCTGCCGCGCCCCCGTTGCCAACGGGTCAACCGGCGGCGTCAATTCCGCCTCCGCCGGGCCCGCCCGCCCAGGTGCCCGCGCCCGCTCCCGTTCGTCTGACAAAAGTCACCCTCACGAAGGAGGCCCCTGCCGTCTCGTTGACGAAGCAGGGCGGCACCTCCGGTGCGATGCGGGTGAACCTCAACTGGAACAGCGGCGGCACCGGCAAGCGGCTGACGAAGAAACTCGGCCGCAAGGCGATGGAGGCCATGGGCGCCCGTGGCGCGCTGCTGCCCCCGTCCGGCGAGCTCGACCTCGACCTGTGCGCGCTGTACGAGCTGACCGACGGCAGCGCCGGGGTGGTGCACCCCATCGGGGGCAACTTCGGCGCGCTGCACGGCCCGCCGTTCATCCAGCTCGACGGCGACGACCGCACCGGGTCCGTCGCGGCCGGCGAGAACATGACCATCAATCTCGACCATCAGGCGCGCATCAAACGCATCCTGATCTTCGTCACCGTCTATGCGGGCGCCCGCAGCTTCGAGGGCCTGAAGGCGACGGTCACCCTCCAGCCACAGCACGGCGCACCCGTCGACTTCACGCTCGACGCCTGCACGGTGCCCTCCAACGTCTGCGCGCTGGCCCTGATCACCAACACCGGCAGCGAACTCGTCGTCCAGCGTGAGGCCCGCTACCTCGTCCCCGAGCCCGGCATCAGCCCGCAGCGCACCGTCGACTACGCCTACGGCTGGGGCCTGGACTGGTCCCCGGCCAGGAAGTGACCGCAGCACCGGGGGCCGGACGGGGGCTGCACGAGTAGGCCCCGTGCTCATGGCGCGCCATACGTCCGGCCCTTCCACGCCGCCCCGCGCCCCCGGTAGTGCCGCACGGCCGAGTCCACCGTCATCAGCAGATAGAGCAGCGCGGTGAACGGCAGCAGCGGTGCCGTCCACGGCGGCTGCCGGTAGTAGCGCAGCATCGGCAGATACGTCCCGCACATCACCGCCCAGGCCAGCCCGCCCAGTGCCGCCGTCGCCGTATCGCCGCCGGCCAGCCCGGTCAGCAGCGTGACCGGCGGCGCGAGATACACCAGCGCGAGACCGGCGACCGTCGCCGCCAGCAGCAGCGGCTTGTGCAGCAGCTGGGCGTACGCGCTGCGCGAGACCATCCGCCACAGCTCGGCCAGCCGCGGATACGGGCGAACGCTGTCCACCCGGTCGGCGAGCCCCAGCCAGATGGTGCCGCCGGTCCGTTGCACGGCGCGCGCCAGCATCACGTCGTCGATCACCGCATGCCGGATCGACTCCGGGATGCCCGCGCGCTCTGCGGCGTCCAGCCTCAGCAGCACACAGCCGCCGGCCGCGGCCGCGGTCCGTGCCCCCGGGCGGTTGACCCAGCGGAACGGGTAGAGCTGCCCGAAGAAGTACACGAACGCCGGCACGATCAGCCGCTCCCAGAACGTCACGATCCGCAGCCGCGCCATCTGCGACACCAGGTCCAGGTCCGCCGACCGCGCCGCCGCCACCAACTCCCGCAGACTGTCCGGATCATGTGCGATGTCCGCGTCCGTCAGCAGCAGATACTCCGGCGCGACCCGCAGCCGCGCCAGCGCGATCCCCTGCCGCACGGCCCACAGTTTCCCTGTCCACCCCGCCTCCGGCTCACCGGGCGAGGAGACGGTCAGCGGCAGCCCGCCGCGCTCGGCCGCCAGCGCCCGGGCGAGCGCGGCGGTCCCGTCCGTACTGCCGTCGTCGACGAGAAACACCTCCGCCCGGCCCGGGTACTTCTGCGCGAGCAGCGACGGCAGGCTGTCCGGCAGCACCGCGGCCTCGTCCCGCGCCGGGACCACCACCGCGACCGATGGCCAGCGCTCCGGGTCCCGGCGGGCCGGGAGCCGTATGTCCGTCCGCCAGAAGAAGCCCTGCCCCAGCAACAGCCACACCCAGGCCAGCAGCGACCCGGCGCCGATCCACTCCATCGCTCCCACGGCCGCAGTCTGCCGCACCACACGCGCCGCACACCGGCGATCGGCACGGTGTACCGGGATGGCCGAACGGGTGCCGCGGCCGGGCCGCCGGGGCCGGGCGGGCCCCGGTGCCGCGTCCGGTAGGAAAAGAAGTGCGCGCGGCCGAGTAAAGTGTCCGGGTGAAGATCGCGCTCATGGACTCCGGGACCGGGCTGCTCGCGGCGGCCGCCGCCGTGCGACGACTGCGGCCGGATGCCGATCTCGTCCTCTCCACTGATCCCGACGGCCTGCCTTGGGGCCCGCGCACGCCCGACGACGTCGCCGCGCACGCGCTGGCAGTGGCGCGGGCCGCCGCCGCGCACCGCCCCGACGCCCTGATCGTCGCCTGCAACACCGCGTCCGTGCACGCGCTGCCGGTGCTCCGCGCCGAACTGGAACCCGCCGTGCCGGTCATCGGCACCGTCCCGGCCATCAAGCCCGCCGCGGCCGGCGGCGGGCCCGTCGCCATCTGGGCCACCCCCGCCACGACCGGCAGCCCCTACCAGCGGGATCTGATCGCGCGGTTCGCGAGCGGTGTGGCCGCCACCGGGGTGCCGTGCCCCGGCCTCGCCGATGCCGTCGAGGAGGCGGACGAGACCGCCATCGACGCCGCCATCTCGGCCGCCGCGCACCTCACCCCGCGGGACATCCGGGCCGTGGTCCTCGGCTGCACCCACTACGAACTCGTCGCCGAACGCATCCGGGCCGCCCTCCAGCAGCCCGGCGCCCCGGCTCTCGTCCTGCACGGCTCCGCCGAGGCCGTCGCCGCCCAGGCGCTCCGCCGCATCGGCGCCGAACCGGCCCCGGCGGCCGCGCCGACCGGCGGCCTGAGCGTGATCCACAGCGGCCGCCCGGCCGGGCTCCCGGCCGTGGCGCTCGCGTACGCGGAGGGCCGGCTGCTCGCCGAAAGCGGGCGCGGTACGGGCGAGGTGGCGGGCGCCTCGGCGGCCGGAGCACCCGCCCCCGGGCGGTGAACGACCCGGCCGACGCACTGCCATAGCGTGCGAAGGCGCGTACGCTGCGTTCCATGAGGGACCACCCCCACGAGGGGGCAGCAGCCCCCGGAAACCACGGCAGTACCGAAGGCTCAGGCAGCGGCGCGCGCCCCGTTGGCGGCTCGCATGCGGACGTTCCCGAGGTCTGGCACGGCAGCGCCACCAACCGCGTCCAGTGGCTGCTGGCCGCCGTGGGTGCGGCCTGCCTGGCGCTCGGCATCGAGCTGGCCGTCGACAGCGCCTGGACCTCCAGCCTCGCGCCCCTGGTGATGGCGGTGGTCGGCTGTGTCGCGGTCGGCCTGCTGGTCCTCTTCGGCACGCTCGCCTACGTCCATGTGTCGGTACGCGTGGACATGGAGTGCCTGGAAGTGCGCTGCGGCCATATTGGAGTGCCGCGCCGCCGGATCCCCCTCGACAGCGTGGTCGGCGCCGACTTCGCGCCACGGGTCACACCCCGGCACTGGGGCGGCTGGGGCTACCGCTGGCGCCCCGAACAGGGCACGGCCGTCGTCGTACGCCGGGGCGAGGGCCTGGTGCTCCAGCTCGGTGACGGGCGCACGTTCACCGTCACCGTCGATGACGCGGAGGCCGCGGTGCGGTGCATCCGCCGCCGGCTGCGCATGCGCGGCGGGACACCGGCGGGCGCCTGAGCGTCGGGCGGCGGGGCGCGTTCGCGTCAGGGGCCTGGGTGGTTTCTCCTCGGGGACGCGGTCGCGTTCGCATCAGGGGAGAGTCTGTCCCTTCCCTTATGGTTCACAGCATGGCAACCCCCGACTTCATCCGTGACATCCGGGCTTCCATCGGCAGCCAGCTCCTGTGGCTGCCCGGGGTGAGTGCGGTCGTCTTCGACGACGAGGGCCGCGTCCTGCTCGGCAAGCGGACGGACACCGGCGGCTGGGCGGTGATCGGCGGAATCCCCGAGCCCGGCGAGCAGCCCGCCGAGACCGCGGTACGCGAGGTGTACGAGGAGACCGCGGTGCGGGTCGTCCCCGAGCGCGTCGTCCTTGTGGAGACCGTGCCGCCGGTCCGGTACCCCAACGGCGATCTGTGCCAGTTCATGGATGTGACGCTGCGCTGCCGGGCGGTCGGCGGCGAGGCCAGGGTCAACGACGACGAGTCGCTGGAGGTGGGCTGGTTCGCCCTGGACGCGCTGCCGGAGCTGGCGGACTACGCCCTGACCCGCATCAAGCGGTCGGTCGAGGCCGGGCCGACGTGGTTCCACGGGATGGCGGAAGAGCGCCAGGGGTAGCCCCGCGGAGGTTCAGGGACAGCTCCGGGAGCACCCCCCCGGGCTCACGCCTACAGCTCCTCCGTGGACGGCTCCTCCATCGGGTCGCCGGTCTCCTCGGGAAGCGGGGGCAGCTGGGACTCGTCCGGCCCGTACGGGCTGCCGGGCTGGTCGGACGGCCCGGACCCGGGCGGCTCCTCCGTGTGCATCTCCAGCTTGTCCTTCCGGCAGGTGGTGATCCACGTGCCGGTGGGGCCGCTCTCGTACTGGCAGAACCAGCCCCGTACGGCCAGCGACCCCGGGTTCCCGTCGCCCTCCTGCGAGGCCCGCACAAAGAACTCGGACATCACGTCGTGGGCCTCTTCGCAGCCCACCGTGCCGTCGGCGCCGGGGTCCGCGAACAGGGTGACGTTCCTGGCGTTGCCCAGCGCGTCGGGGATCTCGCCGCAGCTCACGGGCTGCCCGGGGTCAGCGGGCGGCGAGGAGTCCGGCCCCGGCGTGCTGCCCTGGCCGGTGGAACGCGACGGGCTGGGGCCGGTACCCGTGCCGGTGGACGGCGACGCGGTCGTCGCCTCCCCGCCGTCATCGTCGGTCCCGCATCCCGCGGCGGCGAGCGCGAACAGCACGGTCGGCACGGCGATGAGCCTACGCATGGTCGGACTCCCTTGTGGCGGCGGTGCGCTGCGTCGTCTGACGCTAGGGCCTGTCCGATGGGTCATGGCCGGGCCCGCGGCGTCTGGCACGGCACCTCGCGGTGTTGCCGAACCGTCCCGATAGCTCCGCTATCGGGCCGCTCCGGTTCCTTGCGATGTACCGAGCCAGACGCCGCGGCCTGTCCGGCCATGACCCATCGGACAGACCCTAGGAGTCCCGCGGGGGGAGCGGCGATCCGGGAACGACTGTTCGGGTGATGTCGGGCAGTGCCAGGACAGGGGCCGGGGCGGCGTCAGTAAGCCGTCCGGCCGGAGGGCCGCCGCCTCAGCGGATGCCCTTCGTCGGGGCGGCCGGGGCATCCGTCGCGATGACTCCCAGCCGCCGGCCACCGGCGGGTGGACGTCCGGCGCACGCGCAGGTGCACTGCGTGGCGGCCCGGCGCCTGGGCGGGCCGATGCCCGCTCTGTCTGCGGTAGTTGACCGACGCTCGCGGGCGGGTCGGGTCGCGCACGGTAGCCGGCCGTGCGGCGGGAGGGCCGGGCGGTGGGCGTATCTCCGCAGGCCCGGGCGTGCCTGCCGGTTCTCGCCTCCGGTTGAGCGCCCGCCCGCACCCGTCGTATGGTGTGAGGATATCGCTACGCTGAGTGACGGCGAAGGGTGCGGCGTATGACTGCTGAAGTCCCGCTCGACGGCACGGGTGCCGACGCCATCGAGGTCCTGATCGTCGGCGCCGGACCGACCGGCCTCACCCTCGCCTGCGATCTGGCCCGGCGGGGGGTGCGTGCTCATCTGATCGAGAAGTCCGACCGGCTGTTCCCCGGATCGCGGGGCAAGGGGCTGCAGCCCCGCACCCAGGAGGTCTTCGACGATCTCGGCGTGATCGACGCGATCCGGGCGGGCGGTTCGCCCTTCCCCCCGATGCAGACCTGGGAGGACGGTGAGCGCCGCGGCGAATGGGACCTGATCGACAAGGCCCCCGGCCGTACGCTCTCGGCCTACCCGAGCGTGTGGATGATCCCGCAGTGGCGCACTCAGCGGATCCTCCACGACCGGCTGCGGCAGCTCGGCGGCAGCGTCGAGTTCGAGACCACGCTGCTCGATATCGAGCAGACCGACGACCAGGTCACCGTCGAACTCGCGCACCCCGACAGGACGAGCCGGACGGTCACCGCCCGGTACCTCGTGGGCGCCGACGGCGGTCACAGCACGGTGCGGCACGCCCTGGGGCTGAAGATGACGGCCGCGGACACCCGTCTTCGCCCCTCGCTCGTCGCCGACGTCCGAATACCCGGCCTTGACCGCGACAGATGGCATGTCTGGCCCAAGGCGCCCGGTGGCCCGATGCTCCTGTGCCCGCTGCCCGGCACCGAGGACTTCCAGTTCTCCGCGCAGTTCGACATCGACCGGCCGCACGCCTCCCATGACGTGCGCACCATCATCAGCTCCCGGAGTCATCTGCCTGCCAGCTCGGTCACGCAGGTCCGGTGCGCCTCGTACTACCAGCCCCATGCCGCCCTCGCCCACCGGTTCAAGCGAGGCCGGGTGTTCCTCGCGGGCGACGCCGCGCATGTCCACCCGCCAGGCGGCGGACAGGGGTTGAACACCAGCGTTCAGGACGCCTACAACCTGGGCTGGAAGCTGGGGCAGGTGCTGCGGCACGGCGCGGATCCGCAACTGCTGGAGAGCTATGCGGCGGAGCGGCTGCCGGTGGCCGCCGCGGTGCTGCAGCTGAGCACCCGGCTGTACCGCATCGGCCGCACCCCGGAAGTGGGCAGCGCCCGCCAGGCCGCGCACCGCGGACGGATGACCAACCAGCTGCACGTGGGCTACCGGGAGAGCCCGCTGTCGATGGAGGCCCGCAAGGGGCTGAACCTGGCCGCGCTCAGCGCCGGTGACCGCGCTCCCGACCTGCCGTGCGCGGTCGGCCGGCCCGGCCCGGCAGATGACGGTACGCCGGGCACGCGGCTCTTCGACCTCCTGCGCGGGCCGCAGTTCACGCTGCTCGCCGTGGCGATGGACCTGCCTGCCGCGCCCCGTGGCGTGCGCGCCCACCGGGTGGACGACAGCGCCGTCACGGCGGCTTACGGGGAAGGGCTGTTCCTGGTCCGTCCGGACGGGTACGTCGGCCTGGCCACCCACGACCCGGCGGATGTGCCCGCCTATCTCGCGACGGTCGGACTCTCCTGAACCGGACGGACGATGTCCGAACGGCGCCCGGCCCGTCCGGTGGATCCGGGGTGTCCGGGCCCGCGGAACGGGTAGCACGTGGCGGGTGGCGGTTTTGCCGAACGGGCAGGGCATTCGTGTGAGTTGACTGATTTCCGTGTGGCGCCGCGTAGCGTTGCGGAATGAGAGTTCTGGAGATCTCCACGGCGGGTGGCACCTTCCGGGCTCTGATGCGTTCCGGGCCCTCATGTGTCGTGCACCCGTCCGGCGGGGAGCTGACGGACGGCGGCGGACGGAGGCAAGGTGGCGGGCGAGGCGGGCAGGGCCGGCAAGGCACACGAGGCGGGTAACCCGGGCCGGGCCGAGCCGGACGGTGGGGCGCCGGGACGGAGCGGAATACGCCGCCGGGTGGTGCTCGCGGCCACGGCGGCGGCAGGTCTCGGCCTGTTCTCCGGCTGCGGCAAACCGACCGACCGCACCGACTCCGCCCCCGGGGCGTCACCGCCCGACAGCCCGCAGCAGTCCACCGGCGCCACTTCGGACCCGTCCGCCATGCCGAGCAATCCCGGGACGTCGGGTAATCCCGGCATGCCGAACCCTTCCGCCCCGCCGGGCTCAGGCGCCCCGTCGGACCCGACCGCCGCCTCAAGCCCGTCGGCCGGACCGGCGAAACAGCGGCTGGAACTGCCGCGCGGCGGATGGGAACTGTTCCCCCGTCACCGTCTCGTCGGCTTCTGCGGCCTGCCCGGTGCCGTGGCGCTCGGCAGACTCGGCATCGGCACCCCGGGCAAGCGGGCCGCCGAGCTGGAGAAGGTGGCGGAGGTGTACGCCGCGGGGCGCGAACCGCTGCCCGTTCTCGAACTCCTGGCGGTGGTCGCCAATGCCGATGCCGGGCACGACGGCAAGTACCGCTCGCGGACGCGCGCCGCGACCATCCGCCGCTTCCACGCACTCGCACGCAAGCACCGGGCGCTGCTGCTGCTGAACATCCAGCCGGGCCGCGCGGACGTCCTCGACGAGGTGGCTGCGCTGCGCGACTGGCTGGTCCATCCCGATGTGGGGCTCGCCCTCGACCCGGAATGGGAGATGGGCCCCCACGGGGTGCCCGGCCGCACCTTCGGCCGTACGAGCGGCCATGAGCTGACCCGCGTCGCCCGCTATCTGTCCGCGCTGGTCGATGAGCACGGCCTGCCGGAGAAGGCGCTCGTCTTCCATCAGGTCGCCGCGTCCGTGGTGCGCGACGAGTCGGCGCTGCTGCCGCAGCCCGGAGTGGCCCTGATCAAGAGCGTCGACGGCATCGGCTCACCCGCCATGAAGCGGCGCACCTGGCGGCACCTCGTCTCCGGCCTGCCCGACGGCCTCCACACCGGCTTCAAGCTGTTCTACGAGGAGGACGCGCAGGGCAGCCGGCTGATGACGCCGGACGAGGTCCTGAGACTCCGGCCGGAGCCGGAGTATGTGATGTACGAGTGAGCGGGCGCCGGCGCCCGGCTGCCATACGACAGCCCCCGAGGCCGGCGGCTGGCGCACGGCACTCGGGGGCTGGAGGGGGCTGAGTCCGCTAGGACGCGGCGTTCCGTCGCGGTGCCGAACGGTCCGCGTTCGCGGCGCGGCGGGCCTGGGCCGGGCGGCTGCGGCGGCCGCGGGACGAGGACGCGCTGCGCTTGGGGCGGTCGGCGACCGGTGCGGTGATGGTGACCGGGATACCGGAGGGGGCCTGGGCGCCGGTGATACGGGTGAGCTCGGCGTCGCCGGCCCGGACCTGGGTGACCTGCGGGCTTATGCCGGCCGTCGCCATGAGCCGGGTCATCTCGCGACGCTGGTTGGGCAGGACCAGTGTCACCACGCTGCCGGACTCGCCGGCCCGCGCGGTGCGCCCGCCGCGGTGGAGATAGTCCTTGTGGTCGGTCGGCGGGTCGACGTTCACGACCAGGTCGAGGTTGTCGACGTGGATGCCGCGGGCCGCGACATTGGTGGCGACCAGCGCGGTGACCTGGCCGGACTTGAACTGCTGGAGGGTGCGGTTGCGCTGCGGCTGCGACTTGCCGCCGTGCAGCGCGGACGCCCGTACCCCGCTGGCGAGCAGGTCCTTGGTGAGCCGGTCGACTGCGTGCTTGGTGTCCAGGAACATGATCACCCGGCCCTCGCGTGCCGCGATCTCGACCGTGGTGGCGTGCTTGTCCGTACCGTGCACATGCAGGATGTGGTGCTCCATCGTGGTCACCGCGCCGGCCGACGGGTCGACGGAGTGCACGACCGGGTCGCTGAGGAACCGCCGCACCAGCTTGTCGACGTTACGGTCCAGCGTGGCCGAGAAGAGCATCCGCTGGCCGTCCTCCCGCACCTGGTTGAGGAGCTCGGTGACCTGCGGCATGAAGCCCATGTCGGCCATCTGGTCGGCCTCGTCCAGGACGGTGATCCGCACCTCGTCCAGGCGGCAGTCGCGGCGCTCGATGAGGTCCTTGAGCCGCCCGGGGGTGGCGACGACGACCTCGGCGCCGTTGCGCAGCGCGCCGGCCTGGCGGCCGATCGACATACCGCCGACGACGGTGGCCGTCCGCAGGTTCAGGGCCTGGGCGTACGGGGTGAGCGCGTCGGTGACCTGCTGGGCCAGTTCACGGGTCGGCACGAGGACCAGCGCGAGCGGCTGGCGCGGCTCGGCGCGCTGCCCGGCGGTACGGGCCAGCAGGGCCAGGCCGAAGGCGAGGGTCTTGCCCGATCCGGTGCGCCCGCGGCCGAGGACGTCGCGGCCGGCCAGGGAGTTGGGCAGCGTCGCGGCCTGGATGGGGAACGGCTCGGTCACACCGAGCCGGGTGAGCGTCGCGAGCAGCGGCGCGGGCATGTCCAGCTCGGCGAACGTCTCGGCGGCGGGCAGTGCCGGGGTGGTGCTCACCGGGAGGGCGAACTCGCCCTGCGGGGCCGCGGACTTCGGGCGGCGCGGTCCCTGCGAGCGGAAGCGGCCGCCGGAGCCTGCGTTGCGGCCGCCGGAACGGGAGCCGGAGCCGGAGCCGCCGGAACGGCCGGCGGCGCCGCCGCCGGAGCGGCCGTAGCGGTCATTGGAACGGGTGGTGCGGTTCAAGCGGAACCTTCCTCGATGCGGCGCGTATCGAGGGAGACCCGGCGGGACATATGCCGCACGATGAATCGCAAGAACGAGCCGGAAAAAGTGGAGACCGGGGCGGGACGGAAAGCCCGTCGCCCCGGAGCCTCGAAAACGGCCGGCGCTCGCCGGGAAAAGCCTGGAACAAGCGCATCAGGTGACACAGGCGAACGCCGGCCGTGGAGCGGCCGGTGGTGCCGGCCGGTACTGCTAGGGGTACTACCGGTCGGGTCAGACCGGCTGGATGTTCTCCGCCT
This sequence comes from Streptomyces sp. NPDC050636, assembly GCF_040654775.1. NCBI lineage: Bacteria > Bacillati > Actinomycetota > Actinomycetes > Kitasatosporales > Streptomycetaceae > Streptomyces > Streptomyces sp. NPDC050636. The sequence continues at coordinate 37,846 of NZ_JBFAIP010000025.1, forward strand.
GCGGGCCCTTCTGGCCCTGCGTGACGTCGAAGCTGACCTTCTGGCCTTCCTGAAGCTCGCGGAAGCCCTGGGCGTTGATGTTGGAGTAGTGGGCGAAGACGTCAGCGCCGCCGCCGTCCTGCTCGATGAAGCCGAAGCCCTTTTCCGCGTTGAACCACTTCACGGTGCCAGTTGCCATGTGCGTCTCTTTTCGTTATTTGACAATAAAAATGCGCCTGCGGGTCACTGCCCGTCAGGCGCACACAATGTCATGGGTACCAAAACTGCAATTGACAAGAACCTAGCACGAATGTCGCTCCGGTGGGGCCTTTGGAGCGCGGGGACGGTCTCCCGGGGGCAGGATGTCCGTATGTTGCTGGCCGATCTGGCGCGGGTGTCGGCGGACGTCGCCGCGGCATCGGCGCGTTCCCGGAAGACCGCGCTGCTGGCCGGGCTGTTCCGGGCCGCCGCCCCGGAGGACGTACCGGTGGCCATCCCGTACCTGGCCGGACGGCTGCCGCAGGGGCGGATCGGGGTCGGCTGGAGCGTCCTGCGCGAGCCCGTACCGCCGGCCGGCCGCGCCACGCTGACCGTGCGCGATGCCGACGCGGCGCTGACCGGCCTGGCCCGGGTCGCGGGGGCCGGCGCGCAGGGCGAGCGCCGGCGTCTGGTCCGGGAGCTGATGGCCGCCGCGACCGGGGAGGAGCAGCGGTTCCTGGTCGGCCTGCTGACCGGAGAGGTACGGCAGGGCGCGCTGGACGCCCTCGCCGTCGAGGGGCTGGCCGCCGCGGCGGAGGTGCCGGCGGCGGAGGTCCGGCGGGCCGTGATGCTGGCCGGATCGCTGCCGGACGTCGCGCGGGACGTACTGTCCGGGGGGTCGCCGGCGCTGGCGGAATTCCGGCTCACCGTCGGGCGGCCCGTCGGACCGATGCTCGCGCACAGCGCCACGTCGCTGGACGAAGCCATCGACAAGCTCGGCGCGTGTGCCGTGGAGCAGAAACTCGACGGCATCCGGGTGCAGGTGCACCGGGACGGGCCGGATGTACGGATCTACACCCGCACCCTGGACGAGGTCACCGACCGTCTGCCCGAGGTCACCGCCCTCGCCCTCGGCCTGCCCGCGGCGCGCTTCATCCTGGACGGCGAGGTGATCGCCCTGGACGGCGACGGCCGGCCGGTGCCGTTCCAGCGGGTAGCGGGCCGGTTCGGTTCGCGGGTGGACGTCGCCACCGCGAGGGCCGCGCTGCCGCTGTCCCCGGTCTTCTTCGACGCGCTGTCGGTCGACGACCGCGACCTGCTGGAACGGTCCTGCGAGCAGCGGCATGCGGAGCTGGCAGGGCTGGTTCCGGAGCCTGCGCGGGTGGGCCGCTACGTGGTCCACGACCCGGCCGATCCGGCCGCCCGCGCCGCCGCCGGGGACTTCTGGTCCCGGACCCTGCGCCAGGGCCACGAGGGCGTCGTGATCAAGTCCCTGGACGCGCCGTACAGCGCGGGCCGACGGGGCGCCTCGTGGCTGAAGGTGAAGCCGGTGCACACCCTCGACCTGGTGGTGCTGGCGGCGGAGTGGGGGCACGGACGGCGCACCGGCAAGCTGTCCAACCTCCACCTCGGAGCGCGCGGGCCGGACGGCGGGTTCGTCATGCTCGGCAAGACCTTCAAGGGGCTCACCGACGCCATGCTCACCTGGCAGACCGAGCGGCTGCGGGAGCTCGCCGTCGACGAGGGCGGTCATGTCGTGACGGTGCGTCCGGAACTCGTTGTCGAGATCGCCTACGACGGTCTCCAGACGTCGTCGCGCTACCCGGCCGGCGTGACGCTGCGCTTCGCCAGGGTGGTGCGCTACCGCGAGGACAAGACGGCTGCCGAGGCGGACACGGTCGAGACGGTCCTCGCGGCCCATGCCGGGGACGGAGGATAGCCCGGCTCATGGCAGGGAAACGGAGTGCCGGACTGCTGCTGTTCCGCGGCAGCGGCGCGGCCGTCGAGGTGCTGCTGGCCCATATGGGCGGGCCGTTGTGGGCCCGGCGTGACGCGGGTGCCTGGTCGGTGCCCAAGGGTGAGTACGTCCCGCCGGAGGAGGCCTGGGACGCCGCCCGCCGGGAGTTCGAGGAGGAGCTGGGGCTGCCGCCCCCGGACGGCCGCTATGTTCCGCTGGGCGACATCCGGCAGTCCGGCGGCAAGGTGGTGACGGTCTGGGCCGTCGAGAGCGACCTCGACCCGGACCGGATCGTGCCCGGCACCTTCGAGATGGAATGGCCGAGAGGGTCCGGAGCGACCCGCGCTTTTCCTGAGATCGACCGGGTGGCGTGGTGCGCGCCCGAAGAAGCCGCGGAACGCATGGTCGCGGGCCAGCGGGTGTTCCTGGAGCGGTTGGCCGCCCATCTTCAGGGCAAGGCGCCCGAGTGACCCATTCGGTTCTCCGGCCTCCCTGCTTTTACCGTTTTGTTCTCTGTGGGCAGTCCCGCGCACGGCCAGGGAGCAGGAACGAAAGAACGGCGAACGAAGAACGGTGGAGGGCGAACGGAACGACGGTGAGCGAAAGGGAAGCGATGCGAAGCTCACATGCTCCGGTCCGGACTCGCCCTGGACACCTATTTGTCCAACGGGCAGTCTGAGTACGGGGATTTCACACGGGGGGCCCTGGGGACGGGGTCATGAGCATGCCGCGGGGGCCGCATGTTGCGAATCCATTTCGACGCCCGGGATGTCGCGCGCGTACAGATTGCCGCCGAACCCGATCCGCTCTGGGAAACGGTGCTCGCCATACACCAGCTGGCGGCGACGGGCCGCGGGGTGCCGGTGTACGCGGCCTGGCGCGCCCGCGCCCGCGTCGAGCTGGCCCAGCGCGGCCTGACCCGTCCGGCCCGGCTGATCAGCGCGCTCGCCCCGTCCGACGCCGGCTACTTTCCCGACTTCCTGACACCCGATGCGGCCCGCGACGGCCTGGCCGCCGGGCTGGAGGCGCTGCGGGACACCCCCGGGGCGCGGCTGACCGCCGAAGCGGAGCGGGCCGGGCTGCCGGCGCGGCTGCCGCACTGGGCCGGCGCGCTGGCCACGGGCAGCCGGCAGCCCCTCGACGAACTGGCCGCCGCGTTCCGGGAGGTGCACCGGGCGGTGATCGCCCCCGACTGGACGGAGGTGACCGCGGCGGTCGACACCGACCGCGCCGCGCGCGTCCGCACCCTGTCCCGGGGTGGCGTCGACGTCATGCTCAACACCTTGCGACCCATGGCCCGCTGGGAGCCGCCGGTGCTGCATGTGGACTATCCCGCTGACCGCGACCTGCGTCTGCACGGACGCGGACTCCGGCTGATCCCGTCGTACTTCTGCTGGCGCCGGCCCATCGCACTCGCCGACCCCGGCCTCCCGCCGGTCCTGGTCCATCCCGTCGAACACGCCACGTCCTGGGCCCCGGCCGCGTCCCGCACCTGCCACCCGCAGGCGCTCGCCGTCCTGCTCGGCCGCACCCGGGCCCGTATCCTCGCCGCCCTGGACGACCCGACCACCACCGGCGAGCTGGCCCGCCGGCTACGGGTCTCCGCCCCCTCGGCCAGCGAGCATGTGAGCGCCCTGCGCGAGGCGAACCTGGCCCGCAGCCGACGCGACGGCGGATACGTCGTGCACGCCCTCACCCCCCTCGGCACGGCACTGCTGCACGGCGAACTGGCGCCGGTACGGCTGCCGAACTGAGGGCTGGGAGTACGACACGGCGCTCCCCGGGGTGTCGCGGGCTGCGGGCCGCCGGCCTCACGGCCGGACCTGGATCTTCCTTCCCTGCCCTGCCGAGAAGCGGTCCAGCGCCTCGGTGTACCGGTCCAGCGGCAGCCGGTCGCTGATGAAGACATCCGGGTCCAGGACGCCGGCCGCGAAGAGTTCGGCGGCGCGTTCGTAGCTGTGCAGCACGGCCATCGAGCCGGTGATGGTGATCTCCTGGTTGTAGATCCGGTACGGCTCGATGACGGCGCGGGCGGCGTAGTCGGCGACGCCGAACTGGAGGAAGGTGCCGCCCTTGCCGACCCGCGCCAGGGCGTCCTGGATGGCGCGTTCATTGCCGGTGGCGTCGATGACCACGTCCCAGCCGCGCGGGCGGTCGAGCTCGTCGGCGGACCCGGCCGCGTTGGTGCAGCCGAGGGTGCGGGCGGTCGCCAGCCGATCCGGGTTGATGTCGACGACGTCGACGCCCGCGGCCCCGGTGCGCTTGGCCAGTTCGAGCATCATCAGGCCCATCGTGCCGGAGCCGTAGATCAGGACCTGGGTGCCCAGCTGCTGGGAGCGCAGCACGTCATAGCCGCGTACGGCACAGGAGAGCGGTTCGATCAGTGCCGCGTCCTCGGTGCGGACATGGTCCGGCAGCTTGATGCAGTTGGCCACGGGTGCGACGGCGAATTCTGCTGCGCCGCCGGCCGTGGACACCCCGATCGCGGCCCAGCGCTCACAGAGGTTGTTGCGCCCGATGCGGCAGTAGTGGCATTCGAAGCAGTAGAGGGACGGGTCGACGGCGACCCGGTCGCCCTCGGTCAGTTCGGTGACGGCACTGCCGGTCGCGACGACGGTACCGGCGAACTCGTGCCCGGGGATGACGGGCAGGCTGGGCGCGAACTCGCCCTGGAGGATGTGCAGATCGGTGCCGCACAGCCCGCAGGCGGCGACGGAGACGACGACATCGCGGGGACCGGGCGTCGGATCCTCGACGGTGGTGACCTCGACCTTGCCGGGTGCGCTGATCACTGCGGCTTTCATTTCACGGCTCCGAGCGAGAGGCCCTGGACGAGCTTGTCCTGGGCGGCGAATCCGGCGATGAGCACCGGGAGGGAGACAACGGTGGCGGCGGCGCACACCTTGGCCAGGAACAGTCCCTGGCTGGTGACGAAGCCGGTCAGGAACACCGGCGACGTACCGGCCACGATGCCCGTCAGGACCCGGGCGAACAGCAGCTCGTTCCAGCTGAAGATGAAGGAGATGAGCGCCGTCGCGGCGATTCCCGGCATGGCCACCGGCGCGACGATCCGGATCAGGGTGGTGTGCAGCCCCGCGCCGTCGATCGACGCGGCCTCCAGCATCTCGACCGGGACCTCGGAGAGGAACGAGCGCATCATCCACACCGCGATCGGCAGATTCATCGAGGTGTAGAGGATGACCAGCAGCCAGGTGTTGTCCAGCATCCCGGTGTTCTGCGCGACGAGATAGATCGGCAGCAGACCGGCCACCAGCGGCAGCATCTTCGTGGAGAGGAAGAAGAACATCACGTCGGACCACTTGCGCACCGGCTTGATCGACAGCGCGTACGCCGCCGGTACGGCCAGCGCAAGGACCAGCAGCGTGGAGACGACGGAGGCGGTGAACGAGTTGATCAGCGGCGGCCAGGGGCTGATGCCGGTGCCCTCGCCGAAGAACTCGCGGTAGCCGTTCAGGCTGAGCGGGGCACCGAGGCTCGGCGGGTTGGTCGCCGCGTCCGTCTCGCTGTGGAAGGACGTCAGCACCATCCACGCGACCGGCAGGAAGAAGGCGATCCCGCACAGCCAGGCCACCAGGCCCAGCAGGCTGCCGGTGCGTCGCCGGCGGGTCAGGGGTGCGTTGTTCATCGGGTGACCTCCTCGCGCAGCAGGGACGAGACGGAGCGCAGCGCGAAGGTCGCCACCACCAGCGAACACAGCACGACGATGACGCCTTGCGCGGAGGCCTGTCCGTAGTCATGGGCCTGGTAGAAGGTCTGGTAGATGGTGTAGGGGAGGTTCGCGGTGCCGAGTCCGCCCGAGGTGATGGTGAACACCGCGTCGAAGTTCTGGACGACGTAGATGGTGCCCAGCAGCGCGGCCAGTTCGAGGTAGCGGCGCAGATGCGGCAGGGTCAGATAGCGGAAGATGTCGAACGGGGTGGCGCCGTCCATCCGGGCCGCCTCGATGGCGTCCGTCGGCCGGCTCTGCAGCCCGGCCAGCAGGATCAGCATCATGAACGGTGTCCACTGCCAGATCAGCGACATCTCCACCGCGGCGAGCGGGGAGTCGGTCATCCAGTCCGGCTGCGGCGGATTGTCGCTGCCGAACAGCCCCCATATCCACGTCAGCGTGCCGTTGAGCAGCCCGTACGAGGCGTTGTAGAGGGCGTGCTTCCACAGCAGGGCGGATGCGACGGGCACCACCAGGAACGGGGTGATGAGCAGGGTGCGGACGATGCCGCGGCCGCGGAAGCTGCGGTCCAGCAGCAATGCGAGGCCCAGCCCCATCAGCAGGCTGACCAGCACCACGGTCACCGTCAGAAGCACGGTCGTGACGACCGACGTCCGCATCGCGGGGTCGGTGAAGACGGCGGTGTAGTTGTCGAAGGCGGCGAAGCCGCGGCTGTCGGGAGCCAGCGCGTTCCACTTGGTGAAGGAGATCACCACGGTTGCCAGGAACGGCAGTTGGGTCACGACGATCATGAAGACCAGGGCGGGCAGCAGGGGCGCGCGCCGCACCCAGTCCTTCGTCCGCTGTGCGCGCCGGGCGCGGGCCGCCTGACGGCCGGGAGCGGGGACGACGGCCTCGACGGGCCGGGGCTTCTCAGCGGTTTGCATATGCATCGGACACTTCCTGTGCCAGTCGCTGGCTCTTCTTGAGGGCCTCGGGCACGGTCTGCTTGCCGGCGATCGCCGAGCTGATCTCGTTGGAGACCTTGGTTCCCAGGTCGGCGAACTCGGGGATGCCGACGAACTGGATCCCGGGGGCCGGGCGTGGCTGCACGCCGGGGTCGTTGGGCCGCGCGGAGCTGATCGCGTGCTGGGTCGCGTGGGCGAAGGCTCCGGCCTCCTTCAGGTACTGCGGGTTCCGGTAGAGGGAGGCCCGCTTGCCGCCGGGCACCTTCTCCCAGCCCAGGGTGCGGCCCACCAGCTGCTCGTACTCCTTGCTGGAGGCCCAACGGATGAACTTCCAGGCCGCGTCCTGGTGCGTACTGGCCTTCTGCAGGCCCCACGCCCAGGTGTAGAGCCAGCCCGAGCTGTCCGTCCGCTCGACCGGCGCGGGCGCGTAGCCGATCTTCCCGGCGACCTTCGAATCGGAGCTCTCCAGCGAGCCGGCGCCGGCGGTGGCGTCGTACCACATGGCGACCTTGCCCTGCTGCATGTTGTTGAGGCACTCGGCGTAGCCGGCCTGCGGCGCGCCCGCCTCGCCGTGCTTGCGGACCAGATCGACGTAGAACTGGGTGGCCTTGGTGAATTCCGGGCTGTCCAGCTTCGCCTGCCAGTCCTTGGTGAACCAGGTCCCGCCGAAGGTGTTGACGACGGTGCTCAGCGGGGCGACCACCTGTCCCCAACCGACCTGGCCGCGCAGGCAGATGCCCTTCATGCCCTTGCGGTAGCCGTCCAACTTGCCAGCGATGTCGGCGACTTGGTGCCATGTGGGGTTCTTGGGCATGGTCAGCCCCGCGGCCTCGACGAGGTCCTTGCGGTACATCAGGAACGATGATTCGCCGTAGAACGGCTCCGCGTAGACCTTGTCGTCGGCTGCGGTGAGTGATTTCTGGACCGGAGCGAGAATGTCGCTCGAGTTGAACTCCGGGTCCTTGTCGGCCCGTTCGTCGAGCGGGGCGAGCCATCCGTTGCGGGCGTAGATGGGCGTCTCGTAATTGCTGAGACTGGCCACGTCGTACTGCCCGGCCTGGCTGGAGAAGTCCTGGCTCATCTTGTCGCGCAGATCGTCCTCCGGCAGCACGGTGAAGTTCACCTTGATGCCGGTGTCCTTGGTGAAGTGCTTGGCGGTGAGCCGCTGGAGGTCCACCATCTGCGGGTTGTTCACCATCAGCACGTTGATGGCGTTGGCGTCGCCCTTGCCCACGTTTCCGGCGCCGGAGCAGCCGGCGATGGACAGCGACAGGGCCAGGGCGACCGAGGTCAGCCCTATGGCGCGGCCGGTACGGCCTTGCCTGGGGGATCGTGCTCTCATGGCTCTTGCCTTTCTGAGGACGTCTGGGGGAGGGGGACGTCGGGAGCGGGGGTGGTGCGCTGATGGCTGGTGCGGGGAGTGCCGGATGTGCGGTGCGGTTGGCCGCGGGCAGGCTCGGGGGACCGTCCGAGGGCCGGGGTGTGGCCTTCGGCGGTGCGGTGGTGGTTTGGCGGTGGTTCCTGCGGGGCCGGTCGTCCGGGCGGCCCCGCCCGGTCAGACCCGGAGCACCTGCGGCCCCAGGAGCGAGTAGCGGTGTGCTTCCGGTGCGGAGAGCCCGGCGTCGGTGACGATCGTGTCGAGATCGCTCACCTCGGCGAACTTGCAGAAGCTGCTGGCGCCGAATTTGTTGTGCACGCCGACCAGCACCCGCCGCCGCGAGGAGCGGACGGCCTGCGCCTTCACATCGGCGACGGCCGGATCGGGAGTGGTCAGTCCGTGCTCCCGGGAGACGCCGTTGGCACCCAGGAACGCGAGGTCGATCACGAACCGCGCGACCATGTCCCGGGCCCAGGAGCCCACCGTCGCCTGCGTCCGGGAGCGGACCCGGCCGCCGGCCAGCAGGACGGTGGTGAACTCGGACGCGGAGACCAGGGACGCGGTCCGCAGCGAGGCGGTGATCACGGTCAGCGGACGGTCGGTGGGCAGTTGCATGGCGACCAGCTCGGGTGTGTACCCCTCGTCCACGAACACCGTCTCCGCCTCGCCGACCAGCTGTGCCGCGGCCGCGGCGATCCTCCGTTTCTCCGCCACCTGCTGGGTCTCACGCCGGGCCAGCGTGGTCTCGAAACCGGCGCTCTCGACGGGGTACGCCGCGCCGTGCGTACGCCGGACCAGGCCGCGGCGCTCCAGCTCGCTCAGATCGCGTCGCACGGTCTCCCGCGAGACGTCGAACTCCGCCGCGGCATCGGCGACCTCGACCCGCCCGGACTGCCGGACGAGCGCGAGGATGCGGTGTTGGCGTTCCTCGGCCCTCATGGCTGCCTCCTGCCCACTGCGGTGTTCGTTCGGTTCTGTTCGGTCACGGGGCTGCCCGTTTCTGCCCGCCTGAGGTTTATAGCAACCGTACGAGGGCGGACGACTGCCCGTAATGCGAGAAAACCTGACCGTTTCTGCCCGCTCCGGGACCGGGCCGCACCGGCCGACAGGCCCCGGCGATGCCCGTACGTCCCTCCGTAACGGCCCGTCCCCTTGCCCGCACAGGTCGAAAAGGCCGCTTAGTCTGGACGCCATGAGCTCGGAGATGCGGTCGTTGGCGGTCACTGCGATCGTGCAGGAGGAAGAGTGCGCTGTCCTGCGGGTCAGCGGAGAGCTGGATCTCCGCACCGAGCAGGCCTTTCTCGCGGAGGCGCGGTCGGTCGTCTCGGCCGGCCACCGCTTCCTCGTGCTCGATCTGACGGCGCTGCGCTTCTGCGACTCGCGGGGACTGAGCTGCCTGCTCGCCCTGGAGTGGCTGTGCCGGCGCCTGGAGGGCCGGCTGCTGCTGGCCTCGCTCGGCGTACGGATGCTGCGGCTGCTGGTCGGTACGCAGTCCCTCGGCGTCTTCTCGTGCTTTCCCACGGTCGGCCATGCGCTGGCCGCCGTCCCCGACGCCGCGCGCCCGGAATGGCCGCCCGTGGCGGGGGACCCGTCCGTGTGACGGGGCGCCTCATCCGGGTGACGTGCGCCCGGCCGGGCAGCGCACCCCCAGCCAGGCGTCGTCGAAACGGGCGAAGACGAGCTTCTTGTACGGGCCGGATTCATAAAGCAGCCCGAAGGTGCCGTCCTTCAGCCGGGTCAGCGTCGAGTAGGCCGCCGCGCCCGGTGTGACGACCCGGGATACCGGCCAGCTCCGGCCGTCGTCGCAGGACAGCCGGACGGTGAGGTTCTCGCGCGCCTTCGTGCTCGCCGTATTGCTGAAGAGCAGCCAGTGCGAGCGCGCACGGTCCGGCCCCGCCGCCGGGTCGTAGCGCAGGATCGACGCATTGTTGACCGGGTCGATCAGTGTGCCGTCCGCGACGGGGGTGCTGTAGCTCAGCCCGCCGTCCCTCGAATGGGCCACCAGCCGCTTCTTGGTGCTACTGGTGCGGCTGTTGAGCATCACCCGGCCATCGGCCAGCTCAACGGTCTTGTTCTCGTCCATCCGCGGCCCGACCGGCTTCCCCATGCGCCAGCTCTCCCCGTGGTCGTCGCTGTACGCGCTGGCCGCCCACATACTGCCGTCGGCCTTACGGAACGCGTACTGCTGGAGCAGCCGCCCGGTGGAGAGCTGGATGCCGGTGCCGGACGACGCGAAGATGCCGTGCCAGGACGGGTCCTTGAGGTCCTTTGTGCCGCGCCGGGTCCGCCAGCTGCGGCCACCGTCGTCCGAATAGCTGTAGTCGGTGTGCAGGACGGTGGTGCTGTCATGGGCGTTGCCCGCGCCCGCGTTGGCGAAGCCGATGCCCTTGGGGCCGTACGCGTGGAAGAGGAAGACCCGGCCGGTGTCCCGGTCGACCAGCAGACTCGGGTCACCCGCGCCTGCACCGCCGTCGTGGTCGACGACCGCCCGCGGGGCGCTCCAGGACCGGCCGTTGTCGGTGCTGCGCCGGACCATCACATCCAGATTGCCGGGCAGATCGGCCGCGCTGTCATTGCGCCGGTCGTAGGCCGCGAGGAGGGTGCCGTCCGGCAGCGTGCCCAGGGCCGGGATGCGGTAGGTGTGCGCCCCCTGCCCGGACACCGCCAGATCGGTGGACTCGTACAGGGGCGACCGGACATCCGGACGGGGCCGCGCGGCGCGCGGTTCGGCGGCGGGCGAGGCGGGAGCGGCAGGGGCGGCGGGGGCGGTCAGCAGACCGGCGCCCGAGGAGAGCAGCACGGCGGCCAGCACCACGCGACGGGCGGGTTTCACCAATACCTCCATGCCCCCATACGTCGTACCTGTATGTCTTCCTGACGGTACGTTCGTCCGCCCCTGGGGCACGCCGGGCGCGCCCGTTAGGGCGTGGCACCCTCGCGCAGCGCGTCGATGAGGGCCTCGACCGACGGCCGGTGGCGCGCGGCGGCGGCCACGGCGACCACGATGTGCCGCTCGACGAGGTCATCCAGCGGCAGCGGCGCGATGCCCTCGGAACGCAGCCGCAGCATCAACTCCGTCACCGGTGCGACACCCAGCCCCGCCCCGACCATCGCCAGCGAGGTCGCGGTGTCGGTCACCTCGTGGACGACCCGCGGTTCGAAGCCGGCCCGGCGGCAGACGACGCGGATCGCCCGCCCGTAGTACGAGCCGGGAGCGGGCAGGATCCAGCCGGACCCGGCGGCGTCGGCCAGCCGCAGGCACCCTGGGCGCGGCGCCGGTCCGGCCGACGGGAACCACGGTGGCTGCCCGGCCGGTACCGCCAGCGAGAAGCGTTCGGAGCGCAGCCGCACCAGCTCCACCGCGTCGTCCCGGGCGAGGGGCGCGTCCGGATAGTCCAGGCCGAGCGCCAGATTCACCCGACCGGCGCAGACCTCCGCATACGCCTGGTCCACATCCACCTCACGGCTCACCACGCACACACCCGGGTGCCGCGCGCGCAGCCGACGCAGCGCCGGCGGGAGCAGCACGGCCGCCGCCGTACCGAAGACACCCAGCCGCAGCCGCCCGGAGACCTCGCCACGACTGTGCTCCAGCGCCGCCATGGCCTCGTCCTGCGCGGCCAGAATCCGCACGGCGTGCGTGACGAGGGTGTGCCCGGCGTCCGTCAGTTCCACCCGGCGCCCCGTCCGCCGTACCAGCTCCGTCCCCGTGGCCCGCTCCAGCGCGGCGATGTGCTGTGACACGGCGCCCGGCGTATAACCCAGGGCCGCGGCCGCCGCGGTCATCGTGCCGCTCCGGGTCAGTTCCAGCAGCGTCCTGAGCTGCACCGCCGGCAATTCCATGCCCGAACCCCCAGAAGTCCTCATAGATCGCGTTGAGTAACTGTGCATGGACGCACGACCGCCCGGCCGTCACCATCTCAACCACGGGTGGACGGAACTCCGCCCGGCCACCCGTGGAGACCGGAAGGCGGCTCGATGGCTCCCACTGCGGTTTCTGTCCCCCTCCCCGAGCAGGCCGATGTCGTGATCATCGGCGGCGGTGCCATCGGGGCGAGTATCGCGTTCCACCTGGCCGAGGCGGGCGCCGGCCGGGTGCTCCTTCTGGAGCGCGACCGGCCCGCGTCCGGATCGTCCGGCAAACCCATCGGCGGTGTCCGCGCACAGTTCTCCGACCCGCTCAACATCCGGCTCGGGCTGCGCAGCCTGGACGCCTGGCGGAACTTCGCCCGCCGCCCCGGCGCGGATGTCGGACTGGAATCCGTCGGCTATCTCTTCCTGCTCGGCGACGACAGTGAACTCGCCACCTTCACAAGGGGAGTTGAAGTCCAGAACGCGCTCGGTGTGCCGAGCCGCATCATCGGCCCGCGCGCGGCCCGGGACCTGTGCCCGTACCTCGACCCGCGCGGCATCGTCGCCGCCGCATTCTCGCCCACCGACGGCTACGCACTGCCCAAGGCCGCGGTGACCGGCTATCTGCGCGCGGCCCGCCGGCTCGGCGCGACCGTACGGACCCGCTGCCCGGTCACCGCCATCGACACCGCGGACGGCACCCTCCAGGCGGTCCGCACCCCGCATGGCACCGTGCGCACGCATACCGTGGTCTGCTGCGCGGGCGCCTGGTCCGGCGCCATCGGCGCGATGGCCGGGGTCGACCTCCCCGTCACACCCCTGCGCCGCCAGATCGCCTTCACCGGACCGCTGGACCCGGCACCGCCCCGTATCCCCTTCACCCTCGACTTCGCCTCCACCCTCTACTTCCACAACGACGCAGCGGGCGGCCTGCTCATGGGCCTGTCCGATCCGGCCCAACAGCCGGGATTCGGACGGCGGTTCACCCGCGAATGGCTACCGCCGTTCCGTACGGCCGCAGCCCGCCGCGCGCCCCGGCTCGCCCGGATACCCGTCGTCGGCGGCTGGGCCGGACTGTACGAGATGACCCCCGACCGCAATGCGCTCATCGGCGAAGCCGGACACCTCGGCCGGTTCCTGTACGCGACCGGGTTCTCCGGCCACGGCTTTCTCCAGGCACCCGCCGTCGGCGAGATCGTCCGCGACCTCTACCTCCGCCGGGAACCGTTCCTCGACGTCGGCCCGCTCGCCGCCACCCGCTTCGACGGGCGCGCCATCCGCCCGGAGGCCCACATCATCTGACCGCCGCCCCCTTCCCCCTGGAGTCCCGCATGGTCCCCACCTGGCGGCTGCGCGCCGCGTTCGCCCGCCGGCTGTCCGGCATGTACGGCACCGAAGTCCCCGCCTACACCACGCTGCTGGAGGTGACCGGGCAGATCAACGACGAGGTCGCGGGCCGGGACCCGGACGCCGGGCGGCTCGGCGGCATCGCCCGGGTCACCGCCGAACGCCACGGTGCCATCCGCGTCGGCACCGCGGAGGAACTCCGGTGTGCCGCCCAGATCTTCGCCGCCCTCGGCATGCACCCGGTCGGCTTCTACGACCTGCGGGACGGCGATGTCGGCGCCGTCCCCGTCGTCTCCACCGCCTTCCGGCCGACCGGCACCGAAGAACTGGAACGCAACCCCTTCCGGGTCTTCACCTCGCTCCTGACCACCTCCGACCGCCGCTTCTTCGACGCGGACCTGGAATCCCGGCTCGAATCCTTCCTCGGCCGCCGACGCCTCTTCCCACCGGAGCTCCTCCGGCTCGCCCAACACGCCGAGGAGTCGGGCGGACTTGAGGAACCGCAGGCCGAGCGCTTCCTCACCCTCGCGGTCGCCGCGTTCGAACTGTCCCCCGAGCCGGTCGACCGCGCCTGGTACGCCGAGCTGGAACGGGTCTCCGCCGTCGCCGCCGACATCGGCGGGGTGGCGGCCACCCACATCAACCACCTCACGCCGCGGGTCCTGGACATCGACGCCCTCTACCGGCGGATGGGGGAGCGCGACATCACCATGATCGACCGGATCCAGGGGCCGCCCCGCTGGGACGGACCGGATGTGCTGCTGCGCCAGACGTCCTTCCGGGCGCTGGCCGAGCCGCGGACGTTCCGCGAGGCCGACGGCAGCGTCACCGCAGGCTCGCTGCGCGTCCGGTTCGGCGAGGTCGAGGCCCGCGGCATCGCCCTGACCCGCGCGGGCCGGGCCCGCTACGACGAGCTGACGGCCGAGGCGGAACGGCAGGCGGCGCAGCACCCCGAAGCGGACCGGCAGGAGACGGCCCGCGCGCTTTGGGACGCCGGCTTCCCGCGCACCGAACACCAACTCGCCGCCGGACAGCAGGCGTTCTTCACCTACCGCCCCGCAACCGGACGGCCCCGCGACGGACAGCACCCGCCCGCCGGCCTCGCGGGCCTCCTGGAACAGGGCTGGCTCACCGCCCACCCCCTCGTCTACGAGGACTTCCTGCCCCGGTCCGCCGCCGGCATCTTCCGGTCCAACCTCACCGGCGAAGGCACCCGCGACGCGGACCTGGCCGGCACCCCCTTCGACGCCCACCGCCTCTCCGAAGCGATCGGCCGGCCGGTGCACGACCCGTTCGCCCTCTACGCGACCCAACAGGACCGCTCGCTGCGCCGGGCGCTGTCCTCCCTGGAGGCCGGCGCGGCGCTACGGGCCCTGGACGCCGGTCAACCGGCCCCCTGACCACCCCACCCACCCCACTCTCCAAGGAGCCCCGCCATGCCCGCCGCACCTTCCGCCGGCCCCCGCCTGCCCGACACCGACTCGTTGCGCGCCCGTGCGACGGCAGCCCTGCGCCGCTGCGGCGCCGACCTCGGTGCATACGCCGCTTCCGGGCCGGCGGAACCCGACGTCATCCTCGCCCGTACGCCGCTCACCGGCGGCACGCTCGCCCTGCTGCCCGCCGCCACCGCGGAACAGGTCGACGCGGCCGTCGATGACGCCCACCGGACGTTCCAGCAGTGGCGCACCGTCCCCGCCCCGAAGCGCGGGGCCCTGGTGAAGCGGCTCGGGGAACTCCTCACCGCACACAAGGACGATCTCGCCGACCTGGTCACCATCGAAGCGGGCAAGATCCGCTCCGAGGCACTCGGCGAAGTCCAGGAGATGATCGATATCTGCGACTTCGCCGTCGGCCTCTCCCGGCAGCTCTACGGCCGCACCATCGCCGGTGAACGCCCGGGCCACCGGCTCTCCGAAAGCTGGCACCCGCTCGGCGTCGTCGGCGTGATCTCCGCCTTCAACTTCCCCGTGGCCGTCTGGTCCTGGAACACCGCCATCGCTCTGGTCTGCGGCGACACCGTCGTCTGGAAGCCGTCCGAGCTCACCCCGCTCACCGCCCTCGCCTGTGCCGGGCTGCTCGCCAGGGCGGCCGCGGAGGCGGACGCGCCGCCCGGCGTGCACCGGCTGCTGCTCGGCGCGCGGGAGTGCGGTGAGCGGCTGGTCGACGACCCGCGGGTGGCGCTGGTCAGCGCGACCGGTTCGGTACGCATGGGGCGGCAGGTCGGCCCGCGGGTGGCCGCCCGGTTCGGCCGCTGCCTGCTGGAACTCGGCGGCAACAACGCCGCCGTCGTCACACCCTCGGCGGACCTCGAACTCACCGTCCGCGGCATCGTCTTCTCCGCCGCCGGCACCGCGGGCCAGCGCTGTACGACGCTGCGCCGGCTGATCGTCCACGACGACATCGCCGACCACCTCATCGAGCGGATCACGCACGCGTACGGCCAACTGCCCCTCGGCGACCCGTTCGACGACGCGACGCTGGTCGGCCCGCTCATCAACACCGCCGCCCATACGGCGATGACCGCCGCGCTGGCCACCGCGCAGCGCGCCGGCGGGAAGCTGCTGGCCGGCGGCGACCGGTGCTTCGCGGCGGAGGCACCGGACGCCGCCTACGTCCGGCCGGCGGTCGTCCGGATGCCGGAACAGACCGAGATCGTCCGCACCGAGACCTTCGCACCGATCCTGTACGTCCTGACCTACCGCACCCTCGAAGAAGCCATCGCCCTGCACAACGGCGTCCCCCAGGGACTGTCCTCCAGCATCTTCACCAGGGACCAGCGGGAGGCCGAGCGGTTCCTCGCCGCCGACGGGTCCGACTGCGGTATCGCCAACGTCAATATCGGCACGTCAGGGGCGGAGATCGGCGGCGCGTTCGGCGGCGAGAAGGAGACCGGGGGCGGTCGTGAGTCCGGCTCCGACGCCTGGCGTGCCTATATGCGACGCGCCACCAACACCGTGAACTACTCCGCGGACCTGCCACTGGCCCAGGGCGTCAGCTTCCTGTGAGCCGGGGGGCACTGGGGTCTGTCCGATGGGTCATGGCCGGGCGGTACGCGCGCCGCCTCATCGGGCGCGCCCGAGGTCCTGGACGAGCGTGGGCGACGGGCGGGGGATCTCGCCGAAGTCCTCGTCATCGCTGTCCACGACAAGACGGTTGATCACGTTCTCCAGGGCGGCGGGCAGCGTCGGGGCCAGCCCGCTGTGCCACTGGACGAGGAGGTTGTGCCGGGCCGCGTCCGGCAGCAGCTGATTGTCGTCGACCTCGAACGCAGACTCCGCCCGGCATTCCTCGTCGGGCGCGTGCGCGGCCTGCCCGCGCCAGAAGGCGGCGTCGCGGTACTCGCCGTTGCGGCGGTGCGAGAGATACAGGCAGTAGGCGGCGGTCCGGCTGCCGGCGCCCGCGCCGAAGTGCCACCAGAATTGCGCCGCGTCGTGCCGCCCGGTGATGTGCAGCAGACACGCGAAGACCAGGGCGCCCTCGGGGTCGATGTGGTGGTCATTGACCAGTCGGTCGAGGCTGGCGGCGGCGGCCGCGGCGTTGACGACCAGTGCACAGGCGAGTTCGAGTTCACGGGTCGCTTCGTCGCGGGCGCTGGGGTAGGAGCTGGGCGCGCCACGGTCCGCGCGGACCGGCATCGGCCTGGGGGAGGGGCCTGCTCCCCACCCTGCCCCGGGGGGATCGTCGAAGCAGCCGAGGCCGTCGAGCGTGCCCGCGTCATCGAGGTCGCCGAAGGCGGCGAGGCCGTTGATTCCGGCCACATCGGCGGCGGCGCTGAGCAGCGTTTCGACGGTGTCCCGGCGGTCCGCGTGATGGGTGTACGTCATGGTCATTTCCCCCTTGTGGTTCCTTGGTCGATGCCGAGCGCGGCGGCGAGCTTGCGCTTGCCCCGGCTGGCGTGGGAGCGGACGGTGGCTTCGTCCACACCGAGAAGTGCCGCTATCTGTCCGTCGCCGTACCCGATGACATGCCGCAGCACGATCACATCGCACTGCCGCTCCGGGAGCCGCGAAATGGCCGCGTAGAGTCCTAACTGGCTTTCCAGCAGGGCGAATTGTTGCTGGCATTCACGCAGCAGGGCCTGGGTGACGACGGCGAAGGCGGCGGTTTCGGTGAGCGCGGTGGGTTGCTGGTGGTCGTACAGCCACTCCACGACGCGTTCCTTGAGCACCGACCAGGCGAACGCCTCGACGGATGCCTGGCGCAGCGCATGCGGCCAGAGGCGGAACAGCCGGCGGTAGGCGGCGCGGGTGACCTCGCGGGCCGCCGCCTCGCTGCCGGTGTGCAGATAGGCGTATGTCAGCCACTTCCGGGAGTGCGTCGCGTGGAAGGCCTCGAAGGTTATCGACAAGTGATGACTCGACGGGTCGCGGCTCGACGGGTGGCGAGGTGACGGGTGGTTAGGTGTCGGGTGGTGAGGTGACGGGTGGTGACTGGACAGGTCGCGACTGGTTGGGTGGTGAGGTGACAGATGGCTGGAGGGGTGGTGGCTCGACGGGCCGGACCGTTCCGATCCCGTATGGCCGGGCTGTGACGGCGGCGCTACCACCGCGCGGGAGGTGCCGGACCGCGTCATGTCCGTCCCTCACCACCGCGGAGGCCGTGGGGCCGGAACGTGCTGCCGGTGGTGTGCCGTGGATCTGGGAGCCGCCGTGGACCGGGGGCTCCACCACGTGGGCCCGGGTGGATCAGCCGGACCGGACCTAAGTCCGTGGGGATGACGCGCGCCTTCGCGCACGCCGGCAGGATTCGGTCCCGGTCTGAGCTCACGAGCCGTCCTCGTTCCGTTCGCCGTGCACCGCCGCCGGGGCATCGGGACCACCGGCAGCAGGAGGACGGTTTGCCCTCCCTACCAATGAACCGGAAACCGGGCCCTTTTGTGGCACCTGGCCGCAAGAAATCTTGCTCTGTGTATTCATATGACTACTCATGACTCGGGCATAGTCAGGATTTCCGGCCGTGCGCCCCGGCACCGCCGGGCGTATGCGCCCAAGGTGCGCGCGGCCGGTCAGCGCCGGGGCGCCGGGTGCGCTTTCCGCATGATCCGGACCGGACGGGGAAGTGCACCAACAGCCCGGCGGGCGACGGCATACGGCGCGCCGCGGGGCGCACGCGGAGCGCCGACGGAAGCCGGGACGCTCCCCAGGCCCACACTGGGGGCCCCAAGCGCGGCAGGTCCTACCGGGGAGGCATCGCACGATGAGCGACCACGAGCCCGTGGTGGACCTGCGGCTGGACCGGGCCCACTCGTCCCGTATCTATGACTACTTCCTCGGCGGCAAGACCAATTTCCTGGCCGACCGGATGGCCGCCGGAAGCGTGCTGGGCGTCCTCCCGTCCGCCCTGGTCGCCGCCCGCATCAACCGGGAGTTCATGCACCGCGCCACCCGCTTCCTCGCGGAGTCGGGAATGCGGCAGTACCTAGACATCGGCACCGGCATCCCCACCCCGCCGAACCTCCACGACATCGCCCAGGGAATCGTCCCCGACGCCCGGGTGCTCTACACCGACAACGATCCGATCGTCCTGGCGCACGCGGCCGCCCTGCTGCGCAGCACCCCCGAGGGCCGTACCGCGTACCTCCAGGCCGATGTCAACGACCCCGCGAGCATCCTTGAGGCGCCGCAGCTCCTCGACGCCCTCGATCTGAGCCGGCCGGTCGCCCTCAGCCTGAACGCCCTGATGCACTTTGTCACCGACGACGGCCGGGACCGCGCCCGCGCCATCGTCGAGGCCCTCAAGGACGCGCTGCCCAGCGGCAGCGTCCTGGCCATGACGCATGCGACGCCGGACTTCGACCCCGAGGCGATGCGCAAGATCATCAAGATCTACCGGGACGCCGGGACCAGCCTCCAGTTCCGCTCGCGCGCGGAGTTCCTCCGCTTCTTCGACGGCTGGGAGCTGCTGGCGCCGGGCGTCACGCTCCCCCACCAGTGGCGCCCCGACCACCCGGAGGACGCCACCCATGTCACCGACGCCGAGGCCGGCTGCTACGCGGGGATGGCCCGCAAGCCCTGACGAGGGGCCGGGGCAGTGTCAGAAGGGGCCCGTCACACGGGCGGACCGGTGCGGGCCGGGCCCCTCACCGCCCCGCCCCAGCACCTCCCCGCCCTCACTCCTTGCGATAGCCGTGCGCCTCCTCGGCCGCCGCCGCGACCGCGGCCAGATCCGCGCCGGCCGAGGCGGTGACGACGGCGGCCACCGCGCCCTCCACGAACGGCGCGTCCACCAGCCGTGCGCCCTCGGGGAGTTCGTCCCCCTCGGCGATCAGGGCCTTGACGGTCAGTACGGCGCTGCCGAGGTCGACCAGCAGCGCCACGCCCGCGCCGTGGTCCACCGACCGCGCCGCCTCGGCGATCAGCTCCGCGCTCGTACCGAGCCCGCCGTCCGGCGTACCGCCCGCGGCGGCGACCGGCGCCTTGGCGCCGCCCCCGGCCAGCCCGACTGCCAGCTCCGCGACAGCCTCGGCGACCGCCGCGCTGTGCGACACCAGCACAATTCCGACCAGCGCCGTCCCGTCGGCCGCCGGCGTGTTCGTCGCGCTCACTTCGCCACCTCTGCCAGGGCCGTGAACAGCAGCGCCGAGGACGTCGCCCCCGGATCCTGGTGCCCGATGCTGCGTTCCCCCAGATAGCTCGCCCGGCCCTTCTTCGCGAGCAGCGGTACGGTCGCCAGCGCGCCCTTGCCGGCGGCATCGGCCGCCGCGTCGAAAGACCCCGAGGTACCGGCCAGTGCCTCGACGGCCGGCACCAGGGCATCGAGCATCGTCTTGTCGCCGGGGGCCGCGCCACCGAGCTTGGCCACCGCGTCCACGCCCGCGCTCAGGCCCGCCCGCAGCTCCTCAGCCGTCACCTGCGGCGCGTCGCCGAGCGCCTTGCCGCTACGCCGCAGCAGCGTCCCGTACAGCGGCCCGGACGCGCCGCCGACGGTCGAGATCAACTGCCGTCCGGCGGTCATCAGTACGGCACCGGGTGTGGCCGGCTGCTCCGCTTCCAGCACCTTGGTGACGGCGGCGAAACCGCGCTGCATGTTGCTGCCGTGGTCGGCGTCGCCGATGGCCGAGTCCAGCTCGGTGAGCCGGTCGGCCTCCCGGTCGACGGCCGCGGCCGACACCGTCATCCAGCGGACGAAGAACGCGGCATCCAGGGCCGTTCCGGACATGGGCTGCTCCTTTGGTTCGTTCAATTCGGGCAGGAAGGGGGCGAAGCGGGCCCCGGAAGACGGGATCTGGAGTAGGCCCGTGGTGTAGGCCCGTGGTGTAGGCCCTGAGGAGGCCTGGAAGCGGGGCCTGGAAGGAGGGCCTGCCGCAGGTCCCGAAGCGGATCTGTCCGGGTTCAGCGCCCCCAACGCAGCCCCGGCGTCTCCACCGGCGCGTCCCACAGCCGCAGCAGCTCCCCGTCCACCTGGCACAGCGTCACCGAGCAGCCCGCCATGTCCAGGGACGTCACATAGTTGCCGACGAGCGTACGGGCCACCGGCACCTGGCGCTCGTCGAGCACCCGCTTCACCTCCGCGGTGAAGCCGTACAGCTCCAGCAGCGGCGTCGCACCCATGCCATTGACCAGCAGCAGCACCGGCAACCTCGGCTGAAGGTCCTCCAGGATCGCGTGCACCGCGAAGTCCGCGATCTCGTGCGAGGTCATCATCGCCCGGCGTTCCCGCCCCGGCTCGCCATGGATGCCGACCCCCAACTCCAGCTCCCCGGCCGGAAGTTCAAAGGTCGGGCTGCCCTTGGCGGGTGTCGTACAGGCGCCGAGCGCCACGCCGAAACTGCGTGAGCTGTCGACGACCTGCCGGGCCAGCGCCTCGACCCGCTCCAGCGGTGCCCCCTCCTCGGCCGCGGCCCCCGCGATCTTCTCGACGAAGAGCGTCGCCCCGGTGCCGCGCCGCCCGGCCGTGAACGTCGAGTCGGTCACCGCCACATCGTCGTTGACGAGCACGCTGGCGACCTGCACCCCCTCGTCCTCCGCGAGCTCGGCCGCCATCTGGAAGTTGAGCACATCGCCGGTGTAGTTCTTCACGACGAACAGCACGCCGTTGCCGCTGTCCACGGCAGCGGCGGCCCGCACCATCTGATCCGGCACGGGAGAGGTGAAGACCTCACCGGGGCAGGCGGCGTCCAGCATCCCGGGCCCGACGAACCCACCGTGCAGCGGCTCATGCCCGCTGCCACCGCCGGACACCAGCGCCACCTTGTCGGCGACCGGCGCGTCCCGCCGCACGATCACCCGGTTCTCTGTGTCCACCACCAGATCGGGGTGCGCCGCCGCCATTCCGCGCAGCGCGTCCGTCACGACCGTCTCGGCGACATTGATCAGCATCTTCATCGGTACCTCCCGGCGAGGTTAGCAGGTGGGCCTGGGCCCTGAATATACGCAGGTCAGGTTAGGTTTGGTGGATTATTGATCTTGCCTTTTCGCAGCGGTTCCGGAGCGGGCTCCGACGAGTCCGGCGCCAACCTGGTCCGACCTTGCTGATGAAGTGTCAGGCAAATCCGGGCGAGGAACCGTCGGTCCGACTCAGTATCGAGCCAACGCCGCCCCGGGTCACGGACTGCGGGCCGGGCCTCATGGGCAAAGGCCTGAGGCCGCCGTCTGTGTTTGGAGCATCAACGCGCACAGCGTGATTTCATGCTGATTGGTTCGATTCTTGACGATGAGGGTGACGGTGACGTTCACTTTCAGCCGTTCCGGGCCGGTCAGGGCGGCCCCATGCGGAGGTACCTGAAAATGAATGCAAAGCTGCGTCGTATAATCACCGGGGCAATGGCACTTGCCCTTGCGGCACCTTTGGCTGCCTGCGGAGGCGGATCCGACGACTCAGGTGCCGATCAGGAGTCCATAGGTCTGCTCCTGCCGGAGAACAAGGCGGGCCGCTATGAGGCATTCGATCGCCGCATCATTTCGAGCCGACTCTCGACGCTCTGCCTGGAATGCAAATTGGAGTACCGCAACGCCGGCGCCCGGTCCGACATCCAGAAAAGGCAGTTCGAGGCCCTGGTGAACAAGGGCGTCAAGGTCATCATCCTGGACCCGGTCGACGCCCACGCCGCCAGGAGCTGGGTGGACGCGGCCGCCGAGAAGGGCGTGCAGGTCATCGCGTACGACCGGCTCGCGGAGGGGGATGTCGCGGCCTATGTCTCCTACGACAACGAGAAGATCGGCCGGCTCCAGGGCAAGGGAATCCTCGACGCCCTCGGCTCCCGAGCGGCCACTGCCGATGTCGTCATGCTGAACGGCTCGCCGACCGACCCGAATGCCCCGTCCTTCAAGAAGGGCGCCCACGAAGTCCTGGACGGCAAGGTCCACAAGATTGTCTACGAGCAGGACATCCCCGGGTGGACCGAGGCGGAAGCCCGGAAGAAGATGGCCGAGGCCATCAAGGACCTCGGTGCGGCGGGTTTCGAAGCCGTCTACTCGGCAAATGACGGCATGGCCGGCGGAGCCGCCGAAGCGCTCAAGTCGGCCGGCCTCAAGAATGTTCCGCTCGGTGGCCAGGACGCCGAACTACCGGCTCTGCAGCGCCTGGTGAGCGGCGCTCAGACGTTCACGATTTACAAGCAGGTCAGGCCGGAGGCCGAAACCGCCGCCGAGATCGCCTTCCGTCTTCTCCGGGGCAAGAGCATCAAGTCCCTGACGCCGGAAACCGCTGACAGCAAGAGCAAGACCGGCATCCCCGCCAGGCTCTTCAACGCGCAGATCGTCACCAAGGACAACATGGAGGACACCGTCATCCGCGACGGCGTGGCCCCCGCCAACTGGATCTGCACCAAGGAGCTCGCCGCCGCCTGCAAGTCCCTCGGACTGAACTGACCCCACCTCGCCGGTCTCGGCCGACCATCCGCTCCCCGAGGGCGGGGAGCGGATGGTCCGGTGTCACCCGCGCACGCCGGTGAGTTCGACGAGGTAGCCGGCGAACTGCAGCTCGCCGTGGTCGGGCGTCCATCCGTCCGCCGAGGTCAGCGCGGTACGTGTGCCCGAGCCCGGCACCGGACAGCGGGTCCGGTCGGCGCTCCCGGGGCGCGGCGCGTACCGGCAGTGCACCGCGCTGATCCCGGTGACGGTCCCCTCCGTGATCGCGTCGTCAGCGGACCCGCCGTGGTGCTCCTCGGCGCCGTCTATCCGGTCGGCGACGTGGGCGCCCACCACGTCGGCGAGCCACTCCTTGTCGGCGTCGATGAGTTTCCAGGACACCCGCGACCCGATGCTGAACGGGTCGCCGCAGCACTGCATCTGCCAGTTGTCCACCCAGACGATGAGTTCCATGGCGTGATTCTCCCTCGGTGCCCCTGCGGAGGGCGGGGGACCAGGACGCTCGTTCACCGTGCCACGAGCGGCGGCTGATACGGCTCGCCCCCCGGCGGGCAGGGATCCCGGCATGACCGTCCTCGTCGGAACCTCCGGCTGGCAGTACAAAGACTGGCGCGATGTCCTCTACCCGCGGGACCGGCCGCAGCGGCTGTGGCTGGAGGAGTACGCGCGGCAGTTCGCCACCGTCGAGAGCAACGCCGCCTTCTACCGGCTGCCCGAGGAGAAGACCTTCGCCGACTGGCGGGACCGGACCCCCGACGATTTTGTGATGGCCGTCAAGGCCAGCCGCTATCTGACGCACATCAAGCGACTGCGCGATCCGCAGGAGCCGGTCGCGCGGCTGATGTCGCGAGCCGCCGCCCTCGGCTCCCGGCTCGGGCCCGTCCTGCTCCAACTGCCGCCCACACTGCACGCGGACGCCGCGCTACTGGACGCCTGCCTCGGTTGCTTCCCCGCCGGCACGCGAGTCGCAGTCGAGCCCCGCCACGCATCGTGGTGGACCGCGGAGACGCGTACCGTGTTGGAGCGCCGGGGCGCCGCGCTGTGCTGGGCGGACCGGGAGTCCCGGCCCGTGACGCCCCTCTGGCGGACCGCCGACTGGGGGTATCTGCGCTTCCACGGGGGCCGTGCCGAACCCTGGCCGCGCTACGGCAGGCAGGCGCTCACCACCTGGGCGCGGCGGATCGCCGACACCTGGCCGGACCAGGCCGATGTCCACACGTACTTCAACAACGACCTGGGCGGGGCGGCCGTCCTCGACGCCACCGGCTTCGCCCGCGCCGCCTCGGCCGCGGGCCGCTCCGTGAGCCGTACGCCGTCCGGGCGTGGCAACGCCTGCTGACCGCGGGACCGGGATATATCTGCGCTCGTACCGCCCCGGCGAGCGAACGAGGTGAGGCACGGATGATCCGCAGACGGGTGGTGGTCTCCGGAGACGTGCACGGCGTGTTCTTCCGCGACACCTGCCGGCGCACGGCGGGGGAGCACGGAGTGGCCGGCTGGGTGCGGAATCTTCTGGACGGGACGGTGGAGGCCGTGTTCGAGGGGGACCCCGAGCGGGTGGCGGAGCTGGTGGACTGGGCGCATGACGGCCCGCCCACGGCGATCGTCGACGCCGTGTACGTGCGGGAGGAAGACCCGGAAGGGCTGCGGGGCTTCGAGATCTGGGAGACGCCCGGAGGGATCTAGCCGGAGGGATCCGGCCGGAGGGATCCAACCAGGGGACGGGCGGGGCGCACACGTCCGGGTATGTTCCCGGGCCGCGGTGGCATCCTGGACATGTGGACGAATCGGTGGTGCACCTTCGTTTCCGGCCGGGCCGTCAACTCGCCGACGTCCTGCAGCTGATCGTGACCGTGGCGCGGCGTACTGCCGTGACCGTGCCGGCCTTGGCCGTGATGGCTCTCGGCCTCGCCGGCTGTACGGATTCCGGCTCCGGGGAGGAGACCGGTCCCAAGCCCGGAGGGAGGGCCGCCTCCCCGTTCACGGGGCTTCCGGCGGAGTCCGGACCGGTGCTCGCCGTCAAGATCGACAATGTCGGCCCGGCGCGGCCGCACACCGGTCTCGGTGCGGCGGACATCTGCTACGTGGAGCAGGTGGAGGGCGGTCAGACCCGGATACTCGCCGTTCTCTCGTCCCGGCTGCCCCCGAAGCTGGGGCCGGTACGCAGTGCCCGCGAATCGGATGTCGAGCTGCTGGGGCAGTTCGGCAGACCCGCGCTCGCGTACTCCGGGGTGCAGTCCAGGCTGACACCGCTGCTCACGGCCGCGCCGCTGTACGCCGTGCCGCCGGGGCAGGCCTCCGACGCGTACTTCCGCGACGGCAGCCGGTCCGCGCCGCACAATCTCTACCTGCGGCCCGAACGGCTCCTGGGCCACGCACCGGAGGCGTCCGAGGCGGCGGACATCGGGTTCCGGTTCGGGGCGGCGCCTGCGGGCGGGCGGCAGGAGACGGAGCACACCGTGCGCTACCCGGCCTCCAGGTTCGACTTCACCTGGTCGCCCGCCGACAAGAAGTGGCTGGTGGCGATGGACGGTGCGGCGGCGCGTACCACCGACGGCGGCCGGACCGCCGCCTCGACGGTCGTCGTCCAGCAGGTGAACGTACGCGACTCGGAGTTCCGGGACCGGTGGGGCAGCGTCTCGCCGTTCACGGAGACGGTGGGCTCCGGCCAGGCCCTGGTCCTGCGTGACGGCAAGGCGTACGACGCCCGGTGGAGCCGGGACGGGGAGCGGGGCGGCACGACGTTCACCACACCGTCCGGGGAGCCCCTGAACTTCGCCCGGGGGCAGGTCTGGATCATGCTCACCGCCCGGTGAGGGTCCGCTGCTTCATGCCTTCATCAAGGTCGCCCGGAGGCGCCACCCCGCGCCGAGTGCAGCATGTTGCACGCTGTGCGCATGTTACTGCAACGCGCACAGCGAGCCATTAGCGTCGTGCGTGTAGTCCGGTGGGTCCGGGGGCCCCAGCGAGATGAGGAACGGCCGCCGAGCTGTCTGCGATCAGGGGAAGTTGTGACGACTCTGGATGACGGCCTCGCGGCGGCTGCGACGCAGCGGACCGCCGACCGCGAGGGAAACCAGGGTCAGGGGCCGACGGCAATGGTCCCCATCATTGCCCTGCGGCCCGCCGATTCGCCGCGGACCGCCGGTGAGAGCAGCGACCATGTACGCAAGCTCGCCGAGCTGACCACTCCGCTGCCCCCGATCGTGGTGCACCGGCCGACGATGCGCGTGGTCGACGGAATGCACCGGGTGCGCGCGGCCGTCCTCCGCGGCGAGGAGTATGTGGCGCCACGTTCTTCGAAGGCAGTGCGGTCGACGCGTTCGTGCTCGCCGTCGGGTTGAACAGCGCGCACGGGCTGCCGCTGTCCTCGGCCGACCGCGCGGCCGCCGCCGCCCGGATCATCGGCTCCCACCCGCAGTGGTCCGACCGGATGGTGGCCTCGGCGACGGGCCTGTCCACCAGGACGGTGGCCGCCTTGCGCGATGGTTCAACTGACGCCGGGCCGCAGTTGAACACCCGCATGGGACGCGACGGCCGGGTACGTCCGCTCAACGCGGCCGCCGGCCGTGAGCTGGCAGGCCGGCTGGTGGCCGAGAAACCCGACGCCTCGCTGCGGGACATCGCCGCGCTGGCGGGTATCGCGGTCGCCACGGCGAAGGA
Source organism: Streptomyces sp. NPDC050636 (assembly GCF_040654775.1). Taxonomy (NCBI): domain Bacteria; kingdom Bacillati; phylum Actinomycetota; class Actinomycetes; order Kitasatosporales; family Streptomycetaceae; genus Streptomyces; species Streptomyces sp. NPDC050636. The sequence continues at coordinate 64,448 of NZ_JBFAIP010000025.1, forward strand.
CGTCCGCGACCGGATCCGTCAGGGGCTCGACCGGGTGCCGCAGAAACTGCGGAACGCTTCGGCGGCGGGCAGGGCCGTCGCGGCGTCCCGGGCCAACACCGGCCGGGGCGTCCGGGCGTGGGCGCCGCAGGGCCGCGCGGCAGCGGGTCCTGCCAACTGGGAGGGTCCGTCAGCTCACTGACGGGCCCTCAGCAACACCTGCTGCACAGTTGGCATCGCAATGCATCGTTGCGGCATGCTGCGTCTCATCGCAGTATTCTGCGATGAGAGGTGGGTGACCCATGGACCATCAGCACGATGCATCCCCCGGGTCGACGGCCCACTCCCTTGACGGCCAGGTGCGCGCAGCCAAGACCGCCATCGCCGCGAGGCTCCGGTGCATCCGGCAGCACCATCCGGAAGGCCCGTTCACCTGGCCAAGCTCGCGGAACGGGCCGGCGTCTCCAAACGCACGCTGGCATCGGCCGAATCGTCGGACGGCACGAATCTGACCATCGGGACACTGGTGAAGGTGGCGCACAGCCTGGGCATCCAGCGCTGGGCGTACTTTCTCGACGAGCGGGTTTTCGGGGAGGTCAATTCCGAACTGGAAACCCTCAAGGAATTGCGCCGCGGGAAGGTGGAGACGGTGGCCTTGCGGACCTCGTCTCCCGGAGGGCTGCCGCCCGCGTCCCTGGCCGAACTGACCTCCCTCATCACGGGAATTGTCGCGTCCGCGCAAGTCGCGTGCGACACATTGCATGAACTGCCGGTCGGGGACGGTTCCACGCGTCAGTGACCGTGACGTGACGTCGGCACGGAAATTGCTCAGCCCGCCCGGCGTGCCCTGCCCGCGGTCTTCTTCGTAGCGGCCGTCTTCTTGGCGGTGCTCTTGGCCGCGGTCTTCGTGCCCGTCTTTTCGTCGGTCTTTGCAGCAGACTTTTCTCCGGCCCTCGCGGCGGTTTTCTTAGCAGTGCTGGTGGACTTCTTGCCGCCGGTGGCCTTCGGCGTTCGGGCCGTCTTCTTCGCTGTGGACCCGGTGGTCTTCTTCGCTTCTGTTTCGCCACCTTCACCGGATTCGCCGCGCGACCGTTTCGCGGCGCGGACACTGTCCTGGAGGGCCGCCATCAGGTCCATCACCTCACCGGCGGGCCGCTCCTCGCCGGCCTCGAATTCCGGCTCGCGGTCCGCCAGCTTCGCCGCCACGATCTCTTCGAGCGCCTCGCGGTAATGATCGTGGACGTCGTCCTCCGAGAGCGCACCGAAGGAATCCATCAGTGCCTCGGCGGCCGCCACCTCATTGGAGGCGACCTTCGTCTCCCGCTCGGGGAGCACCCCGTCCATCGGCCGGATCTGGTGCGGCCACAGCAGGACCTGCATCACGAGTGTGTCCCCGACCGGACGCAGCATCGCCAGCGTCTCCCGCCCGTGCAGCGCGATCTTGCCGAGTCCCACGCGCTGGTGCCGCTCCATCGCGTCCCGCAGCAGGGCGTACGGCTTGGCCGCGGCAGGCCCGTCGATGCCCAGGTAGTAGCCCTTGTCCAGCTGCAACGGGTCGATGTCGCCGCCGGCGACGAACGCGAGAATCGTCAGCGTCTTCGCGGTCGGCAGCGGCAGCGCGTCAAGATCGTTGTCGCTCAGCGGTACGACGGTGTCGCCGCCGGCCTTGTAGCCCCGGCCGATCTCGTCCGTTGCGACCTCGGCGCCTTCCAGGGAGCAGACGGGCTGATTGCGCACCCGTCCGCCGTCCGCCGTGTGGATCCGCACAAAGCTGACCGACGCGGAACTGTCCGTGGCGGTGTAGGCGGCCACCGGGATCGTGACCAGGCCGAAGCTGATGGAGAACTTCGCCGTGGGGCGCATGAGGGGCCGCCTTCATGGTGCGAACCGGCGTAGGGCGAATGACGAAAACCATGCTAAGCGGGGTGCCCGAATTCCGCGATCGGAGCTACCCGCTCATCACTTCCGGCTCTGGACCTGCCGCCGCTCCTGCCCCTATTCCTGGCCCACGACCACGTCATACACATCAAATAGCTGGTCGAAATCGCCTTCCACCCCGGTCACATCCTCGATCACGGACCACAGGAAGCTTTCGTCCGGCCCCCAGCTGGGCAGTGCGATCCGCCCTTCGACGGGTAAGGGCGCTCCGTGATCGGCCACCGTTTCCCTGCCGCTGAAAGCGACGTGCCGAATCAGTTCGCCGTCGTCGTAGAGCGAGAAGGCGACATCGGAGAATGCGACGGCAAGCGCCTGGGTTTCCTTCAGCGGGCCCGGCCCGTCGGTGGCGATCAGAGATTCCAGCCGGGGCACGAACCGGCAGTCCGGATCCCACAACTGGGCCCAGCCGCCTTTCTCCGCGAGATAGAGCCGGTCACCGGAATGGCACCCCCATCCCCAGTCGCCACTCACCTGCTCGGACGTGGGTTCGTAGGTAAACACGTCCGGGAGAAATCCCACGACATCGCCGATCGAGCGGTTGCGTACGAAGAGCGCCGAGGTGTGCCATCCCATGGTGGGAGAGGATCGCGTGATGCCGATGTTGTTGTCAATTGACCTGGTCATAGCGGGAGTTAGCGCACATTCGTGGTGCTCATGGTGCTAAGGGTCTGTCCGATGGGCAGGCAAAGGGGGCACCGGATCCGGTGCGGCCCCGAACGACGGGCCTTTGCGGACACGCCCCACCGCACCGTCAGCCCGTCCACGTCCATTCGGCGACCTCGGGCAGATCCGTGCCGTGCTCCTGGATCCACGCGTGGTGACGGGTACGGACATCCGCCATCGCCTGGCGCAGCGCAACGCCGTGCACCGCGAGGCCGGGCACCCGGTCCACGACATCCATCACCAGCCGGTACCGGTCGAGATCGTTGCGGACGACCATGTCGAAGGGCGTGGTGGTGGTGCCCTCCTCCTTGTAACCGCGGACGTGCAGGTTCCCGTGCCCCGCGCGGCGGTAGCAGAGCCGGTGGATCAGCCAGGGGTAGCCGTGATACGCGAAGATCACCGGCTTGTCGCGGGTGAACAGTGCGTCGTACTCGAAGTCCGGCATGCCGTGCGGGTGTTCACCGGGAGGCAGCAGCCGGGCCATGTCGACGACATTGACGACCCGCACCGCCAGCTCCGGCAGATGCCGCCGCAGCAGATCCGCCGCGGCCAGCGTCTCCTGGGTGGGGACGTCCCCCGCACAGGCCAGCACGACATCCGGGTCACGGCTGCTCACCTCGGTGCCCGCCCACCCCCAGACGCCCGCGCCGCGCGCGCAATGGGCGCGGGCGTCGTCGAGCGAGAGCCAGTCGAAGCCCGGCTGCTTGCCGGCCACGATCACATTGACGTGGTCGCGGCTGCGCAGCGCATGATCGGCCACCACGAGCAGGGTGTTGGTGTCCGGCGGCAGGTAGACCCGCACGACCTCGGGGCTCTTGTTGAGGACATGGTCGACGAAACCGGGATCCTGGTGCGAGAAACCGTTGTGGTCCTGCCGCCACACGTGCGACGTCAGCAGATAGTTGAGAGAGGCGACGGGGCGCCGCCAGGGCAGCCGGCGCGTGGTCCGCAGCCACTTGATGTGCTGGCCGACCATCGAGTCGACGATGTGCGCGAACGCCTCGTAGCAGGAGAAGAGGCCATGCCGCCCGGTGAGCAGATAGCCCTCCAGCCACCCCTGGCACATGTGCTCGGAGAGCACCTCCAAGATCCGGCCGTGGCGCGCCAGATGCTCGTCACCGCCGGCCGTCTCGGCCTGCCAGGCCTTCCCGGTCGCTTCATAGAGGGCCTCCAGACGGTTGGAGTCGGTTTCGTCCGGCCCGAACACCCGGAAGTCCCGGCGCTCCGCGGTGGCCTTCATGACGGCTTCCAGCAGCCCCCCGAGCACCCGGGTGGGCTCGTGCAGGGCACCGCCCGGCTTGTCGATGTGCACCGCGTGCCGCTCCAGGGGAGGCACCGGCAGGTCCCGCAGCAGCAGACCGCCATTGGCGTGCGGTGAGGCGCCCAGCCGCCGCGGCCCCTCCGGTACACAGGCGAGGACCTCGGGCCGCGGTCGGCCCGTCGCGTCGAACAGCTCGTCCGGCCGGTACGAGCGCAGCCACTCCTCCAACTGGTGGAGATGGTCCCGGTTCTCCCGTACGCCGGACAGCGGCACCTGGTGGGCACGCCAGGTCCCCTCGACGGCCAGTCCGTCCACGTCATGCGGACCGGTCCAGCCCTTGGGCGTCCGCAGCACGATCACCGGCCAGCGCGGCCGGTCCACCTCGCCCTCGGCGCGGGCCCGGCGCTGGATGTCGGCGATCCGGTCCAGCGACCGGTCCATGGCGGCGGCCAGCGCCTGGTGCACGGCCACCGGATCGTCGCCGCCGACATGGATCGGGTTGTGGCCGTAGCCGCGCAGCAGGGCGTCCAGCTCGTCCTGCGGGATCCGGGCGAGCACCGTCGGATTGGCGATCTTGTAGCCGTTGAGATGCAGGATCGGCAGCACGGCACCGTCGTACACCGGGTCGAGGAACTTCGTGGCGTGCCAGGACGCGGCGAGCGGCCCCGTCTCCGCCTCACCGTCACCGACCACACAGGCGACGAGCAGCTGCGGGTTGTCGAACGCCGCGCCGTATGCATGCGCCAGGGAGTAGCCCAGCTCGCCGCCCTCATGGATGGAGCCCGGCGTCTCCGGCGAGACATGGCTGGGCACCCCGCCGGGGAACGAGAACTGCCGGAAGAGCTTCGCCATGCCCTCCCGGTCCCGGCTCACGTCCGGATAGGTGTCGGCGTAGGTGCCGTCGAGCCAGGAGTTCGCCACCACGGCGGGGCCCCCGTGACCCGGACCCCAGACACACAGCGCATCCAGATCACGGGCCTTGACGACGCGGTTGAGGTGCGTATGGACGAGATTCAGACCGGGCGAGGTACCCCAATGGCCCAGCAGCCGCGGCTTGACGTGCTCGGGCCGCAGCGGCTCCTCCAGGAGCGGGTTCGCCATCAGATAGATCTGCCCGACGGAGAGGTAGTTGGCGGCCCGCCAGTGCGCGTCCAGCGTCCGGAGCTCCGCGGGGTCGAGGTGGCCGGGCCCTGACGGTGTCGCCGGTGTGCCCGCGTCGCGCATGCGCATCTCCTCAGCAGCTTCGTCTCCGGCCCGGCCCCCGGCCCCCGGACACCGGGTCAGCCGTCACCGGACCGTTCGGCGGGAGGCCGGGCGGACACCTGGGCCGTTTCGAGATAGAGCTCCGCGGCGATCACCGCCTCGCGGACGGTGCGGCGGCCCATCAGCACACACAGGGTGTACGCGACGTCCTCCAGCCCGCGGCGCCGCGCCGGATCACGGGGCTGTGTGTGGACCAGGTGCTCCCACACCCGGTACCGCCGCAGGAGTGCAGCGAGCTCATTCTTGTCCGGCAGCAGCATGCCGTCATCTCCCGACATCAGCCCGGGTGACCGGGGGAGCTACGACGGCGCGTGGAGATCGCGCCCGAACCGAGTGGCTCCCACCTTGCGACGGTCACGCGGCGCCTGCAACCGGACACATACGGCGCACGGATCCCGGGCCTGTCCGCCCGCCGTGCGCGTAGGTCAGTCGGGTGGTTCTTCCGGGGACGGCTCCGGCTCGGGCGGTTTCGTCCCGGGTGGTTCCGGCTCTTCCGGTTCCGGCTCGGGCGGATGCGGATCACGTGGCACGGGCTCCGGTCCGCTGGGTACAGGGCCCGGTCCGTTGGGCTTCGGTGTGGCGGCCACGGGACTTCCCTCCTCTTGTCCTCCTGCTGGCTAACCGACGGCCGGGCGCCATAAACGCCGCCGTTCAAGTCAAAACGACAACCGCGGGAAGTTCAGTGGCGTGTCCATGTCGTAACTGGCGAGGAAACGGCCGGTCAGTACACATCACGCACATAGCGCTTGTCGGCGGCGAGTTGCTTGACGTACGTGGCGGCAGCCTCCTCCTCCAAGCCGCCATGCGCGACCGCGATATCGCGCAGCGCACGGTCGACATCCTTCGCCATACGGGACGCATCGCCGCACACATAGAAGTGGGCGCCGTCCTGGAGCCACGACCACAGCTGAGCGCCGTGCTCACGCATCCGGTCCTGGACGTAGACCTTGGCGCGCTGATCACGGGAGAAAGCCGTGTCCAGCCGACTGAGCAACCCGGCACGGCGCAACTCGTCGAGTTCGTCCTCGTAGTAGAAGTCCGTGGCGCGGCGCTGCTCACCGAAGAAGAGCCAGTTGGGGGCGCGGTGGCCGAGCGCGCGGCGCTCCTGGAGGAAGCCGACGAACGGGGCGACGCCCGTACCGGGGCCCACCATCACCATCGGAGTGGCGGGATCGGACGGTGGACGGAAGTGCGCGGCACGCTGCACGAACACCGGCACCGGACGGCCGGGATCCGCGTCGGCCAGAAAGGCGGACGCCACACCCTTGCGCGGGCGGCCGTGCCGGTTGTCGAACCGGACGACGGAGACGGTCAGACCGATCAGGTGCGGGTCGGCCAGAGGACTCGACGATATGGAATACAGACGCGGCTGCAGGCGGGGGAGCACGGCGGCCCACTCCGAGGCACCGGCCCGGACAGGATGCTCCGCGATGACGTCGACGGCCTGCCGGCCCCACGTCCACTGGGCCAGTTCGCCCTTGTTGTCCGGGCGCAGCAGCTTCTTCAGGACACGGTCCTGGGTACGTTCCGCGACGAGCCGGAGCAGACCCGGGGTAACCCTGGAGATATCCAGATGGCGGTACAGGGCCTCGCCGAGCGGCACCGCCCCGACCCCCGCGACATCCACGGTGGCGCCCGCATCGAGACCGGTGACGGCCAGCCACTCCGCCACGAGATCCGGGCAGTTCAGCGGCCGGACGCCGAGCGCGTCACCGGCCTCGTACACCAGCGGCGCGCCCTCCCCGTCGCGGGTGTCGAACGTGAAGCGGCGGACCTCCTTGGCCGATCCGGGACGGCTGAGCAGCTGATTCCCCACCAGACGGGCGGTGGCGGGCGCGGCCTTGGAGGGGCGGGCATCCGCCGGCGGCGCGGCGCCCGCACCGGGGTGTGCCGTGGCAGTAGCGGCCGGTGCCGCGGCGTCCGGAACCGCGGGGGCACCCAGCGCGCTGAGCACTTGATCGAGCCACTGCTCCGCGGGCTGCTCGTAGTCCGGCTCGCAATCGGTACGCGGGACCAGGCAGACCGCGCCCAGCTCGTCGAGCCGCTGGTCGAGACGGCGGCCATGGCCGCAGAAATCGTCGTACGAGGAGTCGCCGAGCGCGAGGACGGAGTACCGCACTCCGTCCAGGCGCGGTGTGTCGGGCGCGCTGAGGGTCTCCCAGAACCCCGATCCGTTGTCGGGGGCGTCGCCGTCACCGAAGGTGCTGGTGACGATGAGCAGATCGGCGGTGCGCGGCAGCGCGGCCAGCGAACTGTCGTCCATGCCGAGGAGCTTCGCGGTCCGTCCGGTGTCGGTCAGCCGCCGGGCTGCTGTCGCGGCGACCTCCTCGGCGTTCCCGGTCTGCGACGCCCAGAGGACGATGACCTCACGTCCGGGGGAGGGCTCCGTAGCGGCATGTGGACCGGCGGGCGCCGCCACCACGTCCGTCACCAGGTCCGTCACCACGTCCGCCACCGGCGACGCCGCCACGGTGCCTGGTGCGCGGGAAAACATCCCCGCCAGCACCCCGTTGACCCACAGCGTGCTCTCGGAGCCGAACGGCGCGTGGGACGGCAGTACGGGCGTGCCCGCCGTCCCGGAGCCGCCGGATCCGAGCCCGGCGAGAAAACCGGCGAGATAGCGCCGCTCGTGGTCGGTCAGCACCGGCGGGGCGACTCCGCCGAGTTGGAACACATCGGCCAGCACCGTCACCGCACCGGCCACCGCGGACCCCGCCGCCCCGCCACCACCGGCAACGGCCCCCGCACGTTCACCCTGCTCGCCGCCACCCCCTGCCCCCGCGGCCACCCTGGCCAGCGACACCGCACACACCTTGAACTCGGGCTGGAACGACACCGGATCCACCGCATCGTTGGTGACCGCGTTCACGCTGAGGTACTCGCCGAACAGGTCGTTCCAGTGGAACGGCGCAAAGCAGCCCCCGGGCCGTACCCGGTCGGTCACCACCGCCGGCAGAACCGCCCGGCCACGCCGGGAGGCGACCTCCACTGCGTCGCCCTCCGTGATGCCCAGACCCTGCGCGTCCCGAGGATGGATCTCCACGAACGGGCCAGGGTTGAGCTTGTTCAGCTTGGCGACCTTGCCGGTCTTGGTAAGCGTGTGCCACTGGTGCTGAAGACGGCCGGTGTTCAGGACGAACGGATAGTCGTCGTCGGGCATTTCGGCCGCGGGAAGGTGCGGACGGGCAAAGAACGCCGCCCGGCCGCCGGCCCTGGGGAAGGACAGCCGGGGCCGCGTACCGTCCGGCCGCTCGGCCACCGCCTGGCTGACACCGTCGTTGACATAGCGCACCGGATTGCGGTCGGGCCCGTCGGCGGACGCGCTGGGCCACTGCACGGGAGTGCGCCGCAACCGCTCATACGTCACACCCCGCAGGTCATAGCCGGTCTGCGGATTCCAGGCACGCTTGATCTCCTCGAAGATCTCCTCGGCGCTGCGGTAGCCGAAGGCGTCCTCGTACCCCATCTCGCAGGCGATCCGCGCGATGATCCGCCAGTCCGGCCACGCCTCGCCCGGCGGATCGGCGGCCTGCCGCACCAGCGTGAGATTGCGTTCCGAATTGACCATCACCCCCTCGGACTCCGCCCACATGGCGGCCGGCAGGACCATATCCGCGTACGCATTGGTCTCGGTCTCGGCGAAGACATCCTGCGACACGACGAACTCCGCCGCCTCCAGCCCCTCGATGACGGTCTTCCGGTTGGCGACCGAGGCGACGGGATTGGTGCAGATGATCCAGCAGGCCCTGATCTCCCCGTCCGCCATCCGCTGGAACATCTCCACGGTCCCCTTGCCGGTCCCGTCCGCCCGCAGCGTCCCCGGCCCGACACCCCACAACTCCTCGACGAACGCGCGGTCCTCGGCCACCAGCACCGACCGCTGACCGGGCAGACCCGGCCCCATGTAGCCCATCTCGCGGCCGCCCATCGCATTGGGCTGACCGGTGAGCGAGAACGGGCCGCTCCCCGGGCGGCAGATCGCCCCCGTCGCCAGATGCAGATTGACCAGCGCATTGGTGTTCCACGTGCCGTGCGTGCTCTGGTTCAGGCCCATGGTCCAGCAGCTCATCCACTCACCCGCCGCGCCGATCAGCTCGGCGGCCCGGCGGATGTCCGCCTCCGGGATACCGGTGATCTCGGCGACCCTGGCGGGCGGGTAGTCCCGGAGGAAGCCCGGCATTGCCTCCCAGCCCTCGGTGTGCTCGGCGATGAACTCCGGATCGGTGTGGCCGTTCTCCACCAGCAGATGCAGCAGACCGTTCAGCAGCGCCAGATCCGTACCCGGTTCGATCTGCAGAAACAGATCGGCCTTGGCCGCGGTGGCGGAGCGCCGGGGATCGACCACGATCAGCTTCGCGCCCGCCTTGACCCGCTCCATGAGCCGCAGGAACAGGATCGGGTGGCAGTCGGCCATGTTGGAGCCGATGACGAAGAAGACATTCGCGTGCTCGAAGTCCTCATACGAGCCGGGCGGGCCGTCCGCGCCCAGCGACAGCTTGTAGCCGGTGCCCGCACTCGCCATGCACAACCGCGAATTGGACTCGATCTGGTTGGTGCGCACAAAGCCCTTGGCGAGCTTGTTCGCCAAGTACTGGGCTTCCAGGGTCATTTGGCCGGACACGTAGAAGGCCAGGGCGTCCGGGCCGTGCTCATCGATGATCGCGCGCAGCCGCCGTGCGGTCTCCTTGACCGCCGCGTCCATCGCACGGGCCGCCGGTTCATCGCCCCGCTCGGCCCGCACCAGCGCGGTATCCAGCCGCCCCGGCGCGGCCAGCAGATCGGCGCTGGTCGCGCCCTTGGTGCACAAGCGGCCGGCATTCGCCGGGTGCGCCTTGTCGCCGGACGCCTTGCGGACCGTACGCCGCCCGTCCGCGCCGGTCTCGACATCGAGGACGATCCCGCAGCCGACACCGCAGTACGAGCACGCCGTCCGCACCTGGGCGGTGGTGCCGGCGCTGTCTGTCTGCGGTTCCGGTGCGGTCACGGGCGGTCCCTTCGTGTCGGTGCTCCGCACACGACGGTACGAATCGCCCGTTTCCCCTGTGTCACACCGGGCGATCATCGGCCGTTACGTCGGTCACACACTCGCCCGCACCCCGACGTGAGATCCGGATCAGGCCATACCGCCGGGCCTGTGGAGCTCGGTCCAGGTCTACGGCGACACGAGGAGCTCGGCCAGCGGCACATCCGGATCCGCGAGGGCGGCCTCGTCGACCGTCTGCCCGGAGGCCACGAGCGCGCGGATCGGGTCGGTGACGTCCCAGACGTTGACGTTCATACCGGCCAGGACCCGTCGGCCGGCGAGCCAGAACGCGATGAACTCCCGGGTCCCGGTGCTGCCGCGGAAGACGACCCGGTCGTAGGCGTCGGGGTCGACATAGCCCGTGTACTCCATCCCCAGGTCGTACTGGTCGGTGAAGAAGTACGGCAGCCGGTCGTAGACCACGTCCTGGCCCAGCATGGCCCTGGCCGCGGTCTGCGGCTGGTTGAGGGCGTTGGCCCAGTGCTCGACGCGGATGTGCTTGCCCAGCAGCGGGTGGAAGGCGCTGGCGACATCCCCCGCGGCGTAGATGTCCGGGTGGGACGTGCACAGCCGCGCGTCGACGTGGACACCGTTGCCGACGTCGAGGCCGGCGGCCGCGGCCAGCCCGCTGTTGGGCGTGACGCCGACACCGATGATCACCGCGTCCGCCTCGATACGGGTGCCGTCGGCCAGCCGCACCCCGTCCGCGCGGCCGTCGCTGCCGGTGATCTGCGCGACCTGGGTGTCGCAGCGGAGATCGACCCCGTGATCGGTGTGCAGCTCGGCGAAGATCCGGCCGGCCTCGCGGCCGAGCACCCGCTGCAGCGGCACCTGGGCCGTCTCCAGCACGGTCACCTCGACGCCGGCGGTGCGGGCCGCGGCCGTCGTCTCCAGGCCGATCCAGCCGGCGCCGATCACCACCACCCGGGACGCGGCGCGAAACGTCTCCTTGAGCCGGTCGCTGTCCGCGAGGCGCCGCAGATAGACCACCCCGTCGAGATCCGCGCCCGGCACCGGCAGCGGGCGCGGCGCGGAGCCGGTGGTGAGCAGCAGCTTCGCGTAGCCGAGGTGGCTGCCGTCCGCGAGGGTCAGCCGGTGGCCGTCCGGGTCGATACCGGTGACCGTGGTGCCCAGCCGCAGGTCGACCCGGTGGTCGGCGTACCACTCGGGCGGATGGACGAAGGCCTGTTCCTTCTCGGACGTGCCCAGGAGGTAGCTCTTCGACAGCGGCGGGCGCTCGTAGGGGCGCTCGCGCTCGTCACCCAGCAGGACGATCGGGTCGTCGAAGCCCTCCGCCCGCAGTGTTTCCGCGGCCTTCGCACCGGCCAGGCCCGCTCCGACGATCATGAATGCTGTGTTCCCGGCCATGCCCGCTCAGCTCCCTGTCTGCCCTGTCCGGAGCCCACGTGGACCATGCCGCCGTACGCGACCCCGGGTACGTCCAGCTCATCAAGTACCCGCCGGCCTGCCGGGCAGGTACCGCCGAAGGTGTGGTCGGAAGTGGCTGGAAGGGGGCAGAAGGGGCCGGAAGGGGGCGGAAGCGTGGTCGGAGGTGGGGCCGGCGGTGTGGTCGGAGGTGGGGCCGGCGGTGTGGTCGGAGGTGGGGCCGGCGGTGTGGTCGGAGGTGGGGCCGGCCGGTGCCGGCAGTGCCTCAGGCGGTGAAGTGCCTCGTCACCCTTGCCCCACCGCCCGCTCCAGATGCCCGCGCAGCGCCCGCGCCGTCAGGTCGCGGTCCTCGCCGAGGACAAAGGCCGTGACGCCGTCGGCGCGCCACTCGGCCCGGCGTTCCGGGGTGGTGGACATGGCGCAGAAGGGGACGGTGTGGCGGCCGCAGGCGGCGCGGAGGGTGCGGACCGCCTCCTGCACGCGGGGGTGGCGGACCTGCCAGGGGACCCCGTAGGACTGGGAGAGATCGCCGGGGCCGGGCAGGACCAGGTCGATGCCGCCCGGGGCGAGGATCTCGTCGATCGCGTCCACGCCCTCCACGTCCTCGATCAGCGGGATGACCATGATCTCGGCGTTGGCCTGCCGGATGTAGTCGGCCGGGTCGATACGGCCGAAGCCGGGGCCGCGGCCGCCGTTGAGGGAGCGCATGCCCTCGGGGGCGTAACGGGCGGCGCGGATCGTGGCGTCCACGTCCGCGCGCTGCCGTACGTGGGGGACGACGATGCCCATCGCCCCGGCGTCCAGGGCGCGCAGCACGGCGCCCGGGTCGGCCTCCGGGACGCGGACGAACGGGGTCAGCCCGGTCGTCTCGGCCGCCCGGATCAGGTTTTCGAGTCGTTGCGGGTCGACGAGGGTGTGTTCGGTGTCGAGGATGACGAAGTCGTAGCCGGCGCAGCCGATCATCTCGATCATGGCGGGCTCGGGGAGCGTGCTGAACAGGCCGTGGACTTCCTCGCCCGCGGCGAGTTTCCGTCTGACCTCGTTGGGGCGGAGCATCAGCCTTCCTCCGCCGTGCCGAGGAAGTGGAAGCCGGGTCGGGGGTGCATCAGGAAGTCATGGTGCGAGATGTTCCAGGCGTACGCCCCGGCCACACCGAACACCACCCGGTCACCGGCCCGCAGCCCCGGCGCCGGGACATTGCGGGAGAGCACGTCCTTGGGTGTGCACAGCTGGCCGGTGAGCGTGACCCGGTCGCCCTGCGCCGCGGAGCGGGGCCAGGGGTGCGGCCAGGGCTCGTCCGACGGCAGGACCGTGCAGGGCTGGTCGTGGCCCTTGGTCGCGGGGGTGCGCAGGTGGTGGGTGCCGCCGCGGACCACGGCGAACTCCTCGCCGTGGCTGTGCTTCACATCCAGCACCTCGGTGGCGTACCAGCCGCAGTACGCGGTGAGTGCACGACCCGGCTCGATGCGCAGCGTCAGACCGGGGTGGGCGGCGGCCAGCCGGGCCAGGCCCTCGCCGTACGCCGCCCAGTCGAAGCGGCGTTCCGGGGCGGCGTAGTCCACGGCCATACCGCCGCCGATGGTCACCTCGGAGAGGCTGACCCGGTGCCGCCAGGCGAGCTGCGCGGCCCAGGTCACGATGGCCCGGGAGACGGCCAGCTGCTCGGGTGCCTCCAGGCCGCTCGCCAAGTGGGCGTGGACGCCCACGAGTTCGAGGTTCGGGTAGGTGCCGTCGGTGAGCAGCGCGACGACCTCGTCCGCCTGGTCCGGGTCCAGCCCGAAGGGGGTGGGGCGGCCGCCCATGGCGAGCGAACTGCCGTCCAGGGAACCGTCGTCGACGGGCAGGTTGAAGCGTGCGAGTACGGCGATACGGCGTTCCGGGGCGAGGTCGGCGGCGAGGCTCGCGAGCATGTGGAGCTCGTACACGCTCTCCACGTGGAAGCGCTGTACGCCGGTTTCGAGTGCCTGGGTGATCTCCGCGGGGGTCTTGCCCGGACCGCCGAAGGCCAGCGGCGCGCCGGGTACGGCCTTGCCGACGTGTGCCAGTTCGCCGCCCGAGGAGACCTCGTAGCCGTCGACGTACGGGCGCAGCGCGGCGAGTACCTCCGCCTCCGGGTTGGCCTTGGCCGCGTAGTACAGCTCCACGCGCTCGGGCAGCGCGGCCCGTACCTCGGCCATGTGGGCGCGCAGCGCCGTCATGTCGTAGAGGTACGCGGGGAGTTCCTCGGGGCGGAGCGAGCGGGCGTGCTCGCGGACCGCGGGGGTGGGGTGGGTCATCGTGCGCTCCAGGGGGCGGTGTCGTCGGCGCGCACGGCGCCCGACAGGACGGACTCGGCCAGCGGTGAGGGCAGCAGGACATAGCCGGCCTCGCGGTCGGCCTTGCGCTCCCAGCGGGTCTGGAGGTTGGCCTTGGCGGGCAGCGGCACTCCGGCCAGCAGGGCGGCCAGCCGCGGTGGGCAGCCGTAGCGGTCCGCGTATGTCTGCAGGGTGCGGCGGACCTGCGCCCACAGCTCCGCCTCGGTGTCCGGGTGCAGGTCGGCGAGCGCGGCCAGCATCTCCGCCACGTGGTTGACCAGCAGGCAGTACACCACGCGGTCCCAGCCGCGCTGCGCGTCGTACGTCATCGGCCCGGCGATCGCGGCGGGCAGTGAGGCGAGCAGGTCGGTGTGGTGTTCGGGGACGAGCTTGGTGCCCTCCAGGTCGCGGAAGAGGACCTGGGCGGGCATGCCGTCGCCGTCGACGCAGACCAGCACGTTCTGCAGATGCGGTTCCAGCACCATGCCGTGGTCGAAGTACGCGGCGAGCACCGGCGGGAGCAGCAGATTGAGGTACGCCGCCCACCACTCCAGCGCGGCCTGCGGTCCGGTGCCGCCCAGGAGGCGGGAGACGTGGGCCGCGCTGGTCGGGTACTCGTCGGCGACGGCGGCCGCCAGCAGCGGGGTGGTGCCGGGCAGCAGCCGCTGCGACAGCCCCTCGCGGATGATCACGCCGAACCCTTCGAGCAGCTCGTTGTCCGGCCGCCCGTCGGCGGCGGGCAGCGCGAGGCTGCGGTAGGCGGGCTCGCGCAGCACCGCGCTGCCGGGGAAGCGGGTCGCCAGGTCGGCGAGGACCGGCTCCAGCAGCCGGGTGAGGGCGACCGCACCGGAAAGCTCGTAACTCGCGTTCTTACGGAGGCAGTTGGTGATCCGGACGTTCAGGCTGAACTTCAGGAACGACTCGCCGTCGTAGAGCGTGCGGACGGAGGCGGTCGCCGCGAACGGGGTCTCGCTGTGGCCCAGGACGAGGATGTCGCCGCGGTCCAGCGCCTCCTGGAGGCCCGCGTGGTCGCGCAGCAGCTCGTACTGCCAGGGGTGGACCGGCAGCAGCCGGTAGCCGTCCGGGACATCGGCGTGCAGCGCGTCCAGGGGAGCCGTGGCGCCGGGTACGGCGGCTTCCTCGGCGATCAGACCGTCGCGGACGGCGAGCAGCAGCAGCGGGAAGGACGCCCCGGTCTCCGGCGCGTACGACTGCCAGTCGGCGGGGTCGCCGGTGCGGGCCTTGGGCGTGGGGTGGAAGCGGTGGCCGAGGATCAGCGACTGCTCGGACGCCACGTAGCGGGCCTGCCAGTCGTCACCGTCCACGCCGTCGTCAGGGGTCGCCGGGCCGGACGCCGTACGGGCGGCGAGCGCGGCCGAGACGGCCTGGTGGCTGGACTCGATCTGCGCCAGGAACTCCTCGTTGTCCACCCCGGTCCGCAGCGACAGCTCGGCATGCACATACTCGGCCAGCCGGTGCCGGCCGACCTCGGCCCAGCCGTCCGCGGACTGCTCGGTCACCGGGCCGGTGAACCGGTGCGCGCCGAGCAGGGAGGTACGGCGCAGCGCGACGCGCAGCAGCACACCGCGGCGCGGCAGCCGGAGCAGCAGATGGCCGTTGTCGACGGCGGTCTGGTGCTCGGGGCCGGAGACCTCGCGGAGCAGGCAGTTCAGGAGGGTGTGCGCCACGGCCTGGTCGGCGGTGGGCAGACCGGCGGGGGCGGCATGCCCGGGGTGGCGCGTGGCGGTGCCGGGGGTGTTGGTCAGCGGGGGCATCGAGGGCTCCAGCGGGTGCGGGGGAGACGGGCGAGCAGAACAGGGGCGGTCGTCGCCAGGACGGTGGCCAGGGCGATCGCGGTGCCGGTCAGGACGGGCGCGGCCGGGCCGAACCAGTCGTTTCCGGCCGCGGCGGCCAAGCCGGCGGCGACCGCGCCGGCCTTGGAGAAGAATTCGATCGAGCCGAACAGCCCACCGGGGGCCCGGCCCTTGGCGCAGGCCGCGGCCAGCACCGACAGACAGACCAGGCCGAGGGTGAGCCCGGCGCCGAGCACCAGACGGACCGCGATGAAGCCGGTCAGCGAGTCGGCGAGGCCGTGTCCGGCCAGACCCAGCGCGATACAGCCGAAGCCGAGCGCGATGCCGAGCCGGGGGCGGGTGCGGAAGCCGGCGTGCACCGCCATCGCCGCGACCAGGTAGCACATGTGGGGCAGGGCGAACAGGACGCCGGACACCAGCGGTCCTGTGCCGGGGATCCGTTCCTTGATCAGGGAGATCAGGTACGGGAAGGAGATGACGGTGGCGAAGACGAAGGCGAACTCCAGGGCGTAGAGGGCGCGCAGGGACCCGAGCGGGGTACGCCCGGCCGTCTCCGCCGCGTCCGTCGCCGCCTCCGGCGTCTTAGTGACATCGATCTCGCGAGCGGCCTCGGCCTTCTTCGCCGCGGCGGCCGGGGCGCTCGGCGGCTCCGGGAGCGCCGCGAGCATCAGGGCCGCGGTCAGCGGCAGCACGGCCAGCAGGGCGTACTGGCGGTGCGGCGACAGCCAGGGCGTCAGCGCGCCGACGACGATCGGTGCGAAGACCAGGGCCGCACGGGCGCTGCCCTGCATCAGCGTCAGCGCCCGGGACAGCGCATTGCCCTCAAGTGCCGCACCCAGATAGCCGTTCGACGCGGCGAAGGTGCCGCCGAGCACGCCCTGGAGGACCAGTGCCGCGGCGAACGTGCCGATCGAGTCGGCCCAGCCGGCCAGCAGGAACGCCGCCGCGAGCCCCAACTGGGCGCGCAACAGCAGCCGTTTGCGTCCGAAGCGGTCCGCGAGCCGTCCCCACAGCGGGGCGCCGATGGCCCCGAAGATGGTCGGCACGATGTAGAGCAGACCGGCCCAGCGGGCGGCGCCGTCGCCCAGCTCGGGCAGGATCTCGGTGAGGTACGGCGGCAGGCCGAGGGCGGCGAACGACGCCACGAAGTAGCAGCCGGCCACGGCGTGCACCTGGCGGCGGGCGAGCCCCGGGCGGTCCTTGGACTCGATGGCGGCCGGCTCGAACTGCCGAGTGGTGCGGGTCCTCAGGGTCTTCACCGGTGGGCCCCGATTCGTTGCAGGTAGTTGGGGCCTGTCGCGTAGTGCTTGTTGATGTCGGCCGCACCCGAACGCTCCTTGGAGAGCAGGGTTCCGGCGCTGACCATCGCCTTGATCGGGAGATGCGGGGCGTCCAGGACGTACGCGCGCAGCGCGGCTCCCGGGTCGCCCGGGGCGGTGCCCAGCCGCTCGACGGCCTCGGCGAGCCGGCCGCGGACCAGGTCCAGCAGCCGGGCGAGCGGCGCGCGGCCGTGCCGGGCGAGCCCGAAGGCGTACGAACCGGCGCACAGGTGGACGGTGATGGTGGCGAACAGGTCCAGCACCGGCCGGTCGCTCCCGGCGAAGATCCGCGGGTCGGCGAAGACCTCGGGGTCCGGGGCGTCGTCGCCCAGTGTGTCGCGCAGCCGGACGGTGTTGATGCGCGGCGCGTCGTTGTCCTTGAACAGCAGCCGCAGCCGGGTGCCGTCCGCCGTCCCGTCCAGCACCAGCGAGATGTTCTGCTGGTGGGACTCCAGCGCGATGCCGTAGCCGAAGAGGGTGGTCTGCCAGTCGAAGAGCAGGGCGAGGCAGGCGTCCAGCAGCGCGAGCGGGTCGCCGCCGTAGAAGCGGTCCGCGAGGTGGTCGATCACCAGCCGCCCGCCGGGCGCCCGGCTCAGCAGCGCGGCCATCGGCACCACGGCACTGCCGTCCAGCCCCGCGGGGTAGCGGCGGCACAGCACGGCCAGCAGCTCGTGGCCGGCGTGCGCGTAGACCGTCTCGTCGGCCTGCAGAATCGATGCGGCAAAGCGCGGTTCGCGGGCGATCACGACGTCCAGCAGCCGCTGGCCCTCGGCGCCGTCGATGAGCGTACGGGGCTTGATGGTGCGCCGGTTGCGCAGGCCCAGCGTCGCGGTGGCCAGCGGCAGCTTCAGATGCAGCCGCGGGTCGCCGTCGAGCGCCACGGTACGCATCGACAGCGTCGGCACCGCGTCGAGCACCGCGTGCTCGGACAGCACCGCATCGCCCTCCAGGCCGGTCTCGCGCAGCGCGCCGTGCAGCGGGTCGCCGAGCGTCAACGGGTGGACGGGCAGGGCGAGATGACTGCCGTCGAGATGGCCGAGTCCCAGGTCGGCGGGCTTCGGCCAGCACTCGGGCAGCGTCGCTTCGCCGCCCGGCACGGTGACCGCGGCGCGCGGCAGAGCCAGCCAGCGCAGCGCGAAGTCCGGCCGGAACTCGGGTGCGTACGCGCGCAGTTGGTCCTCGTCCAGGCCGGACCGGCCACGGGCCGTCGGGTAGACGGGGTGGTCGAGCCGGGCGGCGAGCGTGTCGTACGCCAGACCGCCGTCGAGCCCCGACCAGTCGCCGGGCTCGGCACCATGACGGCGGGTCAGCTCGGTATCGACCTCGTCCTGGGTCCGGGCGTGCAGCCGCATCGTCGCCAGGGTCTGGTGGCACTCCTCGGCGAAGGCGTCGAAGCCCTCATGGTCGACGGGGTCGGCGAGCGCACGGAGCGCCGTGAGGACCTCGTCGATCGTGGTCAGCCGGGCGCCGTCGGACTCGCGGACGAGCAGCGGCAGCCGGGCCGCGTACTCGCTCTGGTAGCCGTCCTCGCCGAGGGGCAGCAGCAGCGCACCGGCGGCCTCGTCGGCGGGCAGCCGCAGCCAGGGGCCGTCCGGCCGCTCCAGCAGCGTGCCGCGGGTGCGCAGGCCGACGACGTCCTCACGCAGCAGCGCGCCCAGGACGCGCAGCAGCAGCCCGGATTCCTCGGTGGCTCCGGCCTGACCGGTGCCGGTGCCGGTGCCGGCACTCTCCGCCGTGTCGAGTGCGACGGTCATGACGATATCTCCCAGCGCTCAGTGGCGAAGAAGCCGTCCGACACCCGGTCCACGGCGCCCTGGTCGGTGCCGGTGGCCCGCAGGACGCCGAGGTAGTCGCGGTTGGTGCGGTAGTAGGGGTGCTCGGTGCCGACCGCACGCAGCGGCCGGTAGGAGAGCCGCACGCCGTCCACCGTCCGGTCCGAGGCGGCGGGCGCCGCGGTCAGCGTCCCGGCCCGGTCGGCGCGGGCGTACTCCAGCCGCCCCGCCCCGTCGCGTCGCGCGCCGAGGTCGGCGGGCAGCGGCTCGCCCAGATGCGTCCGCAGAATGTGCTCGAAGAGGGGGATGTCCAGGACCTGCGCCAGCAGCAGATCGCACTGGTCGCCGATGACGCGGTAGTTCACCTCGATGAGCCGTGCGCGTCCCTCGTGCACCACGAACTCCGTGTGGCAGGCGCCGAACCCGACGCCCAGCGCGTCGAGTTGGGCCAGTACCTGCGCGACCACGGGCTCGGGGTGGGCGGCGACGAATTCGTGCCGCTCCTCGATGAAGGTCGGCGGGGCGGAGACGGTGGTGTGGAATCCGCCCAGGACATGCCGTGTGCGGCCGTCGCCCAAGGTCTCCAGGGTGTACAGCTCACCGGCGAGGAACTCCTCGGCGACCAGGGCCGCTTGGGGGCGCCGCGCCTGGATCTCCTTGGCGCGCATCACCAGCTCATCCGGGTCCGCCGCGAGCACCACGTCCTCGCTCGCCACACCCTCGCGGGGTTTGACGACGCAGGGGAAGGGCAGGCCGGCGGCGGCGAGCGCGGACGGGTCCTGGCCGACTGCGAGTTCCGCGGACCGCACCGGGTCGATTCCCGTGGCGGTCAGCTGACGTCGCATCTCGGCCTTGTTCTTGGTGCGCAGCGCGGCCCGCCAGTCCTTGCCGGGCAGGCCGAAGTACTCGGCGGCCAGGGCGGCTTGCGTCTGGAGGTGGTCGCTGTTGGTGAAGACAGCGGCGGCCGGGTGGTGGTTCGCGATGCGGGTGATGACGGCGCGGAAGTCGTGGACGTCGCACTCCAGGACCTCGGTCTGAGGGGAGACGCGCCGGTGTGCCTCGGGCTGGTCCGTCAGGACCGTGACATCGAGGCCGAGGCGGGCGGCGGCGGGCAGGAATCCATCGGTGACCGAGTCGGTGGGATTGAGCGCGAGCAGGTACATCCGCATGAGCGGGGGCCCCTTCGGGATCGGGGGTGGTGCGGGGGACAGCGGGGCGGGGGTGGGCCGGCGCCCAAGGAAGCGGAGGCGCACGTCGGAGGCTCTCCGGCGGCCCACCCCCTGTGACGGTCGGTCAGGCCTTGGGCAGCTTCACACCGGCGGCCTTGGCCACGTCGGCGAGCATGTGCTTGGCGGCCTGGACACCGATGCCGGACATCCAGGTCTCGTCCGGCACGTCGAAGACCTTGTCGTTCTTGACCGCGCCCAGGTCCTTCCAGACCGGGTTGGAGGTGACGTCCTTCTTCTGGGTCTTGTCGGGCTCGTCCGCGACGGTCACGAAGACCAGGTCGGCCTCGGCCTTGTCGATCTCCTCCGGGCTGACGTTGAGCATCGGATTGACCGGGTCCGTGGAGCTCTGCGACTTCGGACGGGCCAGGCCGATGTCGTTCAGGACGACGCCGCTGAAGGACGACTTCTGGTACAGGCGGGTCGGGCCGGCGACGAAGCGGACCACCGAGGCGGACGGCATCTTGCCGTCGTACTTCTTCTTGATGACCTCACCCAGGGCCTTGGCCTGCGACTCGTACGCCTTGAGCTGCTTGGCGGCCTGCTTCTCCAGGCCCAGGGCCTCGGCGTGCACCTTCAGGTTGGCCTTCCAGGGCCCGCCGGTGGTCTCGGTGAAGACGGTCGGCGCGAGCTTCTGGAGCTTGTCGTAGACCTTGTCGTGCCGGACCTTGGAGGACAGGATCAGGTCGGGCCGGAGGGAGGCGATCTTCTCCAGGTTCGGCTCCAGCAGCGGGCCGACGTCCGTGACGTCCTTGACCTTGTCCTTGAGGTACGCCGGGAAGCCGCCCTCGGTCTTCATGTGCGGGGAGACCGCGCCGACCGGCTTGATGCCGAGCATGGTGACGTCATCGAGCTCGCCGGTGTCCAGGACGACGACGCGCTTGGGCTGCGCGGGTATCTTCACGTCGCCCTTGACGGTCTTGACGGTGCGCGGGAAGGCGCCGGAGGCACCGGCCTTCGACGCGTCGTCGGCCGAGGACTTCTTGTCGCCACAGGCGGCGAGGGCGGCGGTGCCCAGCACGACGGCGAGCAGCGCGGCGAGCAGCCGGCTGACGCCGCGCAGGGTGAATCTGCTGAACATGAGCGTTCGACTTCCTTAACGGGGGCGAGGACTGATGCTCCTGACGGAGCGGGGGGTGGCGCTTGTGGGGGCTTCGGGGGTCAGGCGGAGACGGCGGTGTGCCGTAGCGCGCTGCCCTTGGGGATGACCAGCGGGGTGCCGGTCTCCGGGTCGGGGATCACCCGGCAGTCCACGTCGAACACGGACTTGACCAGCTCCGCGTCGAGGACCTCCGCCGGGGCGCCGGCCGCGGCCAGCTGCCCGTCCTTGAGGACCACGAGGTGGTCCGCGTACCGGGCGGCCTGCCCGAGATCGTGCAGCACCATCACCACGGTGCGGCCCGCCTCGGCATGCAGCGCGGCCACCAGGTCGAGGACGTCGAGCTGATGCCGCAGGTCGAGGAAGGTGGTGGGCTCGTCGAGCAGCAGCAGGTCGGTGTCCTGCGCCAGCGCGAGGGCGATCCAGGCGCGTTGCCGCTGGCCGCCGGAGAGCTGGTCCACCGGCTGGTCGCGCAGTTCGGCGGTGCCGGTGCGCCGCAGCGCCTCCTCGACGGCCTGCTGGTCGGTCTCCGACCACGGGGTCAGCAGCCGCTGGTGCGGATAGCGGCCGAGCCGGACGAGCGCCTCGACGGTGATCGCGTCGGGGGTGACCGGCTGCTGGGGCAGCAGGCCCATCCGCAGGGCGAGGGCACGGGCCGGCATCCGGTGGATGTCGGAGCCGTCCAGGGTGACGGTGCCGGCGGCCGGCGCCAGCAGCCGGGTCAGACCGCGCAGCAGGGTGGACTTGCCGCAGGCGTTGGGGCCGACGACGGCGGTGACGGCGCCGCCGGGCAGTACCAGGTCGAGTCCGCCGACGATCAGCCGGTCGCCGTAGCGCAGATCGAGTCCGTGCGTGGAGAGCTGGTTGGCGGTCATCGGACACTCCTGTTCACGGAACTGCTCTGACGGATCATCAGTGCCAGCAGCCAGGGCGCGCCCAGGGTGGCGGTGACCACCCCGACCGGCAGCCCGCTGACCGGCAGCAGATACTGCGCCACCAGATCGGAGGCGAGCAGCAGTACGGCACCGGCGAGGCCGGAGAGGGCCAGCGTCCCGGCCGTCGGCGGACCGGCCAGGAACCGGACGATGTGCGGGACGGCCAGTGCGACGAAGGCGACCGGGCCGGTGAGCGCGGCGCCCAGTGAGGCCAGCACGACGGCGGTCACCAGGACCTGGAGGCGGGCGGTGTTGGTGTTCAGGCCGAGCGCGCCGGCCGAGTCGTCGCCCAGGTCCAGGACGGCCAGCCGGCGGTGCAGCGTGAAGGCGACGGCGAGCGCCACCACCACCGCCCCGCCCGCGGCCCACACTTCGGTCCAGGTCCGTCCGTACACCGAGCCGGTGGTCCACTGCAGGGCCGAGCCGGCCAGTTCGGTGGGGAAGCTGACGACCATGAAGTTCACCGCGGCGGTCAGGCCCGCCTGCACGGCCAGGCCGACCAGTACGAGCCGGGTGACGCTGACGCCGGCGCGCCAGCCGAACACCCCCAGCAGTACCGCGGCGAACAGCCCGCCGCCGAGCGCGGCCAGCGGAATCAGCGCCTGCGAGGCACCCATGGCGAGCATCGCGACCGCGCCGAACGAGGCGCCGCCGGTCACTCCCATCACGTCGGGGGAGGCAAGCGGATTGCGGAACAGCCGTTGCAGCAGGGCGCCGGCCACCGCCAGCCCGGTGCCGGCGACGACCGCCGCGACCATCCGCGGGGCCCGGAACTCCTGGACCACGAGCACCGTGCCCGGATCGCCGAGCCCGATGAGGCCCTTGAGGGCGTCGGCCGGCGGCAGCGGCATCTCGCCGTTGGCCACGGACACCGTGACGAGGGTGAGGAGCACCAGGACGCCGCCGATGGCGAGCATCGGAGTGCGGCGTCCCGCGGGGCGCCGCGAGGCCGTCGGGGATCCGCCGCCGAGCGGCTTCCTGGCCCGTACGGTGCCGTCCACGGTCTTGTTGGCTGTGTCGTCGGCTGTGTTGTTCATCGGGCCACCTTCCGGGCCAGCACGGCCAGCAGCGGCGCACCGAGGAACGCGCTGATGATGCCGACCTGCAGCTCGGACGGCCGGATGACGACCCGTCCGAGGATGTCGGCGGTGAGCAGCAGCAGCGGTCCCGCGATCAGACAGCCGGGCACCACGATGCGGTGGTCGGAGGAGCGGAACAGCTGTCGGACCAGGTGGGGTGCGGCCAGGCCGATGAAGGCGAGCGGACCGGCCACGGCCACCGCGGAACCGGCGAGCAGGATCACCGCGAGGCCGCCGGCCGCCCGGATCCGGGACACCGGCACCCCGAGCGCCAGCGCGGAATCGTCGCCCAGGGCGAGCGCGTTGAGTGCGGGGGTGATGGCCAGCGCGACGACCAGGCCGATCACCAGGGTCGGCAGCACCGGGTAGAGCACGTCGAGGGGACGTTCGGCCAGCGAGCCGGCCAGCCAGAAGCGGGCCTCGTCCAGCGAGCGCTTGCTGGCCAGCATCACGGTCGAGGTCCAGGACAGCAGCACGAGTTGGAGGACGGTGCCGCCCAGGGCGAGGCGTACCGGGTCGAGGTCGCCGGCCCGCCGGGCCAGCGCCTGGGCGAACAGCGCGGCGCCCGCCGCTCCCGCGAACGCGAACCAGAGGTATTCGACCGGGCGGGTCAGATCCAGCGCGAAGATGGCGATGACGACTGCGAATCCGGCGCCATGGTTGATGCCGAGCGTGGTCGGCGAGGCGAGTGGGTTGCGGGTGATGCCCTGGACGACCGCGCCGGCGACGCCGAGCGCCGCGCCGACCGCGAGCGCGACGACGGTGCGCGGCACCCGGAGTCCGGTGACCACAATGGCGTCCCGCCCGTGGGCGTCGCCTGACAGTGCGTCAAGCACGGTGGACAGCGGCACGGATCGGGCGCCCAGAGCGAGGCTCAGGGCCGCACAGACCGCCAGCGCGCAGAGCCCGGCCGCGAACAGCGGGATGCTCCGCGAGGCTTTCGCGGCGGGGCGTGCGCCGGGCACAGGGGGTGCGGTGGCAGGTGGCTTGGTCGTCGACACGCGTCGTGACATTAGGTTAGGCATACCTAAATCTGCAAGTCCGAGTCCGTGAAACGATCAACAATTCCCTTTTGTCGACCCTGGGGTCAGTTACGGCCGCCCACCTGCTGAGCTGTTGCGAGCGGGGGCTGTTGGCGGGGTGATCGCGGCCGCGGCGACTCTCGTGCGCATGGGTTAACCAACTAAGAAAGTGTAGTGATTGCACTTTCGTAGTGGGTGTGCTCTTCTGGTTGGAGGGAGTCTGGAAGCGAGGCCGACTTGAGGAGCGTCATGCAGCCCACCACCCCGCGTATCGCGATCATCGGCGCCGGCCCCGGCGGGCTGACCTGTGCCCGCGTCCTCCAGCGGCACGGCATGCCGGTCACCCTCTTCGACCGCGACACCTCCGCCGGCGCCCGCCCGCAAGGCGGCACGCTCGACATGCAGCCGCACTCCGGGCAGGTGGCGCTGCAAGAGGCGGGTCTCGACGAGGGGTTCCGCGCCCTCGCCCGCCCCGAGGGCCAGGAGATGCGTCTGCTGGACCGCACCGGCACCGTGCTCCTCCAGCGCACACCGGCTCCCGACGAGGAGCAGAGCCCCGAGATCGACCGGGGAGAACTACGGCGCCTGCTGCTGGACTCCCTCGCCCCCGGCACCGTGCGCTGGGGCCACTACCTCCGCACCCTCCACCCCATCGGCGACGGCACCCACAAGGCCGAGTTCGACGACGGCCACACCGCGACATTCGACCTGGTCATCGGCGCCGACGGCGCCTGGTCCAGGGTGCGGCCCCTGCTGTCCGACGCCACGCCCCACTACTCCGGCGTCACCTTCGTGGAGACCGGATTCGACGACGCCGACACCCGCCACCCGGCCGTCGCCCGGCTGGTCGGCGACGGCAGCATGATGGCCCTGTCCGGCGGCAAGGGGCTGATCGCCCAGCGCAACAGCGGCGGCCGCATCCGTGTGTACGCCGCGTTCCGTGGTTCCCAGGACTGGGCGGCGGAGCGCGGCTTGAACCTCGACGACACCGAGGCCGTCCGCGCCGCGCTGCTCGAAACGTTCACCGGCTGGGACGGTCAACTGCTGGCCCTGCTCCAGGACAACGACGGCGGGTTCATCAACCGGCCGCTGTTCGCCCTGCCGGTGCCCCACGCCTGGCCCCACACCCCCGGCCTGACGCTGCTCGGGGACGCCGCGCACCTGATGACGCCGTTCTCCGGCATGGGTGCCAACCTCGCCATGCTCGACGGCTGCGAACTCGCCCGTGCCCTTGCCCTCCCCCGTAGCCTCAAGGGCGCGGGAGGCGCCCCCGTCGCCGACCTGGACGCGGCGGTGCGCGCGTACGAGGCGGCGATGCTGCCCCGCTCCGCCAAGGCCGCCGAGGGCTCCGCCCGCGGTCTGGACAACGCTTTCGCCCACGACGCACCGCGCGGCGCCCTGCACCACCTGCGCCACCGTCTCCGTCACCGCTGACCGACCCAACTCCCGTGCCAACACCACGAGTTGAAGGAACTGTATGGCAGGAGCCGCCGGCAGCTCGTTCACCCGTGAAAGATAATCTGACGTCATGACCCGTCCGACGACTCCGACGACTCCGGCAACCGGCCGCCGCGAACGCAAGAAGGCCCAGACCCGCCAAGCGCTGGCCGACGCCGCGCTCCGGCTGTTCCTGGAGCGCGGCTACGACCACGTGGGCGTCAAGGACGTCGCCGACGCCGCAGATGTGTCGGTGACCACGCTGTTCAAGCACTTCCCCAGCAAAGAGGCGCTGGTGTTCGACCGGGAGACCGAGCACGGCGCGGATCTGGTCGCGGCGGTGCGCGACCGCGAACCGGGCCGGTCGGTCCTGGACGGGCTGCACGCCCACCTCCGGGGGCTGCTGGTCACCGTCCACGAGGCGGCGGAGTTCCGGACGTTCCGCGAACTGGTCGACGGCACGCCGGCGCTCAGTGAGTACGCGCACCGGATGTGGATGCGGCATGAATCCGCCCTGGCCGAGGCGATCGCCGAGGAGACCGGCACCACCGCGGACGATGTGACGGTGCGCGCGCTGGCCCACTACGCACTGGTCGCCCCGCGACTGGCCGGCGGCAGCGACGACCCCGGCCGCGCGGTGGACCGGATCTTCGCGCTCCTGAAGGACGGCTGGGGCGACTTCGGGGCCTGACACCCCGGCACCCGTCCGCCCCTCCGGTTGCGGGCCCGTCGCGCCCGTCGCACGATCGGCACCGTACGGAAACGATCAACGGCGTCCGACCACGGTGTACGAAGGCGGCTCGGCGCGGAGGGACGGACCACAGGTGAAGATCACTGAGCCCACGCCCGGAGCGCCGTGCTGGGTGGAGCTGGGCACCTCGGACGTGGCAGCCGCCCTCGTGTACTACCGCGAGGTCTTCGGCTGGCGCGCCGAGACCGACCCGCGTTCGGAAGCCGGCGGCTACACCGTCATGTCCCTGGGCGCTGCCCCGGTCGCCGCGGTCACTCCTCTCTACGCACCGGGGCAGCCGACCGCCTGGACCGTGTCGTTCGCGGTCCGTGACGCCGACGCACTCGCCGCCGCGGTCACCGAAGCGGGCGGGAAGCTGCTGGTGGAGCCCAGGGACGTCTTCGACGTGGGCCGCTTCGCCGTCGCCGCCGACGCGGAGGGTGCCGTCTTCTCCCTCTGGCAGGCCCGCTCCTTCCCCGGGGCAGCCCTGTTCAACGCTCCGGGCTCGCTCGGCTGGGTCGAACTCGCCACCCGGGACCCCGAGCGCGCGACGTCCTTCTACCCTCGGGTCTTCGGCTGGACGGCCGGCGTGCACGGCTCCTACACGCAGTGGGCCGTCGACGGCGCCGACTTCGGCGGTATGCGCTCCCTGGACGAGCGCAATCCGGACGATGTCCCCGCGCACTGGCTGCCGTATTTTGCGGTCTCCGACGTCGACGGGACGGCGGCCCGCGCCATCGAGTCGGGCGGCATGCTGCTGGG
The DNA here is from genome assembly GCF_040654775.1 of Streptomyces sp. NPDC050636. Classification (NCBI taxonomy): domain Bacteria; kingdom Bacillati; phylum Actinomycetota; class Actinomycetes; order Kitasatosporales; family Streptomycetaceae; genus Streptomyces; species Streptomyces sp. NPDC050636. The sequence continues at coordinate 91,450 of NZ_JBFAIP010000025.1, forward strand.
GCCCCCGACGGACGTACCCGACGGCCCGCGGATCGCCATGATCCGCGACCCCCAGGGCGCCGTGTTCGGTATCCACAGCGCCGACGGCGAGGGTTGACCCTCCGTCACACTCTTGGCCGCCCGGTCGAAGGGTCGTCACGCTTATCTGTTGATATGGGTGTAATGTCCATTTCGCGCCGATGGGTGGCCATTGTGCGTCGAGAACAGGAGACCCCTATGTCCACGACCGACATCCTCGTGGCCCGAGGCAAGCGGCTCGCCGCCGGAGCGGGCGCGCTGACCACGGCTGTCACCCTCGGTGCGACGCTGCTCGCCGCGGCGCCGGCCCAGGCCACTCCCTCGAAGTCGAAGCCGTACGGCACCGTCGCGGCCAAGGGTGGCATGAATGAGCGTCAGTACCCCAGCACGGACTCCTCCGTGAAGGGCTTCCTGCCCCATCGTGCGCAGGTCGGTCTGGCGTGTAAGGTCCGCGCCCAGAACGTCATGGGCAACACCGTCTGGTACCTGACCCGTGACCGTAAGAGCTGGGTCTCGGCGAAGTACATGACCAATACGGGATTCGTCAAGTACTGCAAGGACCTGTCGCGCAACCGGGTGGAGCCCAGCGGCGTCGCGAAGAACGCCAAGGGCTGACCCGCGGTCCCGATTGGCGGCCGGGGAGCCGTCGGCGCGCTCGTGGCATGGATGCAGGGCCCGGCCTCGATACCTCTGGGTACCGGGGCCGGGTCCTGTGTGCGTTCGGTACGGCCCACGGCCCGCACCCTTCCGTATTTCTGGAACAAGTTCTACTGTGCCTTCGATCCGGCACCCGACGGCCCGTCAGAAACCCGGCGGTCAGCGGTCAGGGGAGGCCGGGCGATTCGGACCGGACGAACTGGAGGGGCCGTGCACCTCGAATACACCCCCGGACAGCAGCAGTTGCGCGCCGAGCTGCGGACGTACTTCGACGGACTGGTGCCGGACAACGCCTACGCCCGGTATGCCGACCCCGCCTCCCAGAAGCGCTTCTACCGCGAGACCGTGCGCCGGCTCGGCGCCGACGGCTGGCTCGGGGTCGGCTGGCCCAAGGAGTTCGGCGGCCGGGGCATGAGCCCGATGGAACAGTTCATCTTCTTCGACGAGGCGGCGCAGGCGGGAGTGCCGCTGCCGCTGATGGCGCTGAACACCGTCGGCCCGACGATCATGCAGTTCGGCACCGGCGAGCAGAAGGCGTACTTCCTGCCCAGAATCCTCTCCGGCGAGATCGACTTCGCCATCGGCTACAGCGAACCCGACGCCGGCACCGACCTGGCCGCCCTCAAGACCCGCGCCGTACGGGTGGGCGACGAGGAGACCGGCCACTACGTCGTCAACGGCCAGAAGATCTGGACGACCAACGGCGACACCGCGGACTGGGTGTGGCTGGCGGTCCGCACCGACCCCGTAGAAGAGGGGGCCCCGCCCCACAAGGGCATCACCATGCTCCTGGTCCCCACCAGCGACCCCGGCTACTCCTGCACCCTGATCAACACCCTCGCCTCGCACGACACCACCGCCAGCTACTACGAGAACATCACCGTCCCCGCCTCCCGCCGCGTCGGCCAGGAGAACAAGGGCTGGCGGATCATCACCAACCAGCTCAACCACGAGCGCGTCACCCTCGCCGCCCACGGCACCATGGCCATCCGCGCGCTGCACAACGTCCAGCGCTGGGCCGCCGACACCAAGCTCGCCGACGGCCGCCGAGTCATCGACCTCGGCTGGGTCCGTGGACGGCTGGCCCGTACCCACGCCAGACTGGACGCCATGAAGCTGCTGAACTGGCAGATGGTCGACGCGCTCCAGCAGGGCACGCTCACCCCGCAGGACGCCTCCGCGGTCAAGGTCTACGGCTCCGAGGCCCGGCGGGACGCCTACGCCTGGCTGATGGAGGTCGTCGGCTCGGCCGGCCCGCTGAAGGAGGGCTCGGTGGGCGCCGTGCTGCACGGCGAACTGGAGCGCGGCTACCGCTCGGCCGTCATCTTCACCTTCGGTGGCGGCAACAATGAGATCCAGCGCGAGATCATCTCCTGGATCGGCCTCGGGATGCCCCGCGTACGGCGCTGAGACGGCTTCGGGAGGTGCGGTGATGGCAGGCGACCCAGGGCTCTTCGGCCCCCGCTCGGTGACCTGGCAGATGCACGGCGATCCGATGATGTGGATCGCGGGCGTCCGCGCGCTGTATTACCAGGCGCTGCATCCGCGGGCCATGCGCGGCGTGATGCAGAACTCCGACTTCAGGAGAGATGCCTGGGGCCGGCTGATGCGCACCGCCAACTTCGTCGGCACCCTCACCTACGGCACGACCGAGGCCGCCGAGCGGGCCGGCGCCACGGTCCGCGGCATCCACCGCCGGCTGTCCGCCACCGACCCGGCCACCGGCGAACGCTACGGCGTGGACGAGCCGGCGCTGCTGTTGTGGGTGCACTGCGCGGAGGTGGACTCCTACCTGCACGTACTGCGCCGCTCCGGCTTCCCCGTCAGCGACGCCCAGGCCGACGCGTATCTCGACGAGCAGCGCGAGAGTGCCCGGCTCGTCGGCCTCGACCCGGCCGAGGTCCCCGGCGACCGGGCCGCGCTCGCCGCCTACTTCGCGCGCGTACGGCCCCAGCTCGCGCTCACCCCCGAGGCCCGCCAGGTCGACGACTTCCTCCGCAGCCCGCCGACCCCCGCCCCGCTCGTCCCGGCGCGGGAGCTGCTGTGGCGGCGGGTGGCGGAGCTCGCCTACGGCGCACTGCCCCCGTCCGCACATGAGCTGTACGGGCGCCCGGCGCCCCCGCCCGCCACCGTCACCCGCAGGCTGCGCGACACCGGCAGCATCCTGCGGGCCGTTCCCCCCACCCTCCGCTGGCAGCTCCCGCCCCGGCACATCCTGCGCGCGGTGGCGCGACTCGGCCCCGGCACCCGCCCAGCGCCCTACAAGCTGCGCCGTTCCGCCGCCATACTGGGCGGGCAGGACACGCAGGGGGAGCTGCGCGACTGAACACGGGGACGGGGGCGGGGAAACGCGATGGCGGAAAACAGGCTGGTACAAGGGCGTTACCGGCTGCTCGACACCATCGGGCGCGGCGGCATGGGCGAGGTGTGGCGGGCCCTCGATGAATCGCTGGGCCGCCAGGTCGCCGTCAAATGCCTCAAGCCCATGGGGCCGCGGCACGAACCGGGGTTCCTGCGGGTACTGCGCGAGCGCTTCCGCCGCGAGGCCCGGGTCGCGGCCGCCCTCCAGCACCGCGGCATCACCGTCGTCCATGACTTCGGCGAGGACGACGGCACCCTGTTCATCGTCATGGAGCTGCTCAGCGGCCGTAACCTCAGCCAGCTGATGGACGACAACCGGCGCGCGCCGCTGCCCGTCCCCGACGTCATCGAGATCGCCGAGCAGCTCACCGCCGCGCTCGCCTACACCCACGAACAAGCCATCGTGCACCGCGATCTCAAGCCGGCGAACATCGTGCGGACCACCGACGGCACGGTCAAGATCTGCGACTTCGGCATCGCCCGCCTCAACCACGACATCGGTTTCACCGCCCGGCTGACCGGCACCGGCGTCGCCATGGGCACCCCGCACTACATGTCGCCCGAGCAGATCGGCGCCGGCTCCGTCGACCACCGTAGCGACCTCTACTCCCTCGGCTGTGTGCTGTACGAGATCGCCACCGGGGCCCCGCCGTTCAACCAGGACGACGCCTGGTCGGTGCTCGTCGGACACCGCGACACCGCCCCGGAACCCCCGCGTTCACAGCGCCCCGACCTGCCCGAGGCCTACCAGCGGATCATGCTCGACCTGCTGGCCAAGGACCCGGACGACCGGCCAAGGGACGCCGATGAGCTGGGTAAACGCCTCGCCGACGCACGGCACCGGCAGGGCGGCCGTGGCGCTGCGGAAGCGACGGCGCCCACCGTGCGGCTGCCGTCCTGGACCCGGGGGATGACCAGCGGCTCGCCGGCGAGCGGCGCCCGGCCGCCCCGCCGGACCCTGCCGGACCGGGCCGCCACCGTCCTCACCGACGCCTGGACCGGCGGCCCCGGCACACAGCGCCGCGAGGCGTCCCCGGTCGCCGGAACCGCCCGCCCCGCACCGTCCGCCGACGCACCCGACGTCCCCGATGACCCGGCAGCCCTCACCGCCCGCCTGGACACCAGCTACGCACTGGGCAGGCTCGGCCGCCACTTCGAGGCACACCAGATCGCCGCCGAGGTGCTCGCCGGACGCGAGCGGGCGCTGGGCCCCGACCACCCCGACACCTTGAGCTGCCGTCACCATCTCGCGTGCAACCTCGGCCGGCTGGGGCGGCTGGAGGACTGCTGCGCCATGGCCCGGGAGGTGGCCGAGGCGCGCGCCCGGGTGCTCGGCGCACACCATCCCGACACCCTCGCCACCCGCTATGAACTCGCTTTCGTGCAGGGCCAGTTGGGGAGGTGGACGGAGGCGCTGTGGTCGTACCAGGAGGTTGCCGCGGCACGTACCGAGACGCTCGGCGCCGGCCACCCCGACACCCTCGCCGCCCGCTACGAGGTCGGCATCAGCCTCGGCCGGCTGGGCCGCGGCGCCGAGGCCCTGACCGTCTACCGCGACCTGGTGGCGGCCCGTACCCGCGCACAGGGCGCCGACCACCCCGAGACGCTGCGCGCCCGGCACGGCCTGGGCGTCAACCTCGGGCGGCTCCGCCGCTGGGAGGAGGCGCTCGTCGAGGCCCGCGAGGTGGCCGCGGCGCGCGAGCGGGTGCTGGGCGCCGACCACCCCGACACCCTGGTCAGCCGCCGCGAGATCGCCGTGGCGCTCGGCTGGCTGGGCCGCTGGGCGGACGCACTGGGCATCTACCGCCAGGTCGCCGACGCCCGCGAACGGGTCCTGGGCGCTGCGCATCTGGACGCGCTCGCCAGCCGCAGCGACGAGGCCCAGTGCCTGGACCAGCTCGGCCGCGCGGCCGACGCTGCCGCCCTCTACCGCCGGGTCGCGGCGCTGCGCCGGGAGCGCGCCGCGGGACGGCGGTAACGGGCGGCAGCAAGACGCCCGGTGAAGCGCCCGGCAGGACGCCCGGTTCAGTCCGCGCCGACCCGGTAGAGCAGCGTGGCGTGCGGCGGCACGTCCTTCGCGACGATGTCCCCTTCGCTGTGGCGGGTGCGCCCGGTCACCAGATCGCGCATCCAGTACCTACCGGCGTCCGGCAGCCCGGCCGCCTCTGCCGACGTGGACAGCGTGCGCGGCGCGTCGCCCGAGTTGAACAGGGCGACGGCCCGGTCGCCGTTCGCCAGCGGCTTGGACAGCACCGCGAAGCCCTCGCCCTGCCGTACGACCTCCCCCTGGACGCCGAGCGGGTCCTGGTCGACGGCGATGACCCGCTTGTTGCCCAGCACCTTGCGCGCCGCGGGCGAGAGGCCGCTCAGATCCGTACTGGAGATCAGCGGCGCGGCCATCACCGCCCACAGCGACATCTGGCTCTGGATCTCGTCCCGGGTCAGCCCCGAGTCACCGGCCAGCAGGAAGTCGGGGTCGTTCCAGCGGCCGGGCCGCTGAAGACCGGCCAGCCCCGCGTTGTAGCCGAAGTTGTAGACGATCGAGGACCACTTCGTGGCCCGTGACTGCTTCTCCAGCGCGATGTCCCGGCCGCCCCGCCACAGGTTGCCGAGCTCGCCGGACCAGCGGATGACCTTGTGCCAGACGCGGTCGCCGGAGTACTGGAAATAGGCGGGCGCGGACACCGAGAAGGTGATGTCCCGGCCGGTGGCCGCCAGCGCACGGCTCTGCTGCTGGTACAGGTCGTGGTAGGTCTCCTCCTTGGTGCGCCCCGGGGCGAGGGGCACATTGCAGCCGTCGGCCTTGAGGTAGTCCACCTTCCAGCGCGCGAACTGATCGGCGTCCTGCTGGAAATGACCGAGGCTGCCCGGGTACTTCCCGCAGGTGAGGGTGCCGACGTCCTCGTAGATGCCGAACTGCAGCCCCATCCTGTGCAGCTGCCGGCCGATGTACGCCATTCCGTGCGGGAATTTCGCCGGGTCCGCCACCAGTTCGCCGTCCGGGCCGCGCTCCTTGGCCATCCAGCAGTCGTCGACGGTGACGGTGTCGTAGCCCTTGTCCGCGAGGCCGGTGCTCACCAGCGCCCGCGCGTTGTCCAGGACGACCTTCTCGTTGACGTCGCACATGTAGAACGACCAGTTGTTCCACCCCATCGGGGGTGTCGGGGCAAGATTCGGATACGCCTGCGGATGTGCCTGCGGATATGCCTTCGGATGGGCCTGTGGATGGGCCTGTGGATGGGCCTTCCGGTACAGGTCCGCGTGTTTGGCGCCCGGTGCACGGGCCGGTTCGGGGGCGGCGGACGCGGGGCCGGTCGCCGCGAGGAGCGCCGCCGAGCAGGCGGCGACGGCGGTCAGTCCGGCGAAAGTGCGGCCGATGCGGGGTACCGACGGGTGGGACACGGGTCACCTCACGGAGGGGCGGGACGGCCTGAGCGCCGCACCACGGGCGGTGCCGCAACGACGCACCGGCCGGACGCTAGGATCCGGCCCCTGCCCGGTCAAGAAGCCCCACCGGCCGCGCCGGAGGTTTCAGCCGCCTGCACCTGGCAAGCACGATCACCGCGTGCTACGAAGAGGCATGCCGGAACGGACTTCGTACGACGTGGTCATCGTCGGCGGCGGGCACAACGGACTGGTCGCCGCCGCCTATCTCGCACGCGCCGGGCGCAGCGTGCTGGTGCTGGAGCGGCTGGACCACACCGGTGGTGCCGCCGTGTCGACCCGGGCGTTCGCCGGCGTCGACGCCCGGCTGTCCCGCTACTCCTACCTCGTCAGCCTGCTGCCGCCCAAGATCGTGCGGGACCTCGGGCTGCGCTTCGCGGTCCGCAAACGCACCGTCTCCTCCTACACCCCCGTCGTACGAGAGGGCCGCCCCACCGGCCTGCTGGTGGGCGGCGGCCCGTACCGCACCCGAAAGGCGTTCGCCGAACTCACCGGCTCCGACCGGGAGTTCACCGCCTGGCAGCGCTTCTACGGCAGCACGCACCGGCTCGCGGAACGCGTCTTCCCGACCCTCACCGAGCCGCTGCCCACCCGCGCCGAGCTGCGCGCCAGGATCGACGACGACGCCACCTGGCACGCGCTCTTCGAACGCCCCCTGGGCGAGGCGGTCGAGGCGGCCTTCGCCGACGACCTGGTCCGCGGAGTGGTCCTCACCGACGCCCTCATCGGCACCTTCGCCACTGCCCACGACCCGTCCCTGCGCCAGAACCGCTGCTTCCTCTACCACGTCATCGGCGGCGGCACCGGAGACTGGGACGTCCCGATCGGCGGCATGGGCGCGCTCACCGACGCCCTGGCCGATGCCGCCCGCCGCGCCGGCGCGGAGATCGTCACCAACTGCGCGGTGAACGCCATCGCCACCGACGGCCGCCATGCCGAGGTGACCTCCGACCACGGCGCGGTCGGCGCCCGCCGGGTCCTGGTCAACGCCGCGCCACGGGAACTGTCCCGGCTGCTCGGCGAGGACCCGCCGCCGCCCGCGGAAGGCGCCCAGCTCAAGGTCAACATGCTGCTGACCCGGCTGCCGCGGCTCCGGGACACCCGGGTGGACCCACGGGAGGCATTCTCCGGCACCTTCCACATCGCCGAGGGCTACCGCCAATTGGAGACCGCCTACCAGCAGGCAGCATCCGGCGAACTGCCCACCGCCCCACCCTCCGAGATCTACTGCCACTCCCTGACCGACCCCTCCATCCTCGGCGCGGAACTGGTCCGCCAGGGCTACCAGACGCTCACCCTCTTCGGGCTGCACACCCCGGCGAGACTGTTCACCGCCGACAACGACACCACCCGCGAACGGCTGCTCACCGCCACCCTCGCCGAGCTGGACACCCACCTCGCCGAACCGCTCGCCGACTGCCTGGCCCGGGACGCCGACGGCCGCCCGTGCATCGAGGCCCGCAGCCCCCTGGACCTGGACCGCGAGCTGGGGCTGCCGGGCGGCAACATCTTCCACCGCGACCTGGCATTCCCGTACGCGGACGACGACACCGACGGCGACGGCGTCCGGGCGACCGTTCCAGGCCGGTGGGGCGTGGCGACCGGGCACGCCAACGTCCTGCTGTGCGGGGCGGGAGCGGTGCGCGGCGGGGGAGTGAGCGGGATCCCCGGGCACAACGCGGCGATGGCGGTACTGGAGGAGGGCTGAGGACGGCCTGCGTCCGCGTCCTGGACCGTACGCCCTGAGGCAGGTGTGCAGGAATCCTGCTGTGGCCGCGCCGGACGGCGGGGCGGCCACCGCTGGGCCAGCATCGCAGCCCGTATCCGAACTGGACTGGCCTCCACCCCCGTCAGCGTCCCGGACTGCTCTGGGCGCTCCATGAGAGCGATGTCTCCCAGACCGGTGAAGGCGCCGGGGGGACCCGCGGTACACCCGACTGATCGAGGAACTGAACGAGGCCAGCCCGGAAGTGCGGGACTGGTGGCCCCAGTATGAGGTGCAGGCCCGGCGCAGTGGTCGGACATCCGTGACCGTGAACCGGCGGTCGGTGTCTTGCTGACGGGGCTTCTTACCGTCGGTTTACGGCTGGTCTGAGCAGGATGGAGGGCAAATAACGCCATTCTGCTGCAAGGCGCATGAGAGAGGATCAGTAGTGCGTTCACGTATCATCCCGGTTTTGGTCATCGCACCCGGCTCGGATTGCCGAGGCTGACCGGCGATGGCTGTATCCTCCCCATCTGCACCACCGTTGACTGCGCCTGCGAAACCGACATGGGATCCCAAACCATCTGACCGGGCGGCTCGCTGGCTGCGCCCGACGATTCGGATGCGGCTCACGATGTTGTACGGCGGCATGTTCCTGATGGCCGGCATCGTGCTGCTCGTGATCATCTACATGTCGGCTGCGAGCGCCCTTGAGGACGGCGTCCCGCCTCTCGGCGTCTCCGGTAGGGGCATCACGGTGAGCGTCGGCGGATGCCCACCGAGGTCTTCACCTGCTTCCCTCCCTGACATCAACGTCGCCCTGAACGGCTGCTTCGAGCAGCATCGCGCTGCTGCTCTGCACACTCTTTGGAATCGTTCCCTGATGGCGTTGATGGGCCTGACCGTCGTCGCATTCGCCGTCGGTTACGCGATGGCGGGGCGGGTGCTGTCGCCGCTGGGCCGGATCACGCGTACCGCGCAGCGGGTGGCCGGTTCGGATCTGCACCGTCGGATCGAGCTGGGCGGCCCGGACGATGAGCTCAAGGAGCTGGCCGACACCTTCGACGAGATGCTGGACCGGCTGGACCGGGCCTTCGAGTCGCAGCGGCGGTTCGTCGCCAATGCCTCGCACGAGTTGCGTACCCCGCTGGCGATCAACCGCACGCTGCTGGAGGTTCAACTCGCCGACCCGGACGCGTCGTCCGAGATGAAACAGTTCGGCAAGACGCTGCTGGCGACGAACGAGCGCAGCGAGCAGCTGGTGGAGGGGCTGCTGCTGCTCGCCCGCAGTGAGAACAAGGTCGTGGACAAGAAACCGGTCGATCTCTCCGAGGTCGCCGCGCAGGCCGTCGAGCAGAC
>NZ_JBFAIP010000026.1:0-97548 GCF_040654775.1 Streptomyces sp. NPDC050636
ACGGGAGGGGCCGGACCGCAGGACGGAGTCCGGAGGTCCGGAACCGCACCCGACAGCCCCGCGCAGCGGCAACAGCCCCGCCGCAAGCACAGCGGCGAGCAACCCCAACGGCGGGACAGCCCAAAACGGCGAACAACCAAAACGGCCCAGGCAAAGCGCAGCGAACCCGCTAAGCGCAGCGAACCGGTAGCAGCCCGACCGCGACCGCCCCCATCACCCCCGCCAACGCGAACACCGTGAAGCCGAGTTGGCCGTTTCCGCTTGCGGCCAGCGTGCCGCCCAGCCACGGGCCGACCACCGCTCCCGTGCGGCCGATGCCGGTGACCCAGCCGATGCCGGTGGCCCGTTCGGGCGCCGGGTAGACGCGGTTGGCCGCCGCGTACACCATCACCTGGGCGCTGAAGAGCACGACACCGGTGGCGGCGACGACCACGTAGGTGAGGGCGAGCGGCAGGTGCGTGCCCAGGAGCAGCGCGCCGGCGGCCGTGAGCAGGAACCAGACGACGGCGATCTTGATGGGGCCGTAGCGGTCGGCGATGGGGCCGGCGATGAACATGCCGGCGATTGCCCCCGCGTTGATGACGAGCAGGAAGCTGACGGAGGACGTGAGGCCATAGCCGGAGGCCCGCATCATCTGGGGCAGCCAGGTGTTGACCCCGTAGATCAGCAGCAGACCGCAGAACGAGGCGAGCCAGAGAAGCGGGGTCGCCCAGCGTGCACCGGGGTGGAAGAGCGCGCGGATCACGTCAAGACGGCCTTTGGCTCCTTGGGCCGGCGCGTCGGCGGGGACGGGGCGGGCGATTCCGTAACGGTCGGCGATGGCATCTGCCTCTGCGGTACGGCCCTTGGCCAGCAGCACGCCCGGCGATTCGGGCAGCAGCCGCAGCAGCAAGGGGGCGGCGACGAACGCGGGCAGCACACCGGCCCAGAAGACCCAGCGCCAGCCGAAGGCGGGGGCGAGGGTCAGGCCCAGCCCCGTCGCGAGCATGCCGCCCACGTGATACGAGGTCATCAGCAGGCCGGTGGCGAGTGCGATCCGGCGCGGCGGCGCGAACTCCATCACCAGGGCGAGGCAGATGGGCATCAGGCCGCCCAGTCCGAGGCCGGCGAGGAAGCGTCCGGCGCCGAACGGTCCGGGTGAGCCCGCCAGTGCGCAGACCGCCGACCCCGCAGAGAACAGCAGCACACTGGCGACCAGGACCGGGCGGCGGCCGAGCCAGTCGGTGCAGGTGCCGGTGGCGAGGGAGCCGATCAGCATGCCGAAGGTGGTCCAGCTGCCGATCGTGCCGGCCGCGCCGGGCGTGAGCCCGAAGCCGGGGTCGTCGAGCATATGCGGCATGACGGCGCCGTAGACGCTGACGTCCATCCCGTCGAAGAACACGGCGAGCCAGCACAGCGCCAGGACGGGCGCGACGGAGCGCAGGGTGTGGCGGCGACTGGAGGGCGCGACAGTGCCGGAGGTGTCGGCGGACGGAGGGTTACCGGTTGGGGGCATGAGGACCTGACCTCGGATTCGCAGGAGATTCGAGATGCGCGGTGTTCGCGTAGTGAACTTTAGTTCGCTCGTTGATGGCAAGGATCATCTGCCCGAGCCCAGGGGCTGTCAATGGCTCGCGCAGGCCATGATGCAGCGGCCGGGGCGCCGGTCATACGACCCACGCCCCGCCCGGTTCATACGCTTCCCGACCGCTCCTCCGTACCGTGTGCGCCATGGCAGCCACCACCCACAAGGTCACGAACCAGCCCCCGCCACTGGTCGGATACGACGTCTTCACCGCCGACCCGGTCCTCACCGAGGGCATCACTCGCTATGCAGCGGACGCCCATATCGCCGAGGTACGGGAGGAATTGAGCCTGCTCGGGCAGGCGGCGGGTTCGGCGCACGCCCAGCGCTGGGGCGAGCAGGCCAACACACATCCGCCGGTCCTCCGGACGCATGACCGTTACGGCCACCGCATCGACGAGGTGGAGTTCCACCCGGCCTGGCACCGGCTGCTCGGCCACGCCGTCACGGCCGGTCTCACCGACGCCTGGTCACGCCCGGACGGACACCTCCGCCGCACCGCCGGGTTCCTCGTCTGGACCCAGGCCGAGGCAGGGCACGGCTGTCCGCTGTCGATGACCCATGCGGCGGTGCCCGCGCTGCGGGCCGAACCGGAGCTCGCGGCCGAGTGGGAGCCGAAGCTGACCTCCCGGGTGTACGACCAGGGGCTGCGGCCGGTCGCCGAGAAGCCCGGTGCGCTGGCCGGGATGGCCATGACGGAGAAGCAGGGCGGCAGCGACGTACGCGCCAATACGACGCGCGCGGAGCCGCTGGCCGCGCCCGGCGAGTACGTACTGACCGGGCACAAGTGGTTCTGTTCCGCGCCGATGTCGGATGTCTTCCTGGTGCTGGCGCAGGCACCGGGCGGGCTGACGTGCTTTCTGCTACCGCGGGTGCTGCCGGACGGCAGCCGCAACGCCTTCCGCATCCAGCGGCTCAAGGACAAGCTCGGCAACCGGTCGAACGCCTCGGCGGAGGTCGAGTTCGACGGGCAGAGCTGGGCGCGCCGGGTGGGCGAGGAGGGGCGCGGTGTGGCGACGATCATCGAGATGGTCGCGGCGACCCGGCTGGACTGTGTCAGCGCCTCGGCGGCGGTGATGCGGCAGGCGGTGGCACAGGCCGTGCACCACACCGCGTACCGGGAGGCGTTCGGCGGACCGCTGATCGACAAGCCGCTGATGCGCAATGTGCTGGCCGATCTGGCGCTGGAGTCGGAGGCGGCGACGACGCTCGCGCTGCGGCTGGCGGCCGCGTACGACGGCGGCACCGAGCGGGACCGGAACTTTCTGCGGCTGGCGGTACCGGCCGCCAAGTACTGGGTGACCAAACGGTGTACGCCGGTGGCGGCGGAGGCGCTGGAGTGCCTGGGCGGCAACGGTTATGTCGAGGAATCGGGGATGCCGCGGCTGCTGCGCGAGGCGCCTCTGAACTCGATCTGGGAGGGCTCGGGCAACGTCCAGGCGCTGGACGTCCTGCGCGCGCTGCAACGCGAACCCGCCGCGCTGAACGCCTTCTTGACCGAGATCGGTACCGCCCGCGGCGCGGACCACCGCCTGGACAGGGCGATCAAGGGGCTGCTCACCGAACTCGCCGACCTGGAGGGGATCGAGGCGCGGGCCCGGCGCCTGGTGGAGCGGATGGCGCTGGTGCTGCAGGGTTCGCTGCTGGTGCGGTACGCGCCGCCCGAGGTCGCGGACGCGTTCTGCGCGTCCCGGCTGGGCGGCGACGCGGGCGCGGCGTTCGGGACGCTGCCGCACACGCTGGACCTGGCGGCGATCGTGGAGCGGGCGCGGCCGGTGACGGACGCTTAGGGTCTGTCCGGTGGATCACGGCCGGGCCCGGTGTCCTCCGGGACTCCAGCGCGACGGCGGCTCCCCGTCACCCCTCAAGGGGACGGGGACAGGGGGTTACCGCCGCCGCGCCGGGGAGGGAGCGGTGCCGCGCCGACTCGGCGCCGCTCCCGGTCTCAGGGCCATCGCGGCGGGTCCGTCGTGGTGCGCCCGCGCAGCGCCGCGTCGATGGCCACGATGATGTCGCCGTCGGGCACGTCCGGCCGGAAGCCGACCAGCACACCCCGCGCCTCGTAGTAGCGGATGACACGGCAGGCCTCGTCCGTCTGCGTCCGGGCGGCGCCCCGCAGATGCACAACGAGGTCCGCGAAGGCCAGCGCGGGCAACAGACCGCCGACGCCGGCCACCCGGTCGAGCAGTTGCGGCGACCCGTCGATGACATAGCCGTCGTCAGGCGGCGGCTGACGGTTGACCAGGACGTCGACGGCGGGAATCCGGGGAATCCCGTAATGGCCGGCCAGCCGGGCGGCGCGCGCGATCCGCGATCCCTCGCACGCGCCGATCACCACGATCCGCGGAGCGACGGCCACCATGGTGAGCCCCCTCCCACACGGTGCTGACTGGGTGCGCGGCCGAGAGCGTCCTTGGTGGACAACCGACAGGTCCCCCGACGGGTGACCGGGCGACCTCGGCGAGGGGACGCCACCGGCCGCGCTCCCCCAGATTCCCCGCACGCGTCATAGGCCACAACGGTTGCAATCCGTTGCAGTGGATCTGCGGAATGGCCCCTCCGGAACGGCTGGGTGACGGCACGATAGGCACCGTCCGAACCGCCCAGGCGATCAGTGCCTGCCAACGGGAGCAGTGTGAGCGAGACACCGATCAACCAGGCCGTCTGGTCGTCCCAGGACATCCGCGAAACGGCGCGCCGGCTCGCTTCGGCCCGTGAGGCCGCGCTCTCCGGCGAACCGCCCCCGGACGGGCCGTTCGACGCGCCCCGCCAGGTGATCGGCGAGTCCTGGCTCCGGGCACTGGGCTCCGGCGTCGACCCGGACCGGGACAGCCGGCAACGCCTGCTGTCCGTCGCGGAGTTGGAACATCGTCGGCAGAACTCCCAGCTGACGACGGTGCTGCCGGTCCTCAACGACGGTCTGCTGGCGACCTCCGACGCGGCGCAGCAGATCATGGTCGTCACCGACGCGGAGGGCCGGTTGCTGTGGCGGGAGGGCTGCGCGCCGGTCCGGCGGATGGCCGACCGGCTCGGCTTCGACAAGGGAGCCGACTGGACGGAAGGTGTCGTCGGCACCAACGCCATCGGCACCGCGCTGGTCGCCAGGCGCCCGGTGCTGGTGCATTCCGCCGAGCATTTCGTCCGCACCCACCATCAGTGGACGTGTGCCGCGGCGCCGCTTCACGACCCGCGCGACGGACGCCTGTTGGGCACCGTGGACATCAGCGGCCCGGCGCACACGTTCCATCCCACGACGCTCTCCCTGGTGTCCGCGGTCGCCCGGCTCGCGGAGGGCGAGCTGCGCACCCGTCACCATCTGTCCCTGGAGCGGCTCCGGTCGAGCGCGGCGCCGATCCTGGCGCGGATCGGCGGGCGGGCGCTGGCCGCCGACGCGAACGGCTGGATCGCGGGGGTCACCGGTATGACCCCGCCGGACCGGGTGGCGCTGCCCAAGGCGCCCGAGGCGGGTCCGCTGTGGCTGCCGCGGTACGGCATGTGCACGCTGGAGCCACTGCCCGGCGGCTGGCTGATCCGCGTCGGGCGGCAGGATCCGGCCCCCGGGCCGAGCCGGGTGCTGCTGGACGTCAGCGGCCGGGACGGCGCGAGCATCACCGTCACCGGGCCGGTCGGGGACTGGTCGCACGAGCTGACCCCGCGCCATGCCGAGCTGCTGTTCGTCCTCGCCGTGCATCCGGAGGGACGCAGCGCCGCCGAGCTCGCCCGGGACCTGTTCGGTGACGGCGGCCGTACGGTCACGGTGCGCGCCGAGCTGTCGCGGCTGCGGCAGAATCTCGCGGGGGTGCTGGCCCACCGGCCGTATCGCTTCGCGGACGGGGTGCAGGTCGAGCTGCGCCTGCCGGACCGGCCGATGCAACTGCTGCCGCAGTCGTCGGCGCCGGCGGTGGCGGCGGCCCGGCGGGGGTGAGGGGCGGGGCCGGTCGCGGGGCGCGCCCGCTCGCGGAAAACCCGATGCGTACGCGCGTTCCCCTCTTATAAGGTGGATCCGCTCTGCAAACAAGCTCTCCAGAAGGCCGTCGCAGAACGGGAGCAGCCCGCGCGAAGCGAACACAGCGATCGCGCGTGGCCAAACGAGTGGGCGACACGACAATCCGTGATCACCCATGCCCTTCTGGAGGACCCCTCCCATGTGTGTAGGCCTTGGCCTTCCCATTGGCGACCCCGCACAGCTGCTGACCTGGGCCCGGCGCGCCGACGCCACCCCGTTCACCGCCGTCGCCCTGCTCGACCGGCTGGTGTTCGGCAACCCCGAGCCGCTGATCACCCTGGCCACGCTGGCCGGTGCCACCTCCCGGATCCGGCTCCAGACCGAGGTGCTGCTCGCCCCGCTGCACCGTACGGCGCTGCTCGCCAAGCAGGCCGCCACTCTCGACCTGCTGTCCGGCGGGCGCTTCACGCTCGGCATCGGGACCGGCGGGCGCCCCGACGACTACCTGGCCGCCGGTGTCGATGTACGCACCCGCGGCCGCCGGCTCGACGAGCAGATGGCGACGCTGCGGCGCATCTGGGCGGGAGGGCCGCTCTCCGAGGAGGTCGGCCCGATCGGCCCGGCCCCCGCGCGGCCCGGTGGGCCCGAGGTACTCTTCGGCGGCTTTGTGCCCGCCGTGGTGGAGCGGGTGGCCCGCTGGGGTGACGGCTTTCTCGGCGCCGCTCTCCCGTCCCACCAGATGGACCTGCTGTTCCGTGATGTGGAGACGGCCTGGTCCCGGGCCGGGCGCACCGGCCACCCGCGGCTGCTGGCCCAGGTCAATGTGGCCCTCGGGCCGCAGCCGGTCATCGACCGCGCCCGCCAGGAACTGCGCGCCTACTACCAGCCGCTCGGCTACACCGACCACATCGTGAACGGGCTGCTCACCACCCGGGAAGAGATCCGTGACGCGGTGGCCGCGTACACGGCGATCGGCGCGGACGAAGTGATGCTCTACTGCTGGTCGCCCGACCCCGGCCAGGTCGACCGGCTCGCCGACGCGGTGTTCCTGCCGGAGGGCGATTGGCCGGGAGTGAGCGAGTAGGCCGGCATTCCGGCCGTGCGGTCGTGATCCATGGCGGGGCGGGCGGCCCGGCGTGGGCGTCGCGCGCCCCACCCGTTCAGCCGCCTGATGTCGCCGCCGTCCCGGCGCGCCCCTAGGGTCTGTCCGGTGGATCATGGCCGGGCCCTGATCCACCGGACAGGCCCTGGCGTGCCGACAGCGGACCATGCACGCAGGGAACCCGACCGCGGGAGGAGCGCGATGAGCCCGATAGGCGAACCGGAAGAGCGGCACCCGGAGACGCCCGGCTCGCACCGCCCCAAATGGGGCGTGATCGCCCTGGTCGGCCTCACCGGCTTCGCCCTGGTGCGCAACGGGCTGTCGGACGAGGCCGACGGGCCGCCGCAGCCGGGCGGCGCCGTCAGGCCGGTCTCGCCCGCCGGCAGCCGCCCCGACGCGCCCGCGCCGGCGCCGCTGCCCCGTTCCGCCGCCGTCCGGGTGGCCATTCCCTCGATCAAGGTGTCCGCCCCGGTCGTCCCCCTGGGCTTGGACAAGGACGGCTGGATCGCCGCCCCGCCGCCCGAGAACCCCCATCTCGCGGGCTGGTACGAGGACGCGCCGTCCCCGGGCGAGAACGGCACCGCCGTCGTCGTCGGGCATGTCGACAATTTCAGCGGCCCGGCGGTCTTCTACGGGCTGGGCGCCCTGAAAAAGGGGAGCACGGTCCGGGTGACCCGCAAGGACGGCAGGACCGCGGTCTTCGAGGTCTACGGCATCCAGGTCTTCGCCAAGAAGGACTTCCCGTCCGAGCAGGTCTACGGCGCTACCGGCCGCCCCGAGCTACGCGTCCTGACCTGCGGCGGCGGCTACTCCGCGAGTGCCGGATACGCGGCCAACGTGGTGGTCTTCGCCCGGATGACAGGGGTTGACTAGAGGAGTTCCACGACACCCCTTGGGCGGCTCTCGCCGATCACGTTTGCGCACCCGCGCCACCGGAATACCGCCCGCTCCCCCTACGTTGTGGCCCCGCAGGGGGCTCTTGCACCCCCTACGGGATCTGTTCGCCCCCACCCTAGGAGCGCGGGGCCCAGCCCCGTGCCCCGGACTTCCGTGTGATGTGCTGACCGCATGAGCCACTCGGTCACCACCTACTACCTCCAACAGACCTCGCCGGCCGATCTGGCCCCCGCCGAGGGACCGCCGGCCGAGCAGGGCGTCCGTATCGTCCGCTCCGAGGTTCCGTCGCCCGAATTCAGCCGCTTCCTCTATACGGCGGTGGGCGGGGACGTCCTGTGGACCGAACGGCTGTCGTGGTCGTACGCACAGTGGTCGGAGTACCTCGGGCGCCCGGGGGTGGAGACCTGGGTGGCGTACGAGCGCGGCACTCCGGCCGGGTTCATCGAGCTCGACGCCCAGCCGGAGGGAGTCGTGCAGGTCGCCTACTTCGGACTGCTCCCGGCGTTCCGAGGGCGCCGGATCGGCGGGCAGCTGCTCGCGCACGGGACCGCGCGGGCCTGGGATCTGGCCGAGCGGTGGCCGGAGCGGCCGAAGACCCAACGTGTGTGGGTGCACACCTGCAGTGATGACGGGCCGTACGCGATGGCCAATTACGAGCGGCGCGGCTTCCGGCTGTACGACACCACGGTGACCGAAGAGCCCGAGGTGCCGGCTCCGGGCCCCTGGTCCGGTGCGGGGCCCGTCGCCCTCGCCGAAAAGTGATCGACGACACATCGTCTCACAGTACGGGACAGCTTTGTCCAAATAATGGATAACGGTGGACTGGCCGGAGAGCGACGTGCCACGCTTCCGTCATGTCTACAGCTGGAATTGCCTTGGTGAGTCGGCGGCACGTCGACCTCGGCCGCATGTCCAGCGCCATTTGTCCGGCGGGCTGACGCTGCACCATCAGGGGCTCCAGCCCCGGCAGCACCAGCGCACCTCACCGTCCCCACCGTCGCGGACGCACTGACACCCCGACCTGTACGACACCCACGACGCGTCGCCACGCGTCGCCTTCAGGTGTGTCCGTACAGGTCACAGCGGGTGTGACCCCGCCCAGCCCGCCCCCTTGAGCCGCCCAGAAGGACGTACACCCATGGCCGCCACCCCAGATCAGCCCGCAGCTGCCAAGAGCCGCCGCAAGGCCGGACGCCACCGCGGCGAGGGCCAGTGGGCCGTAGGTCACTTCACGCCACTGAACGGCAATGAGCAGTTCAAGAAGGACGATGACGGTCTCAATGTGCGGACACGCATTGAGACGATCTACTCCAAGGCCGGTTTCGACTCGATCGACCCCAACGACCTGCGCGGGCGGATGCGTTGGTGGGGCCTCTACACCCAGCGCAGGCCCGGGATCGACGGCGGCAAGACCGCGATCCTGGAGCCGGAGGAGCTGGACGACGAGTACTTCATGCTGCGGGTCCGTATCGACGGCGGCCGGCTGACGACCGACCAGCTGCGCGTCATCGGCGAGATCTCGCAGGAGTTCGCGCGCGGCACCGCGGACATCACCGACCGGCAGAACGTCCAGTACCACTGGATCCGGATCGAGGACGTGCCGGAGATCTGGCAGCGGCTGGAGGCCGTCGGCCTGTCCACCACCGAGGCGTGCGGTGACACCCCCCGCGTCATCCTCGGCTCGCCGGTCGCCGGTATCGCCGAGAACGAGATCATCGACGGCACCCCGGTCATCGACGAGATCCACCGCCGGATCGTCGGCAATCCGGCGTTCTCCAACCTGCCGCGCAAGTTCAAGTCGGCGGTCTCCGGCTCGCCGCTGCTGGACGTCGCGCACGAGATCAACGACATCTCGTTCGTCGGCGTCGAGCACCCCGAGCACGGTCCCGGCTTCGACGTGTGGGTCGGCGGCGGCCTGTCCACCAACCCCAAGCTCGGTGTGCGGCTGGGCACCTGGGTCTCCCGCGACGACGCCGCCGATGTCTACGAAGGCGTCATCTCGATCTTCCGTGACTACGGGTACCGCCGGCTGCGCACCCGCGCCCGCCTGAAGTTCCTGGTCGCCGACTGGGGCCCGGAGAAGTTCCGCCAGGTGCTGGAGGACGAGTACCTCAAGCGCAAGCTGATCGACGGACCCGCCCCGGCGCAGCCCAGCCAGCAGTGGCGCGACCACGTCGGTGTGCACAAGCAGAATGACGGCCGCTTCTACGTGGGCTTCGCGCCGCGCGTCGGCCGGGTGGACGGTGCCACCCTCACCAAGATCGCCGAGCTCGCCGCGGCACACGGCTCGGGCCGGCTGCGGACCACCGCCGAGCAGAAGATGATCGTGCTGGACGTCGACGAGGCGCAGGTCGAATCGCTGGTCGCCGGTCTGGAGTCGCTGGACCTGCGGGTCACCCCGTCCCCGTTCCGGCGCGGCACGATGGCCTGCACCGGCATCGAGTTCTGCAAGCTGGCGATCGTCGAGACCAAGGGCCGCGGCGCTTCGCTGATCGACGAGCTGGAGCGCCGCCTCCCCGGGTTCGAGGAGCCGGTCACCATCAACCTCAACGGCTGCCCGAACGCCTGCGCCCGTATCCAGGTGGCGGACATCGGTCTCAAGGGGCAGTTGGTGCTGGACGCCGACGGCAACCAGGTCGAGGGCTACCAGGTGCACCTGGGCGGCGCGCTGGGCCTGGAGGCCGGCTTCGGCCGCAAGGTCCGCGGCCTGAAGGTCACCGCCGATGAACTCCCCGACTACGTCGAGCGGGTGCTGCGCAACTTCCAGGAGCAGCGCACCGACGGCGAGCGGTTCGCCCAGTGGGCGGCCCGCGCGGAAGAGGGTGCGCTGAAGTGAGCGAGCGAGCGGCGCCCTTCTACTGCCCGTACTGCGGTGACGAGGACCTGCGGCCCTCCGAGGAGGGCTCGGTCCGCGGTGAGGGCGCGGCCTGGGAATGCCGGTCGTGCAGCCGGGCGTTCCGGCTGAAGTTCCTCGGCCTGCTCTCCCAGGGCCTGTCCACTGCCGCCTCACCATCAGCTGGAGACGCGTCGTGACCACTGCCACCGATCTGCCGCAACTCGCCGAGCGGGCCGGCCGCGACCTGGAGGACGCGGCCCCGCTCGACATCCTCAAGTGGGCCGCCGAGACCTTCGGCCCCCGCTTCTGCGTGACCTCCTCCATGGAGGACGCGGTCGTCGCCCACCTCGCGTCGCGCGCCGTCCCGGGCGTGGACGTGGTGTTCCTCGACACCGGCTACCACTTCCCGGAGACCATCGGGACGCGGGACGCGGTGGCCGAGGTGATGGACGTCAACGTCATCACCCTGACGCCCCGTCAGACGGTGGCGGAGCAGGACGCCGAGTACGGCCCCGCGCTGCATGACCGCGACCCGGACCTGTGCTGCGCGCTGCGCAAGGTCAAGCCCCTCGAAGAGGGTCTGTCCGGCTACGACGCCTGGGCGACCGGGCTGCGCAGGGACGAGTCCCCGACCCGCGCGAACACCCCGGTCGTCGGCTGGGACGCCAAGCGCCAGAAGGTCAAGATCTCGCCGATCGCCCGCTGGACGCAGGCCGACGTGGATGCGTACGTCGCCGAACACGGCGTGCTCACCAACCCGCTGCTGATGGACGGCTACGCCTCCGTCGGCTGCGCGCCCTGCACCCGCCGGGTGCTGGCGGGCGAGGACGCGCGGGCCGGCCGCTGGGCCGGCAGCAACAAGACCGAGTGCGGACTGCACTGATGGCAAAGGGTTCGGGAGTGTCTCCCGAGAAGACACGGCTGATACAGCGTCAGGAGATACCGATGACGGGCGCCACGATCTGGCTGACCGGTCTGCCGAGCGCGGGCAAGACCACCATCGCGCGCGAGCTGGCCGGCAAGCTGCGCGGCGAGGGCCACCGGGTCGAGGTGCTCGACGGCGACGAGATCCGCGAGTTCCTCTCCGCGGGCCTCGGCTTCACCCGCGAGGACCGGCACACCAACGTCCAGCGCATCGGCTTCGTCGCCGAGCTGCTGGCGAGCAACGGCGTCAAGGCGCTGGTGCCGGTGATCGCGCCGTACGCGGACAGCCGGGAGGCGGTGCGCAAGCGCCACCAGACCGAGGGCACCGCGTATCTGGAGGTGCATGTGGCCACTCCGGTCGAGGTGTGCTCCGAACGCGATGTGAAGGGCCTGTACGCGAAGCAGGCGGCGGGCCAGATCTCCGGGCTCACCGGTGTGGACGACCCGTACGAGGCTCCCGAGTCGCCCGATCTGCGCATCGAGTCGCACACCCAGACCGTGCAGGAATCCGCGGCGGCGCTGCACACGCTGCTCACCGAGAGGGGACTGGCATGACCACCGTCGCCACTGTGACCGGGGATATAGACAACCCGTACGCCCTGTCGCACCTGGACGCCCTGGAGTCCGAGGCGGTGCACATCTTCCGCGAGGTGGCGGGCGAGTTCGAGCGGCCGGTGATCCTCTTCTCCGGCGGCAAGGACTCCATCGTCATGCTGCACCTGGCGCTGAAGGCGTTCGCACCCGCGGCCGTTCCCTTCTCACTGCTGCATGTCGACACCGGGCACAACTTCCCCGAGGTCCTCGACTACCGCGACCGCGCCGTCGAGCGGCACGGCCTGCGGCTGCATGTCGCCTCCGTGCAGGAGTTCATCGACCGCGGTGAGCTTCGCGAACGCCCCGACGGCACGCGCAACCCGCTGCAGACCGTCCCGCTGCTGGACGCCATCGAGAAGAACCGCTTCGACGCGGTCTTCGGCGGCGGCCGCCGGGACGAGGAGAAGGCGCGCGCCAAGGAGCGGGTCTTCTCACTGCGTGACGAGTTCGGCGGCTGGGACCCGCGCCGGCAGCGCCCCGAGCTGTGGCAGCTCTACAACGGCAAGCACTCCCCCGGCGAGCATGTCCGGGTCTTCCCACTGTCCAACTGGACCGAGCTGGACGTGTGGCAGTACATCGCCCGCGAGAAGATCGAACTGCCCGCCATCTACTACGCGCACGAGCGCGAGGTCTTCGCGCGCAGCGGCATGTGGCTCGCGCCCGGTGAGTGGGGCGGCCCCAAGGACGGCGAGAGCCTGGAGACCCGGCAGGTGCGCTACCGCACCGTCGGCGATATGTCCTGCACCGGGGCCGTCGACTCCGACGCCGACACCATCGAGGCCGTCATCGCGGAGATCGCCGCGTCCCGGCTCACCGAACGGGGCGCGACCCGGGCCGACGACAAGATGTCGGAAGCCGCCATGGAGGACCGCAAGCGCGAGGGGTACTTCTAACCATGAGCACGACCAATGCTGTTGAGAGCGTTGTTGACGCGGGTGCCACCTCGCTGCTGCGTTTCGCCACCGCCGGCTCCGTCGACGACGGCAAGTCGACCCTCGTCGGCCGGCTGCTGCACGACTCCAAGTCGGTGCTCGCCGACCAGCTGGAGGCCGTCGAGCACGCCTCCCGCAACCGCGGGCAGGAGGCGCCCGACCTGGCGCTGCTGACCGACGGGCTGCGTGCCGAGCGCGAGCAGGGCATCACCATCGACGTCGCCTACCGCTACTTCGCCACGCCGCGGCGCCGTTTCATCCTCGCCGACACCCCCGGGCATGTGCAGTACACCCGCAACATGGTCACCGGCGCCTCCACCGCCGAACTGGCCGTGGTGCTGGTGGACGCCCGTAACGGCGTGGTCGAGCAGACCCGCCGGCACGCCGCCGTCGCCGCTCTCCTCCGCGTCCCCCACGTCGTCCTCGCCGTCAACAAGATGGACCTCGTCGACTACGCGGAGCCCGTCTTCGCCGCCATCGCCGAGGAGTTCACGACCTACGCGGCCTCGCTGGGCGTCCCCGAGATCACCGCGATCCCGATCTCGGCGCTGGCCGGTGACAACGTCGTGACGCCGTCCGCCAATATGGACTGGTACGGCGGCCCGACCGTGCTGGAGCACCTGGAGACCGTGCCCGTCGTCGCCGATCCGTCGGACGACCCCGGTCGTTTCCCGGTCCAGTACGTCATCCGCCCGCAGACCGCGGAGCGCCCCGACTACCGCGGCTACGCGGGCCAGATCGCCTCCGGCGTGCTGCGCGTCGGCGACGCCGTCACCGTGCTGCCCTCGGGCCGTACCAGCACCATCGAGGCGATCGACGCGCTCGGCCAGGCCGTGGACGTCGCCTGGGCACCGCAGTCGGTGACCGTCCGGCTCACCGACGACGTCGACATCTCCCGCGGTGATCTGATCACCCCGACCGGCTCGGTGCCGGCCACCTCGCAGGACATCGAGGCGACCATCTGCCATGTGGCGGACCGTCCGCTGACCGTCGGCCAGCGGGTGCTGCTCAAGCACACCACCCGCACGGTCAAGGCGATCGTCAAGGAGATCCCGTCCCGGCTGACGCTGGACGATCTCTCCCAGCACCCGGCGCCCGGCGAGCTGGTCGCCAACGACATCGGACGGATCAAGGTCCGCACGGCCGAACCGCTGGCCCTGGACGCCTACGCGGACTCCCGCCGCACCGGCTCCTTCCTGCTGATCGACCCGGCGGACGGTACGACGCTGACCGCGGGCATGGCGGGCACCGCCTTCGCGGAGGCGGCCGCGGACGCCGCACCGGCCGCCGAAGCGGACGACGAGGGATGGGACTTCTGATAATGCTCAAGGACTTCTTCTCGACCTTCGCGAAGGAGGGCGGCCGTGTAGGCAGCGGCGCCCTCGGGAGCGGCCAGGGCGGAGTCGGCCGATGTGTGTGCTGACGATGCTCGACTCCGTGCCCCCCACACCCCACTTCCGAAGATCGAATGAACTGCCGGGTGCGCCCTAGAGAGGCGCGCGACGACCCGGCCCTCCGAGAGGAACGCCTCCCGTGTCTGCCGTTCGCTTCCGCCTTTTGGCGGCCGCCGCCACCGTCCCCGTCCTCGTAGCCGCGTTGGGTGCCTGCGGCTATGGCTCCGAAGCCAAGAAGAACACCGCGGCCACTGTCGCCCCCAAGGGCGCGAAGATCGACGGGCTCGACCAGGTCAGGATCGGGCTCTTCGGCAACACCACGCACGCCACCCCGCTGATCGGCCTCCAGAAGGGCCTGTTCCAGAAGGAACTGGGCGGCACGGAGGTGAAGTCCTCCATCTTCAACGCGGGCCCCGCCGAGATCGAGGCCCTCAACTCGGGTGCCATCGACATCGGTTGGATCGGCCCCTCCCCCTCGATCAACGGCTACGCCAAGTCGCACGGCACAAGCCTGAAGATCATCTCGGGTTCGGCCTCCGGCGGTGTCTCGCTCGTGGTCAACCCCAAGAAGATCAAGAGCCTGGACGATCTCAAGGGCAAGACGATCGCCACCCCGCAGCTCGGCAACACCCAGGACGTGGCGCTGCTGCACTACCTGGCCGAGAAGGGCTACAAGGTCGACGCGACCACCGGCAAGGGCGATGTCACCGTCCAGCGCACCGACAACAAGGTGACGCCGACCGCCTTCAAGCAAGGCAGCATCGACGCCGCCTGGGTCCCCGAGCCCACCGCGTCCAAGCTCGTCGCCGAGGGCGGCAAGGCGCTCCTGGACGAGAAGAAGCTGTGGAAGGACGGGAAGTTCGTCATCACGAACGTGATCGTCTCGCAGAAGTTCCTGAAGGAGCACCCCAAGGTCGTCGAGGCGGTGCTGCGCGGTTCGGTGAAGACCAACGCATGGATCCGGTCCAACCCGGTCGAGGCGCGGGACACGCTCAACGACAAGCTCGCCGACCCGGAGATCGCGGGCAAGCCGCTGCCGGCCGGCGTCATCGACCCGGCGTTCAAGAACGTCGACATCACCGATGACCCGCTGGCCGCGACCCTGCAGCAGGAGGCGGACCACGCCGTCAAGGCCGGTCTGCTGACGAAGCCCGACCTCAAGGGCATCTACGACCTCACGCTGCTGAACAAGGTGCTCAAGGCCGAGGGCAAGCCGCAGATCGACGACGCCGGCCTCGGCAGCAAGTAGCCCCACCAGCACCGCAGTCCCCCAGGAGGTGACACCGATGACGACCACCACGCTCACCAAGCAGCCCGCCACGGCGGACCCGGGCACGACCCGTCCGTACGCCGCTCGCATCGACCATGTCTCGAAGTCGTTCGGCCGTCCCGGCGCGCAGCAGCACGTGCTGGACGACATCAGCATCGATGTCGCGCCCGGCGAGTTCGTCTGCCTCCTGGGGGCCTCGGGCTGCGGCAAGTCCACCCTTCTCAATCTCGTGGCCGGACTCGACGCGCCGTCCGCCGGCAGCATCGAGACGCCCGGCGGCCGGCCGGCCCTGATGTTCCAGGAGCACGCGCTGTTCCCCTGGCTGACCGCGGGCCGCAACATCGAACTGGCGCTGCGGCTGCGCGGGGTGCCGCGCGCGGAGCGCCGCGACGAGGCCGAGCGGCTGCTCGAACTCGTACGGCTCAAGGGCGCGTACGGCAAGCGGGTGCACGAGCTGTCGGGCGGTATGCGCCAGCGCGTCGCGATGGCCCGCGCACTCGCCCAGGACAGCCAACTGCTGCTGATGGACGAGCCGTTCGCCGCGCTCGACGCCATCACCCGGGACGTCCTGCACGACGAACTGACCCGCATCTGGCGGGAGACGGACCTCTCGGTCCTCTTCGTCACCCACAACGTCCGCGAGGCCGTACGGCTCGCCCAGCGGGTGGTGCTGCTCTCCTCCCGCCCCGGCCGGATCGCCCGTGAGTGGCAGGTGGACATTCCGCAGCCGCGCCGTATCGAGGATGCCGCGGTCGCCGACCTTTCCGTCGAGATCACCGAACAGCTCCGTGGGGAGATCCGCCGCCATGGCCAGCACTGAGACCAAGGCCCAGTCCGCCGCCGGCAAGGCCGACAACACAGCAGGTGCCGCCGGCGGCACCACCGCTGATGACGCTGCCGGTGATCTCGCCGGCCTGGAGGCCGGGCTCGACGCCCTGGAATCCACCGTCGTCGCGCGTCAGCCGTGGCTGCGTACCGTCGCCTCAAAGTCGTTCCCTCCCCTCATCGCCATCGCGATCGTTCTCGCGCTGTGGCAGCTCGCCTACCACTTCGAACTCAAGCCGCACTACCTGCTGCCGAGCCCGGTCGACGTGGGCCGGTCACTGCAGGAGAAGTGGCTCGAAGGCACCCTGCTGAGCTACGTGTGGACCAGCATCTCCCGAGGCGCCCTCGGCTTCCTGGCCTCGGTCGCCATCGGTACAGTGCTCGGGCTGATCGTCGCCCAGGTCAAGGTCGTACGGGCCGCGGTCGGACCGATCCTGAGCGGCCTGCAGTCCCTGCCCTCGGTGGCCTGGGTCCCGGCAGCGATCATCTGGTTCGGCCTGAGCGACGCCACCATCTACGCGGTGGTGCTGCTCGGCGCCGTCCCGTCCATCGCCAACGGGCTGGTGGCTGGCGTCGACCAGATCTCTCCTCTCTACTTGCGGGCGGGTCGCACCATCGGCGCGAGCGGTCTCGCCGGCGTCCGGCACGTACTGCTGCCGGCCGCGCTGCCCGGCTACATCGCCGGACTCAAGCAGGGCTGGGCATTCTCCTGGCGATCCCTGATGGCCGCCGAACTCATCGTCAACGCGGCCGACCTGGGCACCGGTCTGGGCCAGCTCCTGGAACAGGGCCGCGAGCTCCAGGACATGTCCTGGGTGCTGTCCGCGATCCTGCTGATCCTGATCGTCGGTATCGGTATCGAGTTGCTGATCTTCGCCCCGATCGAGCGGCGGGTGCTACGCAGCCGCGGCCTCCTCGTCAAGAGCTGAACCATGGACGCACGCCCCACTCTTCTCGTCGTCGCCCACGGCAGCCGCGACCCGCGGCACGCGGCGACCGTCTCCGCGCTCTGCGCGCGGGTACGGGCGCTGCGGCCGGGCCTGCGCGTCGAGGTCGGCTATCTCGACTTCAACGCGCCCAGCGTGCCCCGTGTGCTGGAGCGTCTGTCGGCCGAGGGAGTGCGGGATGTGGTCGCCCTTCCACTCCTCCTCACTCGTGCCTTCCACGCGAAGGCCGATATTCCATCGGTACTGCGGGAGGCCTCGCTGCGGCTGCCCCTGCTAACCGTCCAACAGGCCGAGGTGCTCGGCCCTTCCTCCCTCCTGACCGCCGCGCTGGAGCGCCGGCTGGAGGAAGCCGGGCTGCGGCCCGGCGACCGCCGCTCGACCGGGGTTGTACTGGCCTCGGCGGGCTCCAGTGACCCGGAGGCGATCGCAGTGATCGCTGAAATCGCGCGGGAGTGGCGGCGCACCGCTGGTTGGTGTGCCGTGCGACCTGCGTTCGCCTCCGCATCTCTGCCCCGCACGGCGGATGCCGTGCGGGCCCTGCGGGCCGATGGCGTCGACCGGGTGGCCGTCGCCCCGTACGTCATCGCGCCAGGTTTCCTCCCGGACCGCATCGCCGCCGGCGCCCGGGAAGCCGGCGCCGACATCCTCGCCCCAGTGCTCGGCCCCGCTCCGGAACTGGCCCGCCTCCTGCTCCGCCGCTACGACGAGTCGGCAGAGGCCCGCCTGAATGTGTCTGCGATGGCGGCCTGACGGACTGACGGGCATTGCATCGCGGGATACGGGCTGGGGCTGGCGACGCGTGTGGGCAGACCCGGCTCGGCGTCGTCTTTCAGCAGTCTCCAGCCAACGCCGCCCGTCGCCTCATGCGGCAGCCGCGACGGTCGTCCCCGGCGGGAAATCGGCGCGGCCTTTTTCGTAGACCGTCAGGCCCCGCGCCAGGTGGAGGGGCACCAGCACGAGCTCCACGAGGAGCGCCTTCCAGGCGTAGACGAGATTGACGACCTTGGTGGCGTAGACGCAGGGGATGTTCAACAGGACGCCCACAAGCGGGAGTTTGCGGCGACGGGCTGCGTAGATCAGCGGTGGTGCCGTCAGTAGCAGCTCGGCTCCGGCCCACCAGGTGAAGGCCAGGGGCAGTGGTTGGTCGGTCGTTGCGGCGGCGATGAACGGGGTTGCCCACCAGAGCGGTGCGGTGAGGATCTCGAAGAGGGCGAGGAGCACCCAGACCGCCAGAAGCGGTTTGTGGAGGATCAGGCGGCCCAGGTGCAGGCGGACGTTCTGGCAGAAGCCGGCCATCCAGCGCCAGACCTGTTTGCGGAGATAGATGAGGTCTTCGGGGTCGGCGGCCAGGGCGACCGCGTCGGAGACATAGACCGCGCGTCTGCCCTCGATCTGCTGCGACCAGGTGTAGTCCATGTCCTCGACGATGGTCCGCTCGGGGAATCCGCCGAAGGCCACCAGATCGTCGCGCCGGAAGGCGGAGCAGCAACCCGAGCACACCATGGGGCTGTTGGCGCGGGCCTGGATGGGACGGTGCCAGTGGAAGCCGAAGAGATACTCGGTGGACCGGCCGCGCTCCCAGACCGTGCGGGTATGGCGGGTGCGGACCGCGCCCGCCGCGACCGAGACGCTGGGGTCGTCGAAGGCCGGGAGGATGGTCTCGATGTAGTCCGGCGCGAGGACGGTGTCCGCGTCGACGGCGAGGACGAGGTCGGTGGTGCATTGCGGAAGGGCGTAGTTCTGCGCCTTGGCCTTGCTGCCGAGGTTGCGCGGCGGGCGGAGAACCGTCACGCCGTGTGACGCCGCTACCTCGCCCGTACGGTCGGTGGAAGCGTCGTCCACGACCAGGATGCGGTCAGCCGGGACCGTTTGACGCGCAAGGGATTCCAGTGTGGCCGGCAGCCCCTCCTCCTCGTTGTGAGCTGGCACGATGACGGTGATGGTGTGCATGCTGAGCTCCCCCTGTCCTGCGGATCTTGCGTGCTACGACGGCGATCAGGCCGATCCAGCCGTAGACGATGGTGCTGATGCCGATGAATGGCAGGCCTCCGTGCATGTGTGACTGCCCAAGTTAGTTGGCGGAAGAGCTGTGGCATCAACGCTGGTCACGGGGGTTTCTGCTCACCGTAGTTGGCGAGTTCCGCTCACGATAGTTGGCGGGTTGGGAGCCTGGATCATCACAGTCGGTAGCCGTGTTCGGAACTCTTGCAGAGGATCCCGTCGGCGTATAGCTCCAGATGCTCGGCAAGGATCTTGTATGAGGGAAGGTACTTCTTCCCCTCGTGCCATGAGCGAAGCTTGCGCATGGTCCGGATTTCATAGCTGTCCCCGTCAATTGACCTGTCTGCGCCTGATGGTGTGCGTAGGAACCCTGGTGCGAGGTTCCATTCGCTGCCGGTGAGCTTTGACCAGATGTATGCCGAGGCGCAACCGCGAAGTGGCTCCAGAATTGGGTATCGGTGTGCGGTCTTCCGAAACTCGGGGACTTGGTCGAGGATTCCGTCCCATGCCTGGACGGGCAAGTGCCAGAGCTCGAACTCGTCTCGCCGTTCGCGGTAGTCGACCTTGTCCTGGGAGTTCGCGACGTGCTTCGCGAGTCGCTCAAGAGCTGCGGGAATTGCGTGTCTCGAACTTTGGCAGCGTTTAGGGAACGCCTTCAGCCGTGGAATATAGCCACCCATCCAGCTTGTAGGGATTCCCAAGTAGCGTGCGGCTTCGCTCATGGGCATGCCGGTAGCGGCTTGGACGAGTTGGACAGCGGCTGCTCGTCGACACCAGCGGGCTCGCGGCAGTGGTGTCGGAGCCGATGCCTCGACGAACAGATCGAACCATGTGTCGGGAAGTTCTTGAGGGATGTTCGCCGCTCTGTAGCCGCGGTCGAGAACGGGAATGAGGCAGGCGGTTGGGTCGGGGCGTTTGGTCCAGCCTGGAGCCGGCTGTGCGGGGAAGCGGCGGCGGAAGGCATCCTCGAATTCGTGGCGGAACAGCGGGGAGGTGTCGCGCTGGAAGGTTCGCCAGATGGTTCCCCATCGGGTCGCTGATGGGTGCGGGGCGGATTCCAGCAAGATTCTGGCGGTCTGCCGCAGTTCAGGAACGGGCTGTTCGACGATGTGATTGGCGATGCTCAGCAGCGCGGCCATGGCTGGTGCAGAGCGTGGAGCCGTGCTCCAGAGACTGGGATGCCGGCTGCCGCGTCTGGGGGTCGTGTCGGTGGCCTGCGCTGCCTGGTCCTGCAGTTCCCGGTGCTGGTCGAAGGCGAGCTTCAGTTCTGACGGTAGGTCGATGAGGTTCGCACTTTTCGGCCAGGTCGCACTGATGATGGCGGCCATGACTCGGATGTTCGAGAATGCCAGGAAAGACGCAGCCGGGTCTTCGGTCTCGTGCAGCCGGTGTATCAACGTTTGCTGCAGAGTGGCTAGTTCGGGCGTGAGCGTTATCTCGCTCAGGCTGCGGTCATCCAGCCGATGCCCGCAGAGCCTCCTGCCGGATGCGCTGTTCTGAATATTGCGGCACTGAAGTGGGTGTAGTCCTGGTCTGGTGGGGTTGGGGAGAAGGACTCGGGTAGAGGCCGAGTGAGTGTCTTGGGCGGGAAGTTGGCAGGCCGGGCAGAGATCCTGAAGCATGACCTGGTGCTCAATGCATGCAAAGGTGATGGGCAGATGCCAGAGCAGTTTCCAGGGGCCTCCGTAGAGATCCTGAATAGGAGATCCGTCGCCTGCGAGGCAGGACGGACAATAGCGGGTGGAGTTCGCCAGGAGCCAGGCGGGCAACGCACCTCGGGGCCGGGGAGCTTGGCCTTCTCGGCTCATAAGGGTTTCGGAGATGGGCGGGTAGGTCTCGGCGTAGGGGCGGAATGTAAGGCGATCGGCGTCGTCAAAGCTCATCCGGGTCGCATAGGAGAACGTCTGGAGTTGATCAGGTGCCAGCATGATCAGATGGCGGGTCGGGGCGACTGAGATGCTGTTGTTGTTCCGGTTCAGACCCGTGCGCCAGCACAGATAGGCGGGTGATTCGCGCAGGCGGAAGGACAACCGCAGGAGGAAGCCCGTGATGCTCTCGCCCGCTATTGGAGCCAGACTTCGCGGGAGGGCGGTGGACGGCCGTTGTCGCATGCGGTCAGCCCGTCTCTTCCAGCGATTCTGGCCTTTCTCCCGCGGCCTTCCCGCTGTGCGGGCCCTTGTCATCGAAGACCGTGTTGCGTGGTTTGCGGGATTTCCGCTTCGGCTTTTCAGTCGCTCTGCCCGTGTTCGTCCGAGGTGGTTTGAGGCCCGGGCCGGCTTCATCTGCGGGGGTGTCCCGGCCGATGACGATGCCGTCAAGAAGGGCCTCGTCGATCATTTCCTTTCCGGTGATCATGGCTTCCTGGGCGCCTTCTTCGAGGAGACGGCCAAGGAGGCCGATGACGCCGTCGGTGCGACGCATGAGGTACTCGGGCATGGAACCCGTCGTGAGCATGCCTTCTTTGGCTTTGAGGAGCCGCAGATGGGCTTCAACCCCGTGCAGGTGGTCGGTGAACGCCTTCATCTCCGTCGGAGTGGTGTTGTGGAAGGAGTCGAGTTCCACCAACTCGAAGCGGCGCTCGATCTGGGTGACCTCCAGGCCGTGGACACGGGCGGACTCCAGCGGCGGCAGCATCCACTGGCGGCTCTTGCGGTTGAAGGTGGCTTCCCGCAGCAGGCCGGTTCCGGGGATGTTGACGCCGGTCAGGACCAGGGTGACGTTGAAGCTCATCAGGGCCCGGATGAGGTCCAGGACGTCCTGGTCGTCGGCGCGGTGCATCCGCAGCCGGTTGATGTCGTCGATGATCAGGGCTTTGACTCCGTGGTCCCGGAGCGAGTCGGCGACCTGCCGGATCAGCTGCGGCAGCGTCATCTTCCATCGCTCGGGCCCGAAGAAGTTCAGGATCGACTCGCACAGACTCTTTGGTGTCGCGGTGACTGGAGTCTGGACATAGACGACGGGCGTGTGTAGGTCGACGGTGCCCTCGATGGCGGTGGGGTTGAGGTGGTGGTGCAAGTCAAGCCACATGTCTTCGAACGCGGCAGCGACCGAGCAGACGGTGGCGGTCTTGCCGTAGTTGCCCCAGCCACTGACCATCACGCCGGGCATGGTCGGGCTATCTCGTCTCAGTGCGTTGCCTTGCAGGCGCCGGTTGAGAAGCCGGGTGATCTTCTCCAGCATCGGTGTTTCCTGGACGGGCAGGTTCACGTTGGTCAGCTGCCGGTAGAGGTCGTAGTCCATCTGACGATCTTCTGGAAGCATGCGCCACTGTCTGACGGTGAGCCGGGGCGGCGGGAGGAGCAGGCCACGGTTGTTGCGGTAGTGCTGCCAGCCGTCGTAGCTGTCCCGGTGTTGGCTCGCGGTCAGGACGAGGGCGGCGATCCGGGCCCGGGACGGCAGGCCCTCCGGCCTGCCTGCGGCACCTTCATCAGGGATCACGCGTCCTCCTCGGCGAGTTCGTCGTCCTCGTCGTCCTCCAGGACGGACGGCGTCAGGAACAGATGGCGGCGCTTGAGCGATGCGTCCAGCGTCCGCGGGATGGCCGGGCCGCTTTCGGATGCTGTCTCCCGGCGGCGCCGTCGGTCGGCGTCCACCGCCTCCTGGACGGAGGCGGCATGCTCCTCCCAGGACTCATCAACCGCGTCAGGCTCAGCCGATCGCGCGGCCGAGCCTCGGTCGGTCGCGGCGGTGGCGGCATTCGACCGCTCCCGCGAGCGGGCGGCCCGTTCCCGTTTGGTTGCCTTCTTCGGCTTCGGCTCCTGCTGGGTCGGCCACTGTTCAACCGGTGTGACCGAGCCGAGGATCTCCAGCAGCAGGGGCAGGAGGTCGGCATCCGTGCGGGGTGCGAGCTTGCGCTGGCGCACTGTGCCCAGCAGTTCGGCGGCGCTCTTGTCAGAGAAAGCCGGGATCTCCCCCTCGGGCGGCAGTCCGGTCCAGCGCAGAACATGCCAGGCGTCGTCGACGTCAGGGTCCTGGAAGAAGACCTGGCGCCGGTCGCGGCGGTCGCTGTTCACGACCCACTTGTCGGTGTGCTTGCCGCCCCGGCCCGAGGGCGTCAGGAACCGGTCCTCGTCGAGGACGTCACCGTGATACCAAAGCCCGAGGATCTTCACCCCGCGGCGCGGATGGATCTTCACGTGGTGCTTTCGCAGAACCTTGTAGTAGAGCTCAGGCTCCGGGATCTGCATGGACCAGCCGCCCTGTCCCATGGCCGCCGCGAACAGTGAGTTGGGGCTGTGGTCCTCCTCTGGTCCCCAACTAGGTGCGTATTCACCGAGCTTGTGGTTCTGCCAGATGTTCACGATCCAGGTCGCGATTACGTGCTCCATCTGCGTGCGCGTCAGGACCGCGTCAGCCTCGGGGTCGGCTCCGCGGTCGGCGACGTCGGTGCCGGTGAACCCGAGCAGGTGCTCGAACAGCATGGTCTTGGCTGCTGAGAAGGCTCGTTCGACGGCGAACTTGTCGGTGGCCCGATATGCGCGGGCCGGAAGGACGTTGCAGCCCAGGACACGTTCGGCCTCGATGACGTCGTGGTTCTTGTAGACGCCGCCGTGATCGGTGGTCACCGTCTCCGGAGCGAAGAACGGCAAGGCCGCGACCTTGTGCCCAGCGAACTCAGTGAGGATCTCCGCCGGGACTCCCGGATAAGGCCATTCCATGTCCTCGCCCCAGCCCTCGCGCATCGGCAAGGGCAGCATCACGTCCCTGAGCAACATCGCGACGTCAACCGACGTGTCCGACTCCAGCGTGAGGCGAAACGCCGGAAGCGAGTGCGTATAAAGATCAAGAGCCAGGGTGAGGGTCGAGGAGACCGCCTCTCCGAATACCGACTCCCGCAGTTTGACCGGCATCGGAGTCGAGTCGAGTGCCAGCACCTGGCCGGGCCGGTGCACCACCAGCCGCCGGCCGACGCCTGCCTCCTCGGCCTCTGCCGCTGAGCGCGCGTAACGCGCCCGGGAGCCACCGGAACCGAACCACTCCTGCCAGACCCGGGTCAGCGTCATCCTCGACGGGACGTTCTTCGCCGGGAACTTGGGAAACTTCTCGGCGATGTACTGGTGCATCAGGCGGTGTCTGGCCATCATGCTGATGCGCGACCGGTTCCGGCATTCCTTCTTGACTGCGAAGATCGCTTCCCGGACCTCTTCGGTGATGCTCCACCGCTCTTGCTTTCGGCGGGTCCACCGCCCATCCGCGCAGGCCAGCAGGAGTGAGCTCTCGCTCGCCGATGCCAATCGCTCCAACGTGCGCGTACTCATGTAGCGCAGGCCAAGAGCCTCCGCTTCGAGGTCCGGCAAGGCCGCCATCTCCGCGGCCTTCGCCTCAAGTCGCTCCTTCAGCGTTGTGCGCTCAGGGTCGTAGGCCGGCCGCGGCTCACCGGGCCGAGCCCGCTCCGGCCCGCCATCGCGAAACCCAGTCACCGTCTCAAGCAGATGCTCGGCCCTGATCCGTGCTCGTGTGACCTGGTCTTCCTTCAGGTCCTCCAGTGAACGCGGCTGGCCAAGACGGGCGGAACGGCCCGACGGGGTCACCCGAACGGCGCGTGCATCGGGATGGTGCATCAACCAGCGGATCGACCGCGTCTCGGCCCGGCCGTTGTCATCGACGAGCCTGAGCTGGCCGCGCTGCGGCTCCACCGACTCGACCGTCCACTCGATCCCGTTGAGCATCAGCTGACCGCCCGGCGCCAAAGCCAGCAGCCCTCGCTCGGCCGCCATCACGACGCCCGATGCGGTGCCGACCGCCAGATCAACGAGCCGTCACCGAAAGGGACGGCAAGGTCCACCACGAGCCGGCGATGCCAGAGCAGATGGGTCGTGTGGGCCCGGGCCACCGCCGGAAGCCTGGTCGCCTCCACCAGATCGCCAAAGCACAGCGGACCGTCACTCAGAGCCTCCCAGAGCTGCGGCTGAAGCCCGAGCTGATCCTTGAGCGGCCGCCGCTGGGAGGACAAGTGATCTAAAACGCTTCGGACATGTGACTCCCATCCGGTGACCACGGAGTACCGCCATCCGCAGGCCGCAGCTGCCTCTCTGGCGGCAGCGAACTTGAGCCTGTCGTCGTCCTTGATGAGGTTGCCCGGCCGGACATCGAACAGCCACAGACCCCCGTCACGCATCACTGCGAGAAAGTCCGGGATATGCCGCCCCCGGCCCTGAACATGCTCGAAGTCCAGCTGGAACGGCTGCGACAACACCTCCCTCACCCGCAGGAAGTCCAGTGCCAGCAGCAGGTCTTGCTCCTCCAGCGACTCGAACCCATGCTCCCGTCCGGTCGACACCATGAACTCAAGCCCCGGCCGGTGCCTCTGGCGAGCCCTCCACGTAAACGGCCGCACCTGGCGCGAGGAAAGCACCGGAACCGACCTCATGTCCCGCAGCGGATACGCAACTTCCCCCTCGCCGAGCTTCCACGTACCGATCCACCGGCGCGGCCACCCTTCCCCCAGCACCAGATGGCGCCGGGCCACACGATCGCCGTCGTACGGAGAAACCAGCGCACTCAAATCGCATGCATCAGACCGGATTCTGACTGCCGCGGAAATAGCCATCGCCCCACGACAGCACACCAAGAAGCGTGAGTGCTGTGGGTCGTCACAGATGTACGTAACGCAGCGTTACTTGATCACTTCTGCCGATCCATCCGCCAACTAACTTGGGCAACCGCCAACAAACTTGAGCAGTCACAGCATGTCACCGACGGTAGCGAGATTCCGCGCGGAACGGTTCCGGAGGCGCCCTCCTGTGGATAACTCCGCGTTGGTGGTTGCGCGTTGAGGTTGCGCGTTGAGGTTGCGAGTTGCGGTCTTCTGCGGCGGCACGCACGCAGGCACACAAAGGCGCCGGCCGCCGCGCCCCGTGGGGGCGAGCGCGACGGCCGGCTCAGTGCTGAGGGGTTGAGCTGATTACTCGATGACCTTCAGCAGCTTGTTGGGCGTACCCTCGCTCGGGTTCGTGATCTTGTCGGGGGTGGCGCCGTCCGTCAGGGCCTTGGCGACGTCTTCGGGCTTGGCGTCCTGGTGACCGGCCAGGTAGACCGCGGCGGCACCCACGACGTGCGGGGTCGCCATGGACGTACCGGAGATGGTCTTGGTGCCCTCGTCGCTGTCGTTCCAGGACGAGGTGATGTCGGAGCCGGGAGCGTAGAGGTCCACGACGCTGCCGAAGTTGGAGAAGTCGGACTGCTCGTCAGCGTCGGTGCTGGAGGCGACGGTGATGGCCTCCTTCACCCGGGCCGGGGAGCCCTGGCCGGCGTCGGTGGACTCGTTGCCCGCCGCGACACCGAAGGTGACGCCGGAGGCGATGGCCTTCTGGACAGCCGCGTCGAGTGCCTCGTCCGCGCCGCCGCCGAGCGACATGTTGGCGACCGACGGGCCCTGGTGGTTCTTGGTCACCCAGTCGATACCGGCGACGACCTGCTCGGTGGTGCCGGAGCCCTGGTCGTCCAGCACCCGGACGGCCACGATCTTGGCCTTCTTGGCGACACCGTGCTCGGCGCCGGCGATGGTGCCCGCGACGTGCGTGCCGTGACCGTTGCCGTCGTTGGCGTCGTCGTCGCCGTCCACCGCGTCGAAGCCGGAGGAGGCGCGGCCCTCGAAGTCCTTGTGCGTGGTGCGCACACCGGTGTCGATGACGTAGGCGGTGACGCCCTCACCCGCGCTGTCGGGGTAGTTGTACTTCTTGTCGCCCTCGGTGTCCGCCTGGTCGATGCGGTCCAGGCCCCACGACGGCGGGTTGTCCTGGGTGCCGCTGATGTGGAACTTCTTGTTCTGGACGACCTTGTCGACGGCCGGGTCGGCGGCGAGGCGCTTGGCCTCCTCCTCGTTCAGACCGGTCGTAGAGAAGCCGTCGACGGAGGAGTAGTTCCGCTTGATCTTGCCGCCGTACTTGGCTGCCAGATCGCCGCTCTCGGCGGTGCGGACCGACTTCTTCAGCATGACGATGTAGCTGCCGTTCACGGCACCCTTGGCCTCGGCCCCGTAGATCTTGCCCTGGGGGGCGGCGGGGGAAGCTCCGGCGGTGACCGCGCCGACGGCGGCGATACCAGTGGCGGCAACCGCGGCGGTTATCGCCGTGATGAGCCGCTTCTTGCTGGAACGCTTGTGAGCCATTGCGAGGGTTCTCCTCGTTCGTGGTGTGGGGGGAAAGCGTTGCGCAATAGCCCGAAGAGACCGGAAGATCTGCGTCGGGCTGGTTCGAAACCCTGTCGGATTGACGGGTTCAATTCAAGGCCAGCCGCGCCGTGTGAGATACGCAACAAGCCTGCAAAAACCCAAAACCTGCGCAGAATTGGTCAAAAAGCGCGGCTGAGTTGAAGCTGAGGGGCTCAACTCTATTTACATTCACGCAACAGTAGGTGACATTCCGCGGACGCTACGCAAGATCGGTTGACCCGGTATGGCAGGCTCGCGCCTCGCAAGAGGTATGTGCCGGGGGAGCCTCCGCGTTCGCTACCGACGCCTGCCATACAGGCCGTACCGGTCAACACCCCCCGTTCAGGCGCCCAGTTCGGCCTCGATGAGGTCTGCCGCGCGTGCGGTGCCGCCCTCCGCCGCCGCATCCCCGCGGAGCCGCTCGGCGTTCGCCGCGACCTCGGGATCGTTCACAAGTGAGAGCACCGCCTCGCGCAGCGCCCGCGCGGTCGCCTCACCCTTCGGCAGATGCCTCCCGACGCCGAGCGCCTGGAGCATGTCGGCGTTCCCGAACTGGTCGACGGCTTGCGGAACGCACACCATCGGCACCCCGTTGGCCAGCCCCTCCTGACTGCCGCCCATCCCCGCGTGCGTGATGAAGGCGTCCGCCTGACGGAGAACAGCGAGCTGCGGCACCCACGGATGCACCTCGAAGTTGTCCGGGATGTCGCCGAGTTCGGAGCGGTCGACGAACTTGCCGATCTGCAACACCACATGCCAGTCGGGCAGATCACGGAATGCCTCTATGCATGCCCGGTAGAAGGCGGGTTCCTTGGTGAAGGCGGAGCCGAGCGAGACGAGCAGGATCTTCGTGTCGGGCGCGAGGTCCAAGGGCCGCTGCCAGTCGCCCTGGTGGGAACGATCGCCCTGGCAGGAGCCGACAAAGCTGTATACGGATTCATCGACCCGGTCGGCGTGCGGCTGCATGGCCTGGGGGATGAGGACGAGACAGCGGCCGGGTTCCGCCACCAGGCGGTCGGGGTCGGTGATCGACGCCATGTCGTTCTCTTCGAGCCAGGACTGGAAGCGTGCGTAGTACGCCCGGCCGCGCTCGGTGCCGCGCAGTGCGGCCCGCATCGGCTCCACCTCCGCCTCGTAGCCCTTCCAGGCGACCGCGTTCGGGGAGAGCTGGAGCACCGGGACGTTCCAGCGGCGGGCGAGCAGCGGCGCCGGATAGGCGGTGATGTCGTGGATGACCAGGTCGGGTTCGTCGCCGCGGTATGCCTCGATGAGCTGCGGGAGCGCCTGGATGCCGTCGTTGAGGAACGGCTCGATGTTGTCGATGAGTTCGGTGCCCCAGTTCTCGGGCGCGTCGTCGGTGGGGAGGGTGGAGTTCCACAGTTTGGGCTCGGCGCCGGTGTCCGCGACGAGGTCGGCGAAGGACGGCGGGATGGCGTACGTGACGCGATGGCCGCGGGCGACGAGTTCCCGTACGACTTCCAGGCTCGGGTTGACGTGACCGTGGGCCGCGATGCTGAACATCGCGATATGGGCGGGCTTTTGGGCACGCGGCATGGCGAGCACACTCCTTGAGTGGGGCGCGGGACGGCCGCGCGGGGCGGGTACCCCGCAAAGTTAAACGAGACGATACGTCTCGTGCAACTGTGATTCGGGGCCGCTCAGCGCTGATAGCGCGCCAGCACCAAATTGCCGTCGCCGATCAGCCGCTTCCGTAGGGCGTCCAGATCGATCGCGCCGCTGTAGTACTCCTGCAGGCCCGGTGTCGCGATCTTGTCCTTCCACTCCGGGTAGCCGCGGACGGACTGGGCCGGCGCGGAGCGCAGCGAGCCCGCCAGCGCGGTGCCCGTCGCCCAGTCGTACTTGGCCACCCGTAGCGCCGGGTCCTTCAGCGCCTCCTGACCCGTCGGCAGCATCCAGTCCCCCAGGGCCAGCCGGACCATGTTCGGCGGCTTGAGGAGGAAGTCGATGAAGGCCATCGCCTCCTCCTTGTACGGGCAGTCCTCGGCGACCGACAGGGTCTGCGGGCTCACGCCCTGGTCCGGGCGGGCGCCCTGGGGCGCGGGCAGCACCGTCCAGTCGAAGCCCTCGGGTGCCTGCTGGGCGATCTGCTGACGGTAGGAGAACCCGAGCGGAACCATCGCGTACCGCCCGGCGAAGAAGCCGGGCAGGGTGTCGGAGCCGCCCATGCCCAGGGTCGTACGGGAGGCCGTGCGGTCGACGTTCACCTGGTCGTGGATGGTGCGCGGCACCACCTGGTCCGCGGCGTCGAAGCGGACCTCCACCGTGCCGCCCGGGTGGCGGTGGAAGACCTTGCCGCCCGTGGACAGGGAGAGGTTGAGGGTGGCGGAGACCGGTTCCTTCAGCGGCCACGCGACGCCGTAGTTGCCGCCGCGGGTCAGCTGCTTCGCCGCGTCCGCGAACTCCTCCCAGGTCCAGGGGCGTTCGGGAGTGGGGATGCGTACGCCGGACCGCTTCAGCTTCGTACGGTTCGCGATCAGCACCCGCGGTTCCTGAAGGAACGGGACGCCGTACACCCGGCCGGCGAACGTGCCGGTCTCCCAGCTCTGTTGCGGAATATCGCGCTTCAGACGCGACGGCAGCAGGGCGGTGAGGTCGGCGAGATCGCCGCCGTAGGCGAAGTCGGCGAGGTCGTCGGAGGCGTCATGGATGATGTCCGGCGCCTCGCCGCCCTCGAAGGAGGTGAGCAGCTGGTCGTGGACGGTGGGCCAGGCGCCCTGGATGTACCGCACCTGGATGTCCGGGTGCTGCCTGTTCCATTCGGCGACGAGTTGCCTGTTGGCCTTGATGGAGTCCTGCTGCCAGGCCAGGGACTGGAAGCGCAGGGTGATCCGGCCGCCGGTCTTGCGCCGGGTGTCGTCGGAGCAGCCGGGCAGCAAAGAAGCTGCGGGCAGCGCGGCGGCGGCCGCGAGCAGGCCCCGGCGGTTGAAACGGGCGCGGGGCCGCGGCGGCGTGGGTCCGGGCCGCATCAGCTCTTCACCGCCCCGGCGAGCATCCCGCCCGCTATTCGCCGCTGGATGACGGCGAACAGGAGCAGGCTCGGGAGGGTGGCGAGGAGCGCGGCGGCGGCGAGCGGTCCGAGGTCGGCGACGCCCTCCGCCCCGAGGAAGTGGGTCAGCACGACCGGCAGCGTCTGTTTCTCGGGCGACTTGAGCAGCACCAGGGCGAAGAAGAACTCGTTCCAGGCGGTGATGAAGGCGAACAGTGCCGTGGCGACGATGCCCGGCGCGAGCAGCGGCGCGGTGACGGATATGAGCGTACGGGCCCGGCCTGCGCCGTCCATGGCTGCGGCCTCCTCCAACTCCCGGGGCACGGCGCGGACATAGCCCGTCAGCATCCACAGGGCGAAGGGCAGCGACCACACCACATAGACCATGATCAGACCTATCCGGGAGTCGACCAGATGGAGGCTCTTCAGGATCAGGAACAGCGGGATGATCACCAGCACCAGGGGGAACGCCTGGCTGATCACGACCCAGCCGGTGGCCGCCCGCGAGAGACGGTTGCGGAAGCGGGCCAGGACATAGGCCATCGGCGTCGCCAGCATGATCGCGATCACCGCGGAGACCGCCGCCGCGAGCAGGCTGTTGCCCGCGGCCTCCAGCAGCGGCTGCTGGGCGAACGCCTGCCGGAAGTTCTCCAGGGTGGGCGCCTCGGGAATCCAGGTGGGGTGGATGCTGCCCAGTTCGCGGGGCGGCTTGAAGGCGGTGGAGATCAGCCAGAGGAAGGGGAAGGCGAGAAAGACGAGGTAGCAGAGGAGCGCGGCGTATTGACCGGTGCGGCCGGCAGTGCGCTTCACGGCGGTGCGGTGGCTCACTTGGCTCACCTTTCCTCGTCCCCCTTCAACCGGCCGGCCAGATAGACGGCCAGCAGGACCGATATCACCGCGACCATCGCCAGGCCCATCGCGGCGGCGTAGCCGAACTGCCCGTAACGGAAGGCCTCTTCGTACGCGAAGAGCATCGGCAGCCGCGTCCGGCCGCCGGGGCCGCCGTCGGTCAGCACGAAGACCAGGGCGAAGGAGTTGAAGTTCCAGATGAAGTTGAGCGCGGTGACGGCGAGCGCGATGGGTCTGATGGCGGGCCAGGTGACCGTACGGAACCGGCGCCAGGCCCCCGCGCCGTCCATCGACGCGGCCTCGTGCAGTTCGCGCGGGACGTTCTGGAGGCCGGCGAGCAGCGAGACGGTGGTCTGCGGCATGCCGGCCCAGATACCGACGAGGACGACCGCGGGCAGGGCGGTGGCCAGGCCGCTCAGCCAGTCCCTTCCGTCGCCGGCTCCGGACAGGCCGAGGCTGCGCAGCGTCTCGTTCAGCACACCGGCGTCCGGGTGGTAGACCAGCCGCCACATGATGCCGACGACGACCTCCGGCATCGCCCACGGGATGATCGCCAGCGTGCGGGCCAGCCAGCGCAGCCGCAGGTTGAGGTTGAGCAGCAGCGCGAGGCCGAGGGCGAGTATGAACTGCGGGACGGTGACCCCGACGGCCCATACCAGGCCGATCCGGAACGAGTCCCAGAACAGGGTGTCCTGAAGCAGATCGGAGAAGTTCAGCGTCCCCACCCACTGGGTGGGCTGGGTCCGGCCCGACTGGGCGTCGGTGAACGCCAACCCGATGCCGTACAGCAGCGGTCCGACGCTCAGCACCAGGATCGGTAACAGCGCGGGCAGCACGAGGAACCACGCGCCGTGGTCCCGCCGGGGTCCGGCGGCTCGGCGGGAGCCGGCTGCGGTTGACCGCTGTGGCGCGGTCGTCAGGGTCACGGCAGAGGCTCCTCAGGACGCGGCTCGGCCCGGTGCTCCGCTGCGCGGCAGCCCGGCTTCCGTGGTGCGGTGATCCGGTGTGGTGAGGCGGCGGCCAGTGTTTCCGCGACCGGTGTGTCGGCAGCCCGATGCTTCCGCAACTGGTCTGCCGGCAGCCGGTGTTTCCACGACCCGTGCGTTGGCAGTCGGTCTTTCCGGGATCGCCACGCACTCCCACCGTCGGCGCTGCTGGAGTCGCCCCCTCTCCCCCGTTGGTCGCAGCCGACCGCCGTCATCGTCGTGAGGGCCGCCACCGCCGTCAAGCCTCCGGCCGGTATCCGCGAGGGATCTCTCCACCTGGGAGGTCCTCCGTACCTGCGACACTGGTCGCGATCACGCACCGCAGGAGGCAGCACGATGACCGAACCGAGCCCCGGCGCCTTCACGGAGGCGCGCGCCCGGGACGTCCTGGCCGCGGCCGGACGGCCCGACGCGGCGGCCGATGCCAAGCTGCTCGCGCTCGGCGAGAACGCGGTCTTCGCCCTCGGCGACAGCGGTCCGGTCGTACGGGTGGGGCGCAGCGCCGAGCTCCTGGAGCGCGCCGAGCGGGAACTCGCCGTGGCCCAGTGGCTGGCGGCCGAGGGCGTACCGGCGGTACGGGCCGCCGAGCCCGTGGCCTCCTTGGTCGACGGGCATCCCGTGACGTACTGGCGGCGGCTGCCGGACGCCGACCGCCCCGCGGGACCGGGCGATCTCGCCGCACTGCTCAAGCTCGTCCACGCCCTGCCGGAAGCGCCGTTCGCGCTCCCCCGACGCGAACTCCTCGGCGGCGTCGAGCGCTGGCTGCGGCTGGCGGGCGACTCCGTATCGGCGCAGGACGCGGAGTACCTGCGCGGGCGGCGGGATGCGTTCGCGGCGGCCGCCACCGCATTGGAGCCGCGGCTGCCCCGCGGCCCCATCCATGGCGATGCGCTGCCCCGCAACGTGCATGTCGGGCCGGACGGGCCGGTGCTGGTCGATCTGGAAACCTTCGCCTCCGATCTGCGCGAACACGACCTCGTCGTGATGGCCTTGAGCCGGGATCGCTACGGCCTGACGGCGGACGCGTACGACACGTTCGTGTCGGTCTATGGCTGGGACGTGCGGGACTGGGAGGGCTGCGCGGTGCTGCGTGGCGCCCGGGAGACGGCGAGCTGCGCCTGGGTCTCCCAGCACGCGCCCGGAAACCCGGCGGCCCGCACGGAATTCCGGCGCCGGATCGCGTCCTTGCGCGACAAGGACGCGACGGTGCGCTGGTATCCGTTCTGAGGCTCAGGGGCTGAGGCCCAGGGGCTGAGGCATGCGGGCCGAGGTATTTGTGCGCCGAGGTATCCGCTCTGACGCACCCTGCGCTGTCGTGTCGCGTCGCGTCAGGCCTGGTACGGGATCAGCGGCCAGGCCTGCTCGACTATCGCCTGCGGATCGCCGGAGCGCCGCAAATACGCCTGGAACGAGGCGGCTTGTTCGGCGGCGGCCTCCTCCTGGAGGGCGTGCAGGGCACGCGGCGACGGGATGGCGACGGCCGGGTACTTCTCCCCGATGCGCCGGGCGACACCGGCCGCGGCCGCCGCGTCTGCACCCGCCTCATGCGCGCCGTCCAGCGGCACCCCGTAGTGCCCGCAGAGCGCCTGGAGCGCGCGCTTCCCCTTGCGGTAGCGATCCACATGCTTGTCCAGGACCAGCGGATCGATGACGGGCGCGGGCGGGTGTCCGAGCCGCTCGGACAGCGTCCGTACGGCATGGCGGCGGCACTCGCGATCGAGCAGCGAGAGGTCGTATCGCGCGTTCATCACCACCAGCGGGATGTCCGCGCGCAGCGCATCGGCCAGCGCCTCGGTGATTTCCTCTATCGCGGTCGCCGGCGGCCGGCCGTATTCTTGGACATAAGCGGTCGAAATGCCATGAATAGCCGCTGCTTCGTCGGGAATCGGCACCCCGGGATCGAGCAGCCAGGACTGCTTGGCGGCCGCCCGCCCGTCCCCCTCCAGCCGGATCAGCGCGGCGGTGACGATACGGTCCCGCTCGACGTCGGTGCCTGTGGTCTCCAGGTCGAAGCTGACCAACAGCTCCTGATGCCAGCTCATGCCGATACCTCGCTTCGCTCGGCCTCGCACTCGCTCGGCGCGCACCTCTCCATGGTTCTCTCGCTGCGCTCGCTCACGCCGCCTCCTTCAGTGGTACATCCCCCGTTGCTCGAACACTCTCGCACGCACCACTGACAATCGACCGGCGAGCCGTCCTGCCGGGCTCAGAACCGTGCCCCGCGGCACCCCCGCCCCTAGGCTGACCTCATGGACCTACGGCTGGCAGGACACAGCGCGCTGGTGACGGGCAGCAGTTCGGGAATCGGGGCGACGATCGCCGAAACGCTGGCGGACGAAGGGTGTGATGTCCTCGTCCACGGCCGGAACGCGACGGACGCGACGGCCGTCGCCGAGCGGGTCGCGACCCGCGGCGTACGCGCCGAAGTGGTGCTCGGTGATCTGACGGAGCCGGGCGTCGCCGAGCAGATCGCGGTCACCGCGCGCGGCTTCGGGGTCCGCATCCTCGTCAACAACGCCGGTCCGTTCGCCGAACACGACTGGGAGAGCTCCCGGCCGTCCGACTGGCGGGCCGCGTTCGAAGGCAACGTCCTTCCGACGGTACGGGTCACCCAGACCCTGCTGCCGTCGCTGCGCGCGCACGGCTGGGGCCGCGTGATCACCATCGGCAGCCGGGCCGTACGGACACCGCTGCCCAACATGGTCACGTACTCCGCGGCCAAGGCGGCGGTGGTG
The DNA here is from genome assembly GCF_040654775.1 of Streptomyces sp. NPDC050636. Taxonomy (NCBI): domain Bacteria; kingdom Bacillati; phylum Actinomycetota; class Actinomycetes; order Kitasatosporales; family Streptomycetaceae; genus Streptomyces; species Streptomyces sp. NPDC050636. The sequence goes on from NZ_JBFAIP010000026.1 coordinate 34,962, forward strand.
AACATGACCACGAGCCTGGCCCGGCATCTGGCCGGTACCGGGGTCACCGCGAACTGCGTGAGCCCCGGCGTGATCGCCACCCCCTCGATGCACCGGATGTTCGAGGAGCGCGCGGCCGAGGCGGCGGACGGGGACGACGCGAACGGGGCGGCCGCGGCAGCCGAGTCGGCCATTGTCGCGGAGTACGCGCCGAACCCGACCGGGCGGCTGGGGCGTCCGGAGGACATCGCGGCCGCGGTGGCGTATCTCGCCAGCCCGCTCGCCGACTACGTCAACGGCATCGAGCTACGGGTCGACGGCGGAATCACGGGAACACCGTAGGGCTCCGCGAGCACGAGCCCGTCCGCCCCCTCGGCCACCTCGGCCACCAGCGCATCAGGTCCCGTCGCCGCGCCGCTCGCATACGCCGCCGCGAACGCCGCGTCGCCCAGTCCCCGGCGCGCCGCGGCCGTGCTCCGGTCCACATCGCCGCGCTCGGCGGGCGGCCGCGGCACCCCTGCCGACATACGGGCCGCCGCCGCGCCGCCCAACAGACGGGCCGCAGAGCCGAAGCGGCCGACCAGCGTCTGCGCACCGGCCAGCCCTTCCAATGCCAGCGCGACCGCCCTCGGGTCGGCGGTGGCACGGGCCGCCGCAAGACCGTCCAGGTGGAGGCGGCGGGCAGCCGCCGCGTCACCCCGCAGCTCGGCGACGAAACCCAGCTCGGCCAGCACGAACGCGGTACCGGGATCGCCGTCCCGGCCGCGGCACCACTCCAGCCAGGGCAGCAGATGCGCCTCCGCGTCGTCCAGGCGCCCCTCCCTCCGGGCGCCGAGGGCCAGTCCGGTCTCCGCGAACATCTCGCCGCGCTGGTGCGACTGTTCGGCGGCCAGCCGCCGCCCCCGCTCATGAAATTCACGGGCGCGCACGAGATCGCCCGTCAGCAGCGCGATCCGACCGAGCCCGGAGAGCTTGTACGAGGCCTGGATCCACAGGCCGAGCTCCTCGGCGATCCGCAGCCCGTCCCGGTGCAGCCGGGCGGCGCGGTCGTACTCGCCGGTGATCTCGGCGATCGAGCCGAGCACGTCCGCCGCCTGCAACTGGCCCCATCGGTCGCCCAGTTCGCGGAAGAGGATGGCGCTCTCCTCGGCGTCGCGGCGGCGCGCGGCGAGATCCCCGCCGCCCGCCCCCTGCGCCCGGCTGCTCAGCGCGGCGGCGGTGCCCCAGCGGTCACCGCACGCCCGGAAGGACGCCAGCGAACGGGCCAGCCGCTCGCGCGCCGCCACCGGGTCGCCGAGGCCCACTTGGGCGTACCCCAGGAACCACTGGGCCCAGGCCCGCTCGCCCGTGTCGCCGTGCGTCTCGTACCGCTCCAGTACGGCGGCGGCGCGCTCCAGCGGGTCGGCGTCATGGCCGGCCAGCGACGCCATCCCGACCTGCCAGGCGGACGCCCGCAGCCGACGGCTCACGAAGGCCGCTTCCCCAGGGCCGTCCAACGCCAGCGCCGCCTCCAGGGAACGACCCGCCTCGGCGAGCCGGCCGCGCAGAAACCAGTACCAGGCCAGCGCGTTGACCAGCCGCAGCGCACGGTCGGCGGCGCCTTCACCTACGTATCCGTCCAGCGCGGCCCGCAGGTTCGCGGCCTCCTGGTCGAGCCGCTCCAGCCACTCCCGCTGGTCGGTTCCGTACAGCAACGGGGCGGCATGCTCGGCCAGTTCGGCGTAGTAGCGATGATGGCGCTGACGAACGGCGTGCAGCTCCCCCGCCTCTGTCAGCCGCTCCATGCAGTACGCGGCCACCGTCTCCAGGAGGCGATAGCGGACTCCGTCCGGTGTACGCGCCACCGTGACCAGGGAACGGTCCACGAGGCGCGCCAGCAGGTCCAGCACGTCATCGTGCCGCACACCGTCGCCTGCGCAGACCGTCTCGGCCGCCTCCAGGGTGCAGCCGTCCGCCTGTACGGCCAGCCGGCGCAGCACGGCGCGTTCGGCGGCGGGCAGCAGTTCCCAGCTCCAGTCGATCACCGCGCGCAGGGTCTGCTGACGTGGGGGAGCGCCGCGCCGCCCGGATGCCAGCAGGCGGAACCGGTCGTCCAACCGGGCGCTCAGCTCTCGTACTCCCAGAGCACGTACGCGGGTGGCGGCCAGCTCCAGGGCGAGCGGGATGCCGTCCAGGCGACGGCAGATCTCCTCGACGGCGGGTGTGCTGTCCGCATCCAGAGCGAAGCCGGGGTCGGCGGCAGTCGCGCGCGCCGCGAACAGCGCTACGGCGCCCGGCGGTTCCAGCGGCGGCACGGTCCACAGCGTCTCGCCCGCCAGGCCCAGAGGCTCCTGGCTGGTCACCAGCGCCCGCAGCTCCGGCGCGGCGCCGAGCAGCGCGGCGGTGACCTCCGCGGCCGCCTCGACGATGTGCTCGCAGTTGTCCAGGACGAGCAGCATCCGCTTGCCACGCACCGCGCCGACCAGCCGCTCCGCCACCGGGCCGGCGGCTCCGCCCTCCCGGATGCCCAGCACGGCCAGCACCGCCTCGGCCAGCTCGGCGGCGGTGCACTTGGCGTCGCGGCCGCGCGCCGGGTCGTCCGGCCGGCTCAGCGCGGCCAGTTCGACGAGCCACACGCCGTCCGGGAAGTCGTCGGCCAGCCGGCTCGCGGTCTCCACGGCGAGCCGGGTCTTGCCCACACCGCCCGGCCCGGTGAGCGTCACCAGCCGCCCCGCCTCCAGGAGCGCCAGGATGCGGCGCACCGCGTCCTGGCGGCCGACGAGTCCGGTGAGCGGCGCGGGCAGATTCGTCCGGGGCCGGGATGTCTGCGGCGCGGGGGCGGTGGCGGCGCCGTGCAGCACCGGCTCGCGTGCCGGCTCCCCGTCACGGGGGCTGCGCGCGATGGCCTCCAGGGAGGGGTCCTGCTCCAGGATCGCCTGATGCACGGCGGCGAGTTCGGGCCCGGGGTCCACCCCAAGTTCCTCGGTCAACCGGGCCCGCACCTCGCGGTATCCCGCCAGCGCCTCACTCTGGCGGCCGGCCCGGTAGAGGGCTCTCAGGTGCAGTGCGCGCAATCGTTCCCGCAGCGGATGCCGGGCCACGAGGGCGGCCAGCTCGCCGGTCAACCGGCCGTGCTCGCCCAGCTCCAGGCGGGCCGCGGCCCGCTCCTCAAGCGCCGTCAGCCGCTGCTCCTCCAGGTCCTCGGCCACCGGCCGCACCAGGTCACCGTCCGAGAAGCCGGCGAAGGCGGGCCCGCGCCACAGGTCCAGGGCCTCACCGAGCAAGGCGGCCCGCTCCCGGGCGTCCCCCGCCGCGTACGCGCGCGCCGTCAGGGCGGCGAACCGGCCCGCGTCCACGGCATCGGCGGTGACGTTCAGCCGGTAGCCCGGCGGGCTCGCCGCCACCAGCTTCCGGGCGCCCGGCTCCGCCTCGTCCAGGGCGCGACGCAGCTGGGAGACCTTGCTCTGGAGGGAAGCCGTCGGGTTGGCGGGCATCCTCGGGCCCCAGAGGTGCTCGATGAGCCGGGCCGCGGACACCGGGCGGCCGTGGTGGGCCAGCAGCGCGGCGAGCAGCGCCCGCACCTTCGTCTCCGGGACGGGTACGGCGCGCGCGTCGGCGGCCCGCACTTCCAGTGGGGCGAGGACCCGGAATCGCATCTGCCCAACGGTAGTCGGGAAGGACGCCGGACGAGGTGGAGGAGGCAGGGCGGGGCCGCATCAGCACCCTGGGGCCCGGGCGACGCCTCGGCCACGCCCCTACGACACGGGCCGCGAATCCGCCCACACGCTTTCGAACTCCTCGCGATACGTCTCGAACAGCCCCTCCCCGTCACGCCCGCCACGCCCGTCCTGGCGGACCACATCGCGACCGCCCCCACGGAGGACGAGCACCGGCGATTCCATCCCGCGGCTCTTGCGGAGGTAGGTCTGGACGACGGCTATGCCATCGGGACCATCGCCGTCGACGAGATACGCCGTGAAGCGCGGGGTCTCGTCGAAGACCTGGATCTCGAAGGCGCCGGGGTCGCGCAGCCGGGACCGCACCCGCCGCATATGGAGGATGTTCATCTCGATGGAGCGGCTCATCTCCCCCTTCTTCAGGCCGATCTCACGCTCCCGGCGGCGGACCGCGCTGCTGGCGGGGTTGAGGAAGAGCAGGCGGATACGGCAGCCGGACTCGGCGAGCCGGACCAGGCGGCGGCCCGAGTAGTTCTGGACGAGGAGGTTCAGGCCTATGCCTACGGCGTCGAGGCGGCGGGCGCCGCCGAACAGGTCCTCGGCGGGGAGCTGGCGCTGGAGGCGTACCCGGTCGGAGTGGACGCCGATGACATCCGCGTACCGGTCGCCGACGAGATCTTCGACGGCGTCGATCGGGAGCCGGCCGGAGATCCGGGTGCCGACGCCGGAGCCCAGTATGTCCAGCAGCCGGGCCGACGCCCGCTCCGCCTGGGCGAGGACGGTCTCGGACAGGGCCCGGTTGCGGGAGACGATGTTGCGGGCGACCTCCAGTTCGTCCAGACCCAGCTCGACATCGCGGCGGTCGTCGAAGTACGGCTCGAAGCAGGGCCAGTGCTGGACCATCAGCTCACGGAGCTGAGGAAGTGTCAGAAAGCTGACGATGTTGTCGTCGGCGGGGTCGAGGAGGTAGCCCTTGCGGCGGCTGACCTCGCGGACGGCGACGGCACGCTGCACCCATTCCTGCCCGGCGGGACCGGCCGCGGCGATGACCCATTCGTCGCCGTGCACCGGCTCGTAAATGGGGCGCAGGACCGCCGAGACGACGGCCCGCAGTCGCTGCTCGACGAGATTCAGCCAGATATAGGCGCGTCCGGCCCGGCGGGCGCGGGTGCGCACCTCGGCCCAGGCGTCGGCGCCCCAGTCGAGTTCCGCGCCGATCTCCAGCGGCCGCGCCAGGGACACCGCGCCGGGCGGTGCGTCGACGGAGCCGCCCTCATGGCCCTCGTGACTCTCATCACCAGGGGGCAACTCCAGCCCGCCGCTCACCTGCCACCGCCTTCCGAACCCCCGTGCCAACGATCAAGGCAGACTACTGCGGCGCGGGAGGCAGTGCAGCAGGATGCTTCGAGTCGCCTGCCAACTCCCCTTGTTCATATTGCCCGTTGCGGCCGGAAAGCGCGGGTGGAGTGAGCGGATTCATAACTCCGACGCCGGGAGGTGCCAGGTTGCGGCGCTGCCGGACGACGGGCGCGGAGCAGGCGATGGACGGCCGGCGGCTCCTGTTCGGCATCCCCGGCCATGTGATCGAACCTGATGTGGACCCACGCGATGGGGTGTTTCTGCGGCCGGCCGTTGACCCGGCTTCGAGGGGCCACGCTCAGGTATGCGCCCCAGTTGGCCAGGTTGCCGCTGGTGAAATGTTCATATTTCCTGTACGTGGTGACGCGAAGGGGGAGTTTGGTGTAGCCACACCGGGCATGACCCGCCTCGGGCTCCTCGGGCCGTACGGACATCGCACTGCATCGCATCATGCACAGCTCACCGCCTCGGGGATCTCCCCCAGCGGAACACCGTTCGCGAGATCCTTGAGAATTCCGCCGCCGAGAGGCCCGCGCTCCCGCACTCCCACCACCCCGGTAAGACCATCCGACATCGCAGCGAATTGCCCACATTTCAGCGAAGATCTCGCGAAATACCGATGTGTGCGACACGTTGGGGAAGGATTTTGATTCGGTCCGCGAACGCTTGTCGTGGAGTCGCCGCAGCCCCTGACGAGAGAGTGGAAGAGTCTACGCATGCAGGTCTGGCCGGGACAGATGTATCCGCTGGGTGCCACCTACGACGGGGCGGGCACCAACTTCGCGGTGTTTTCCGAAGCCGCGAGACGCATCGAGTTGTGTCTGCTGCACGATGACGGTTCGGAGACCGCCGTCGAACTGCGTGAGACCGACGCGTTCGTCCGGCACGCCTATCTGCCGGGTGTGATGCCGGGGCAGCGTTACGGCTTCCGGGTGCACGGTCCGTACGAGGCGGGGCGCGGGCACCGCTGCAACTCGGCGAAGCTGCTGCTGGACCCTTATGCGCGGGCGATGAGCGGCCGGATCGACTGGGACGAGGCGGTGTACGGATACCGCTTCGGGCGGCCGGAGACGCGTAATGACCTGGATTCGGCGCCGCACACCATGGCGTCCGTGGTGGTCAATCCGTATTTCGACTGGGGCGACGATCGCCCGCCGCGTACCGCGTATCACGAGACGGTGCTCTACGAGGCCCATGTGAAGGGCCTGACGATGCGTCATCCGGAGCTGCCCGATGAGTTGCGCGGCACCTACGCGGCGCTGGCACATCCCGCGATCCTCGACCATCTGACGAAGCTGGGGGTCACGGCACTGGAGCTGATGCCGGTGCACCAGTTCGTCCAGGACCACCGGCTGGTGGACGCCGGGCTCACGAATTACTGGGGCTACAACACCATCGGTTTCTTCGCTCCGCACAATGCATACGCGTCGTGGGGCGACCGCGGGCAGCAGGTTCTGGAATTCAAGACGGCGGTACGCGCGCTGCACCGGGCCGGCATCGAGGTGATTCTCGACGTGGTCTACAACCACACGGCCGAGGGGAATCACCTGGGCCCGACGCTGTCATTCCGCGGCTTGGACAACGCCTCGTACTACCGACTGTCCGAGGACAAGCGGTACTACACGGACACCACCGGCACCGGGAATTCGCTGCTGATGCGCAGCCCGCACGTATTGCAGCTGGTGATGGATTCGCTGCGTTATTGGGTGCAGGAAATGCATGTGGACGGTTTCCGGTTCGATCTGGCGGCGACGCTGGCCCGGCAGTTCCACGAGGTGGACCGGTTGTCGTCGTTCTTCGATCTGGTGCATCAGGACCCGGTCGTCAGCCGGGTGAAGCTGATCGCCGAGCCGTGGGACCTCGGGGAGGGCGGCTATCAGGTGGGGAACTTCCCGCCGCTGTGGACCGAGTGGAACGGGAAGTACCGGGACACCGTGCGGGATCTGTGGCGGGGTGAACCGCGCACCCTGGCGGAGTTCGGGTCCCGGCTGACCGGCTCATCGGATCTGTACCAGGGCGACGGGCGGCGGCCGCTCGCCTCGGTGAACTTCGTGACCTGCCATGACGGCTTCACGCTGCACGATCTGGTCGCGTACAACGAGAAGCGCAACGCGGACAACGGCGAGGACAACCAGGACGGCGAACGCTTCAACCGGTCGTGGAACTGCGGGGCGGAGGGCCCGACCGACGACCCCGCGGTGCGCCGGCTGCGGGCCCGGCAGATGCGGAACTTCATCGCGACGCTGATGCTGTCGCAGGGTGTGCCGATGCTCAGTCACGGGGACGAGTTCGGGCGCACACAGCGCGGCAACAACAACGCGTACTGCCAGGACAACGACGTTTCGTGGGTGCGGTGGCCGGAGCCGGGGCCAAGCGACGGAGGAACGGGCGGAGGTGGGAGTGCGGAGCCGGAGGATGTCGACGAGGCGGACGGGCCGGGCGAGGCTGCGGCGACCGATGACGAGCTCGGGCTGCTGGCCTTCGTGCGTCAGATGGTGTGGCTGCGGCGCGACCATCCGGTGTTCCGGCGCCGGCGGTTCTTTCAGGGCCGCCCGGTGGAGGGCACATACGACGAGCTGTCCGACATCGCGTGGTTCACGGCCGACGGCACGGAGATGGGGCCGCGCGACTGGCAGTCCGTGCATGCCAAGGCGTTGACCGTCTTCCTCAACGGCAGCTCGATCTCCGAACCGGGGCCGCGCGGCGAGCCGGTCACGGATGACTCGTTCCTGCTGATGTTCAACGCCCACGCCCAGGAGAAGGAGTTCACGGTTCCGGTGCACCACGGCCGGCAGTGGCAGGTCGTGGTGGACACCGACCGGCCGTGGGCGGTGACGGCCGGCGGCGGCGCGAAGGTCAAGGCCGGCGATCGGCTGACGCTGACCGACCGGAGCCTGCTGGTGTTGCAGCGGCCGAGGTAGCGCCGTCCACCGGTGCCGTGGTCCGGGACGACACCCGGGCGGTGATCGCGACGCCGAGGATCAGGACCGCGGCGCCGACCGCGACGGCGAAGGCGGCGGACGGGCCGTGCGCGTCGGCGAGGCGGCCGGAGGCGGCCAGCGCCAGGGCCTGGCCGCCGACCACCGCACTGGTGAGGAAGGCCATCGATTCGGCCAGCCGCGTGGCGGGCACCACCCGTTCGGTGAGGCCGAACAACGTGATCAGGTGCGGGGCGAAGGCCACCCCGAGGACCACGACGACCAGGTAGAGCGCCCACAGCGACCGTACGAACAGCAGTGGCACGGAGAGCACGATCAGCGCGGCGGCGGCCACCCGCCAGCGCGTCGGCAGCGCGATCCGGGCCGGCACCAGGGCCAGCGACAGTCCGGACACGGCACTCATCACGCCCATCGCGGCGTAGACGAGTCCGGCCTGGGCGGGCTGGTGGAGGCGTTCGGTCAGTGCGGTGATGCCGGCCTGGCAGGCGCCGAACATCGCGCCCTGCAAGCCCATCGAGACCCGCATGCCGTGCACCGCACCGGGCATCCGGGCGCGGGCGGGCCGCTCGGTGCCCGCGGCGTGCGCGTCCACGACGCGGCGGGCGCCCGGTACGGAGGCCGTCGGATGCAGGGCGAACGCCGTACCGCAGACGGCCAGCAGCACCGCGGCCAGCGCGAGCGCGACGGCCGGATGGGCGACGGCGGCGGCCAGCCCCACCAGGGCGGGGCCGAGCACGAACGACACCTCGTCCAGCGTCCCCTCCAGCGACAGCGCGGCGCCGATCAACGGCTTCGGCTGCCCCCGGTCACCGGCCGGTGCGCGACGTGCGAGGGCGACGAGCCGAGTGCGGGCCAGCGGACCGATCTGCGGCACGCTGGCACCGGCCAGCAGGCCGATCAGCGCCAGCGGCAGTGTCGCGAGATGGGCGAGGGAGGCCACCACCAGGGCGGTCACCAAGAGCGCGTTGGCCCAGCAGGCGGCGAGCACCACCGGCCGCTGCCCGTGCCGGTCGGCGAGCCGCCCGATCAGCGGCCCGGCGACCGTCTGGCCCGCCGCCAGCGCACCGCCCACCAGGCCCGCGGTGGTGAGGCTGCCACTGGTCTCCGCCACCAACAGCAGGCTGCCGAGCTGGCACATGGCGGTCGGGAGCCTGCCGAGGAAGGAGATGACGGGCAGCAGGGGCCCACCCAGCGCGATCACCCGGCGATAGGTGGCTGTTACGGCGGTCATCGCCCGACGCTAGCGGCCGAGGCACCGAGGGTGTACGCACCGGACGTACGAAGGAACGCGGCGCACCGGACGTACGAAGGAATACGGCGCACCGGCTCGCTGGTTCGGAGAAAGCACCAACGCGGATCGCCGGGCGGCGACGCGGATGCCGGAGCGGATACCGGCAGCGGATGGCAGCAGTGGATGGCAGCAGCAGACGACACGAGCGGATGACGCCTGCGGATGACACAACGAGCCGTCAGCGGGGTACGGGTGTTCCCATGACGCAGCCATCGAGGCCATCGACAACACCGCCGACCGCCACCTACCGGCTGCAGCTCCAGCCGGAGTTCCCGTTCTCCGCCGCCGAACGGGCGGTACCGCATCTCGCCGCGCTCGGCATCTCCCATCTGCACCTCTCCCCCGTCCTGGAGTCGGTGCCGCGGTCCACGCACGGATACGACGTGGTCGACCACGCGGCGGTTCGGGCCGAGCTGGGCGGCGAGCGGGGGCTGCGGGCGCTGGCGGGGACGGCGCGGTCGCACGGCCTCGGCCTGATCGTGGACATCGTGCCGAACCATATGGCCGTGCCGGCACCGGCGTCGCTCAACGGGCCGCTGTGGGAAGTGCTGCGCGACGGCCCGGCCTCCCCGTATGCCAAGTGGTTCGACATCGACTGGGACGCCGGGCACCACGGGCGGCTGCTGCTTCCGGTGCTCGGCGGGCGGCTCGGCGAGGAGATCCGCCACTTCCGAGTCGAGGACGGGGTGCTGCGCTATCACGAGCACGCCTTCCCGCTGCGTCCCGGGACCGAGCGGCTGCCGCTGGAGCGCCTCCTGGACACCCAGTGGTACCGCCTCGCCTGGTGGCGGCTCGCCCGCAGCGAGCTCAACTACCGGCGTTTCTTCACCATTTCGGAGCTGATCGGGGTACGGGTGGAGGACCCCGACGTCTTCGAGGCGACGCATGGCACGCTGCTGCGGCTGATCCGCGAGGGCGTCATCGACGGGCTGCGCGTCGACCATCCGGACGGGCTGGTGGACCCGGGCGGCTATCTGGCCCGGCTGCGCGCCGGGACCGGCGGCCGCTGGACGGTCGTGGAGAAGATCCTCACCGGCGACGAACGGCTGCCGGACGGCTGGGCGTGCGCAGGCACGACCGGCTATGACGCGCTGCGCCGCATCGACGCGCTGTTCGTCTGCCCGCAGGGCGCGGGTCGGCTCTTCGCCCACTACCGGGACTTCGTCACACCGCTGGCCGACGAGGGCGGCGACTGGGAGGAGACGGTGCGCCGGGCCGCGTACGAAGTCGTCACGCACGATCTGGCGGCGGAGGTCGAGCGGCTGGTGCGGACGGCGGCGCGGATCAGCGAACGCGCTCCTCGCCCGGGCGACCATGCGCCCTGGGCACTGCGCCATGCGATCCGCGAGCTGCTGGTGCGGCTGCCCGTCTACCGTCCGTACGCCGCGGACACGGACCGGGTGGAGCGGGACGCGACGATGCTGGGCGAGGCGGCGGCACGGGCGCGTACCGCGTTCCGGGTCCCGGAGGAGGCACGGGCGGTCGATCTGATCCATGATCTGGCGCTCGGACGGTTCGGGGACACCACCAACTCCACCGACCCCTCAGGCCCCTCCGATCTCGCCGACCTCGCCGACCTCGCCGACCTCGCCGACTTCGCCGCGCGCTTCGCGCAGACCGCTTCCGCGCTGCGCGCCAAGTCCGTGGAGGACACCGCCTTCTACCGCTATCCGGTGCTCCTGTCGGCCTGTGAGGTCGGCGGCGATCCCGGGGAGCCCGCGCTCGGCCCGGTGGCGTTCCACACGTACTGCGCCCGGGTGCAGCGGGACTGGCCGGCCACCGGGACGGTGCTCTCCACACACGACACCAAGCGCAGCGCCGATGTGCGGGCGCGGATCGCGGTGCTGTCGGAGTGCCCGGACCGGTGGCGGGATGTGCTGGCCGAGGTGACGGGCGGGGCCGGAGGGATCGGGGTGGACGGTGCGGGGCCGGCGGATCCGATGGTGTCCTGGCTGGCCTGGCAGACCGTGTTCGGGCTGGGCGCGGCATCCTCCGATGACCGGGTGGCGGACGGCGGGCCCGGCGTGGACCGGGTGGTCACGGCCGTCCTCAAAGCCGTACGGGAGGCCGGGTTGCGCACCTCGTGGACGGAGCGGGACGCCGAGTACGAGACCACGGTGGCGGAGTTGGTGCGCGGCGGTCCGTGCGGTCCCGCGGCCGCCCCGCTCGCCGTGCTGGACGCGGTACTGGCCCCGTTCATTCGGGCGAATGTGCTGGGGGCGGCGCTGCTGCACCTCACCATGCCGGGGGTGCCCGATCTCTATCAGGGGACCGAGCGGGAGTACGCCGCGCTCGTCGATCCGGACAACCGGCGGCCCGCCCGGTTCCGGCCGGAGCTGCTCACGGAGCTGGACGGAGGGGCCGCGCCGCACGATCTGTCCGGCGAGAAACTGCGGCTGACCGCGGCGGCGCTGCGGCTGCGGCGCGACCGTCCGGAGTGGTTCGGCGCGGCCGCCTCGTACGCGCCGCTGCCCGCGGAAGGGCCCGCGGCCGAGCACTGTGTGGCCTTCTGCCGCAGTGGGCGAGTGGTGACGGTGGCGACCCGGCTGTCGCTGCGTCTGGCGGAGACCGGTGGCTGGTGGGACACGGTGCTGCGGCTGCCACCCGGCGGTCCGTGGCGCGAGCTGCTGACCGGCCGGGAGGATGGGGGTACCTCCCTGCTCCTTAAGAGCTCGGGGGACGGCGGTGCGGTGGTGGGGCTGAGCGAGCTGCTGGCGGTGTCGCCGGTGGCGTTGTTCGTGGCGGATTGAGCAACCCCAAGCCGGGCGGTGGGCTCGGCGTCTCCGTCCAGCCGTCGGTGCGGGGCCTACGCGTCCCGCACGGCGCACAGCAGCTCCGTGAACTCGGCTGCCGCGCCGGTCAGTTCGGCCCGCGAGAAGACGGTGATATCGCGGCGCCACGGCGGATCGGTGGGGACGGACGCACAGTCGAGGCCCCTGAGTTCATGCGCCGCCGTCAGCAGCACGCCGACACCGGCCGACGCCATCCGTATGGCCGTCGAGCTGTGCTGCGTGCGGACCGCGGTGCGCGGCGCGAAGCCGGCTCGTTCGCACTCCAGGTCCAGCCACAGTCGGCCGTCGACCACCGGCTCCAGGCTGCACCGCACCCACGGCCGCTCCGCCAGGTCCGTGAGACGTACGGACTCCCGGGCGGCAAGCGGGTCGTCATGCGGCACGACCAGCACCATCTCCTCCTGGCCGACGACGGCGACCGGCCCCTGCCAGTCCTTGGGGCGCGGCCCCACCGCGACATCGGCGACGCCGCGCTCCATCTGGTCGTACAACTCCTCGGTGGTGGCGTACTCGTGGAGGATCAGGCGCACCCTGGGGTGCTCCCGGGCCCAGCGGGCGCAGACCTCCGGCAGCACACCGATCGCCTGGCCGTGGACCGTCGCGATATGCAGTTCGCCGCTCTCCGCGCCGGCGGCGGCCAGCGCGGCGCGGCGGGCCTGACGGGCGCTGCGTACCGCGAGTTCGGCGTGCGGGAAGTAGGCCCGGCCCATCGCGGTCAGCCGCACCCCCCGGTTCATCCGCTCCAACAGCGGGCCGCCGACCTCCCGTTCCAGCGCCTTGATCTGGTGCGAGAGCGCGGACTGGGTGACGTGCAGCGCCTCGGCGGCGCGGGTGAAGGACGCCTCCTCGACCACCGCCACCAGATATTCCATCTGCCGCAGACTCATCCGCCCTCCCGCCGTACATCGTTCGCCCCATGCACATCACTCATCGCCTCCATAAAAACATTGCCTTGGACGCATCGGCGCAGGTGGGCGGAGGCTGATGGCATGAACACGGACCTGGACCCGGATGCGGGCAGCCTCGGCGGGAACACCGAAGTCACCGACGTCATCGTCATAGGCGGCGGAACCGGCGGCTACAGCACCGCGCTGCGCGCCGCCGGCCTCGGGCTGCGGGTGGTGCTCGCCGAACGCGATCTGATCGGCGGCACCTGCCTGCACCGCGGCTGTATTCCCAGCAAGGCGATGCTGCACGCGGCGGAGCTGGTGGACGGCATCGCGGAGGCGCGCGAGCGGTGGGGGGTGAAGGCCACGCTGGACACCGTCGACTGGGACGCGCTGACCGCCACCCGGGACGGCATCGTCTCCCGCAACCACCAGGGTGTGGCGGGCCACTTGGCGCGGGCTCAGGTACGGGTGGTACGCGGCTCGGCGCGGCTGACCGGGGCCCGTTCGGTGTTCATCGACGGGCCGGAGGGCGGCGAGTTCACGGCCCGGCGTGGCATCGTCCTGGCGACCGGCTCACGGCCGCGGCTGCTGCCGGGTCTCACGCCCGACGGCAGGCGGATCGTCACCAGCGACGACGCGCTGTTCGCCCCCGGGCTGCCGGAATCGGTGCTGGTACTGGGTGGCGGCGCGATCGGCGTCGAGTATGCGTCCTTCCACCGCTCCATGGGCGCCGGGGTCACGCTCGTCGAGGCGGCGGACCGGCTGCTGCCGCTGGAGGACGAGGACGTCGGCCGGCATCTCGTCCGCGGTCTCAAGAAGCGCGGCATCACGGTCCGGACCAGCTCGACGCTGGTCGGCACGGAGCTGCTGGAGAACGGGGTGCGGGCCACCGTCCGTACACCCAAGGGCGAGGAACTCGTCATCGAGGCGGAGCGGCTGCTGGTCGCGGTCGGACGGGTGCCCGTGACGGACGGGCTCGGCCTGGCGGCCGCCGGACTGTCCACGGACGAGCGGGGATTCCTCGCGCCGGCGGACTGGACGCGACTGGAGACGGCCGTACCGGGCATCCATGTGGTCGGCGATCTGCTGCCGCCGCCGTCCCTGGGCCTCGCGCACGCCTCGTTCGCGGAGGGGCTGCTGGTCGCGGAGACGCTGGCGGGCATCCCGTCGCCTCCGGTGGACTATGCGACCGTGCCACGGGTGACGTACTCCAGCCCGCAGACCGCGTCGGTCGGGCTGAGCGAGGCCGAGGCGCGCGCCCGGGGACGGGAGATCAAGGTCAACACCATGCCGCTGACGGCGACCGCGAAGGGCATGGTGCACGGGCAGGGCGGCATGGTGAAGGTGGTCGCGGCGGCGGACGGCGCGGGCGGCGAGGCCACCGGCGCGGTGCTCGGCGTCCATCTGGTCGGTCCGCATGTCTCGGAAATGATTGCGGAGAGCCAGCTGATCGTGGCGTGGGACGCCGAACCGTCCGATGTGGCGCGGCACGTCCATGCTCACCCGACGCTGTCGGAGGCGGTCGGGGAGGCTTTTCTGACGTTGGCGGGGCGGGGGTTGCATCAGCACTGAGCGGGCTGCGTCGGAGCTGTAGCGCGCCCGCGGCCGTTAATTCGGTTGCGGCCCACAGCCCGTCTGAACAGCATGGCCCCGTACGCCCGATTTCACCGACCCAGGAGCACGGAATGCGCGGATTCCTCGGAACGACTCATCGCCCCATCCGGACGACCGTTCTTGAGGAACCCACCCACCGTGACCTTCACGCACACCTCCCGCACCCTGAACATCGGAATTCTCGCCCACGTCGACGCCGGTAAGACCAGCCTCACCGAGCGGCTGCTCTTCGACACCGGCGTCATCGACCGCCTCGGCAGCGTCGACGCCGGCAACACCCGTACGGACACCGGAGAGCTGGAGCGGCAGCGGGGTATCACCATCCGCTCCGCCGTCGCCTCCTTCACCGTCGGCGACGTCCAGGTCAATCTGATCGACACCCCCGGGCACTCCGACTTCATCGCCGAAGTCGAACGCGCCCTGGGCGTGCTCGACGGCGCCGTGCTGTTGCTCTCCGCCGTGGAGGGCGTACAGGCCAGGACGCGGGTGCTGATGAAGTCGCTGCGGCGGTTGCGGCTGCCCACGCTGCTCTTCGTCAACAAGATCGACCGGATGGGCGCGCGGGGTGACGCGCTGCTGGCGGACATCCGTCGCACGCTCGCTCCGGTCGCCGTCCCGCTGGCGGCCGTTGACCGCCTGGGCACCACCCGGGCCCGCGCGACGCCGTATGCGCTCGGCGACCCGGCCGTCCGCGACCGGATCGCCGAGACCGTGGCCGAGGCGGACGACTCGATCCTGGCCCGGGTCGTCGACGGGCCGCCGCCCACCGAGGACCAGCTCCGCGCGGCACTGGCCGCCCGGACCGCCGACGCCACCCTGCACCCGGTGTACTTCGGTTCGGCACTCGGCGGGCAGGGCATCGGCGCGCTCATCGAGGGCATGGTCCGGCTGATCCCGCCGGCGCCGGTGGGCGCGGGCAGCGAACCGCGGGGCACGGTGTTCGCCGTCCAGCAGTCACCGAACGGTGATCGCACGGCCCATATCCGCCTCTATGACGGGGAGTTGAGGGCACGTCAGCAGATTGAGCTGCACCGGCGCGAGGCGGACGGTACGAGCGGTTCACTGACCGGCCGGATCACCTCCCTCGAAGTCGTCGGCCGGCCGCCCGGCGACGACGGCCCGCTCACCGCGGGCAATATCGCGGTGCTCCGCGGGCTGCCCGGCATCCGCACCGGCGACCGCCTGGGGCCGGTGGGGCACCTCGGACAGGCCCTGTTCCCCTCCCCCACCCTGGAAACCGTCGTCCACACCCGGAATCCGGCGCGCGCCGCGGCACTGCGCTCCGCGCTGCTGGCCCTCGCCGACCAGGACCCGCTGCTGCACGTACGGCCCGCTCCAAGCGGCGCGACCTCGGTGCTGCTGCACGGCGAGGTGCAGAAGGAGATCATCGCCGCCACCCTCCGTCACGAGCAGGGCATCGAGGCCGAATTCGCGCCGAGCCAAGTGGTGTGCGTCGAGCGGCCGTGCGGGGTCGGCGAAGCGTACGAGGAGATCGCCCGGCGGCATCACACCGGTCCGTGGGCGACGGTCGGGCTGCGCGTCGAGCCGGGTGCCCGCGGTTCGGGACCGGTCTTCACCTACGAGACCGAACTGGGCGCGCTGCCGCACAGCTTCCACCAGGCCGTCGAGGAGACCGTCCTGGCGACGCTGCGGTGCGGGCCGCGCGGCCTGGCGGTGACGGACTGCCGGGTGGTGCTGACCCGCTCCGGATTCGTCGGCCCGCTCAGCACGGCCGGCGACTTCCGCACGATCACACCCACCGTCCTGATGCGCGCGCTGCGGCGGGCCGGCACCCGGGCCTATGAGCCGTATCACGCCTTCGAGGCGGAGCTCCCGGTCGATGCGCTCGCCGCGGTCACCGCCCGGCTCACCGCGCTCGGCGCGGAGCTCGCCGAGAGCTCGGGCGGCCGGCGTTCCTGGCTGGTCAGCGGTGTGCTGCCGGCCCGGCATGTGCAGGAATTCGAGGGGCTGTTGCCCGGCCTGACGCATGGCGAAGGGGTGTGGACCTCGCACCCTTCGGGCGACCGGCCGGTACGCGAGGTGCGGGCGGGGGCCGGGGGCGCGACGGGTGGGCGGGCGCGCGGCTGAGGCTGCTGCCGGGTTCCGGCCCGGCGGCGGGCCGCCGTCCGCCTCAGCGCTCCGTCAGGACGTAGTCCACCCGCCCGAAAGTGATGTGATCGCCGGGACCTACCGGTACCTCGCCCACCACCCGGCGCCCGTTGACGCAGGTGCCGTTGGTGGAGCCGAGGTCGCGCAGCATCCAGCCCTTGCCCGCGCTGCGCAGTTCGGCGTGCGCGCGGGAGACCGTTTCGTGGTTGAGGCGCAGGCCGACGCCCGGAGCCCGCCCTATGAGCAGCGGGAACGGGCCAGGCTCGGGTAGCAGGAGCTTGGGCAGCCGCTCCGTACGCCAGGCCCGGCGGACCCTGATGTGGAAGGCCGACACCCGGCCGACCATCCGCAGCAGTGTGCTCTGGACCTTGCCACGGCTCTCCAAGTCGGCTGTGGCCAGGGCGAGTTCGGAGTGTGCCTGGGCGGTGAGGACGAGTTCCATCCGGCGCAGGAAGGTGTCCTGGGACAGCCGTCCCTGCGCAGCGCCATCGCGCAGCAGGTCGAGGGCGCGTTCCCGGTCGGCGTCCGACGGGCGCGCCGGCCGTGCGGGGAACTCCAGCGAAGTCATGCCGTGATTCTCCGGCCACCGCGAGCCGCTGTCCAGGCGAGGTATCCGTCATGGGCGGTCCGGGCCGCGGAGCCGGCGCGGGGCGGCGGACCGCTTCCTGTGCTGCCGACGGAGCGAACGGGCGCCGCCGCCCGCCGGAACGGCCGCTGCTCGCCGGAACGGCCCAGCGGAATGGCCCGATGTCGGCCGTATCGCCACGTCGGGCTGTCGGGCGGCGCGATGACGTGCTTTCTTCGTGTGGGACCGGGTACCCGGTGGACCCCGGGGCCCGGCACCTGGACCCAGGACTCAGGACCGGTATTCCCGACTCTCGACTTCGACTGTCGACCCTCGACTTTCGACCCGCAACTTTCGACCCTCGCCCCTCGAACGAAGGAGGAGAGCCGTGCTGTTCGAGGTATGGGCGCCGAACGCCGGCCAGGTCGCTCTCCAGTGGGCGGGCGACCGGGCCGACGATGCGCCGTTCGCCATGGAGCGCGCCGCCGGCCGCGACGGCTGGTGGCATACCGAGGCGCCGGCCCGCGACGGCGACCGCTACGGCTTCCGGATCGACGACGGCCCGCCGCTCCCCGATCCGCGGGCCGTCCGGCTGCCGGACGGCCCCGGCGGCCCCGGCGCGGTCGTCCACCACGACCGGTTCGAGTGGCGGCACCCCTGGCCCGGCCGCCCGCTGCCCGGTGCGGTCCTCTACGAGCTGCACATCGGCACCTTCACCCCCGAGGGCACCTTCGACGCCGCTATCGGACGCCTGCGCCACCTCGCCGACCTGGGCATCACCCATATCTCCCTGATGCCGGTCTGCCCGTTCCCCGGCCGCCACGGCTGGGGGTACGACGGCATCGCCCCGTGGGCGGTACACGAGCCGTACGGCGGACCCGACGGGCTCAAGCGGTTCGTGGACGCCGCGCACGGCCACCGCCTCGGGGTCGTCCTCGACGTCGTACACAACCACCTCGGCCCGTCCGGCAACCATCTCCCGGCGTTCGGGCCGTACTTCACCGACACCCACCACACGCCGTGGGGCGCGGCCGTCAATCTCGATGCGCCCGGTTCCGACGAGGTGCGCGGATATCTCCTCGGCAGCGCGCTGAGCTGGCTGTGCGACTACCGGATCGACGGGCTGCGGCTGGACGCCGTCCACGCGCTGCACGACACCCGCGCCCGGCATTTCCTCGCCGAGCTGTCCGCCGCCGTGGACGCGCTCGCCGGCCATCTGCGGCGCCCGCTGTTTCTGATCGCCGAGTCCGACCTCAACGATCCGCGCACCACCGCGTCACGCGCGACCGGCGGCCACGGCCTGCACGCCCAATGGAACGACGATCTGCACCACGCCCTGCACACCGCACTCACCGGCGAATCCCAGGGCTATTACACGGACTTCGCGCGCGCCCCGCTGGCCGCCCTCGCCAAGACCCTGACCAGTGGCTTCTTCCACGACGGTACGCACTCCAGCTTCCGCGGCCGGGCACACGGCGCGCCGCTCGACCTGCGCGTCACGCCCCCGTACCGGCTGCTGGCCTACGCACAGACCCACGACCAGATCGGCAACCGCGCACTCGGGGACCGTCTCACGGCCGCGCTCTCCCCCGGCCTGCTCGCCTGCGCCGCCGCGCTGGTCCTCTGCGCACCCTTCACGCCGATGCTGTTCATGGGTGAGGAGTGGGGTGCGCGTACGCCCTGGCAGTACTTCACCGACCATACGGATCCGGAGCTGGCGGAGGCGGTACGGGCGGGGCGGCGCCGCGAGTTCGCCGCGCACGACTGGGGCGGCGCGTCCGTCGACTGGCCCGATCCGCAGGATCCGGCTACCCGCGACCGCTGCGTCCTGGACTGGACCGAACCGGCCGCCGAGCCACACGCCGCGCTGCTGGCCTGGCACCGCACGCTGCTCACGCTGCGCCGGACGCTGCCCGCCCTGACCGATCCGGATCCGTCCGCCACCCGTGTCACTTACGACGAACGGGCCCGCTGGCTGCTGATGCGACGCGGCCCGCTGCGGGTGGCGGTCAACCTCGCACGGGACACCACGGCCGCCATCCCGGTCCGTACAGCGGACGCCCCCGGCCCGGAGCTCCGCCCGCTGGCCGCCTGGCCCGAGGAACGCCGTGTCCCCGGTGAAGACGGCGTACTGCGGCTGCCACCGGAGTCGGCGGTTGTGCTGGGGGAAGTCCCCTAGGGGGTGCGTGGGCCCCCTGTTGGGGCCACAACGCCCTGGCCAGGCGGGAGAATTCCGCGACACGCGGAGGCGAGGGCGAGAAATCCTCCGAGGAGGACGGACGGAGGACAGGTGGAGCGGACGACGGACGGAGCGGAGGGCCGGCGGAGCAGAAGGCAGACGGAGCGGAAGGTCGACGGACGCCATGCGGACCGACGGACCGGAAGACCGACAGACACCATGCGGACCAGCGGACCGGAAGACCGACAGACACCATGCGGACCGGACGGAGACGACGGGGCCCGCCAGGCGGAGGGCGCAGGGCAGCCACGCATCGACCGGCCGCACGCCACCCGAACCGCGCGCTAGCCGGAGAATTCCGCGACGCACGCCGTGCAGAAAGCGTCCAGGTCGGCCGGCCTGCGGCTGGTGACCAGCGTGTTCGGCCCGGCGGTGCAGATCCGGACCTGTTCGTCGACCCAGGTGCCGCCCGCATTGCGGATATCGGTCCGCAGACTCGGCCAGGACGTCAGCGTCCGGCCGCGCACGACATCAGCCTCGACCAGCGTCCACGCCGCATGGCAGATGGCCGCCACCGGCTTGCCCGCCTCGAAGAACGCCTTGGTGAACGCCACGGCCTTCCGGTCCAGGCGCAGCGCATCCGGATTGGCCAGCCCGCCGGGCAGCACCAGAGCGTCGAAGTCCGCCGCGGACGCCTCGCCCACGGTGAGGTCGACGGGGAACCTGTCGGCGTTGTCCAGGTGGTGGAAGGCCTGCACCTTCCCCGCCGCGGTGGAGATCAGCTTCGGGGTGCCACCGGCGGCGATCACCGCCCGCCACGGCTCGGTCAGCTCGACCTGCTCGACCCCCTTGGGAGCCACAAGAAACGCCACCCGCATACCGCGTCACCTCCTCCGTACCGACGCTCATGAGGGACGTGAAACCCCTCTCCCGCTCTCCCCAGTATTTACCGCCATAACGGGCAATATCGCTAACGAGCGATCTCACTCATATCAGCCACTGTCACGATCGCCGGACCGTCCATTCCCCTGCCAAGTGCTGGACACTATGTCTATGCCGCTGCATATCTCCGACCTGCTGGCCCGGCCCGATCTCGATCTGTCGGTCACCTACGACGTGCCGCCGGAGCTGCTGGCCCGCACCGTCGAGGCGGCGACCGTCTCGGATCTGCCGGCCCCCGGGAAGTGGCTGCAGGGCGGTGAACTCCTCATGACCATCGGTCTGTTGCTGCCGATGGAGCCGGCCGCGTGCCGGGCGTACGTACGGGATGTCGCCGAGGGCGGTGCGGCGTGTCTGGCGCTCGGGCTCGGGCAGGGGCTGCCGTACCAGGAAGCGCCCGAGCCGCTGGTGACGGCCGCCAGGGAGACGGGGCTGCCGCTGCTGACGGTGCCGGACGAGGTGCCGTTCATCGCCGTCACCAAGGCCGTCTTCGACGCGCGGGCCAACGAGCAGCGCGAGGTGCTGCACCGGGCGTTCGCGACCCAGCGGCGGCTGACGGCCGCGGCCACGGGTGGCGAGCTGCGGGCGATGCTGGAGGAGTGGACGGCCGCCACGGGGGTCGGCGCGGCGGTGCTCGACCCGCTGGGCCGGCTGCTGGCGGCGGGGGAGCCGGACGCACGGCCGCCGCTGGCCGAGGCGGGCGATCTGATCGAGCGGGTCGCGGCGCGCGGGCTGCGCGGGAGTGCGTCCAGCACGGCCGGGGGGCGGCAGCTGGAGGTCCAGCCGTTGGGCGCGCGCCGGCTGCGCGGTCTGCTGCTGCTCACCGGCCGCCCGGACGACGCGGCCCGGTCCGTCGTACCGGGCCTGATCTCGCTGCTCTCGCTGGAACTTGAACGACGTCATCTGAGCGATGAGCCGGAGCGTCGGCGCAGGTCGGCGCTGTTGTCGGAGCTGCTGTCCGACACGGAGCCGGCGGCCGAGCGGGCCCGGGACATCCTGGTCACCGCCGGTCTGTCCGCCGAGCGGGTACGCGGGGTCGTGGTGGAGGCGGTCGGGACGGCTCGCGGCGCACAGGACATGGCCGCCGACCTGGCGCCGGCGATTCCCGGCGGGCTGGTCAGGGTGCGGAACGGGACGACGGACGGGGCGGCGAACGGGGCGGCGGACGGGGCAGGGAACGGGACAGGGAACGGCACGACGGACGGGGCTTCCCGCGCGGCGGCGGGCGCGGCCACGGCCTGGGTCATCGAGGCGGTCGTCGGCGAGGATCTGGACATCCTCGATGTGCTCGGCCGGTTCGCGCCGCAGTGTGCGGCGGGCATCGGTCCGGCCACCGCCCCCGAGGCGGTACGGGTGTCCCTGCGCCAGGCGGCCGGTCTGCTCGCCGTCAGCCGGTCGAGCGGCGAGCCCGCCGAGGCGCGGCGGAGCGAGGCCAGCCGGCTGCTGCTGGACCTGGGCGACCGCCGTACGCTGCACGGCTACGCCGACACGGTCCTCGGCCCGCTCGATCTCGCGGACAACGGCGAGGAGTTGCTGGCCACCTTGGCGGCCTGGCTGGAGACCGGCGGCGCCTGGGATGCCACCAGCCGGCGGCTCGGCGTCCACCGCCACACCGTACGCAACCGTCTCGACAAGGCGATGGACCTCACCGGCCGCCGCCTCGACGACCCCGACGACCGCTTCGACCTGTGGCTCGCCACCCGCATCCGCCGTGACGGCGCCCCCGATCCGGGCACCGGCTCCCCGGCCGCACGACCCCACCCGGCACCGCCGGGCCGGTGACCGCAACGCGCCCAAAACGAAACGCCTTTCCCTCTCGCCGCACCACCGTCTTTACTTCGACCATGGCTTACGAGATCCGCAACCTCCCCCCGGATGTCACCACGAGGCCCTCCTCGGGTGCGCTGCCGGACCATGACCTCGGGCAGCGGCGCGGGGGTGGCAAGCTGGTGGCCGTCAGCGATCTGCACGTCCGGTACAGGGAAAACCGCGACATCGTCGAGGGGTTAAGACCGGAGTCCGACGACGACTGGCTACTGATCGCCGGGGACGTCGGCGAGTTCATCGCCGATATCCGCTGGGCCCTCACGCTGCTCAGCGACCGGTTCGCCAAGGTGGTGTGGGTGCCGGGCAATCACGAACTGTGGACGCCGGCCAACGATCCGGTGCAGCTACGCGGCGTGGCACGCTATGACCATCTCGTCGAAATCTGCCGGGAGTTGGGGGTCGTCACGCCGGAGGACCCGTATCCGGTCTGGGAGGGCGAGGGTGGCCCGGTCGCCATCGCCCCGCTCTTCCTCCTCTACGACTACACGTTCCGGATGCCGGGGCTGCACTCCAAGGAGGCGGCGCTCGCCGTCGCCGACGAGGCCGGGGTGATGTGCACCGACGAGTTCTTCCTGCACCCGGACCCGTATCCGACGCGTGAGGCCTGGTGCCAGGCGCGGCTGGCGGCCACCGAGGCCCGGCTCGCCGCCGTGCCACAGGAGTTGCCGACGGTGCTCGTCAACCACTTCCCGCTGGTACGCGAACCCACCCGGCCGCTGTGGCATCCGGAGTTCGCGCTGTGGTGCGGAACCGAGGCGAGCGCCGACTGGCCCCGCCGGTTCCGGGCCGCGGCCGTGGTCTACGGCCATCTGCACATCCCCCGGCTGCTGATCTGCGACGGCGTGCCCCATCAGGAGGTCTCGCTCGGCTATCCGCGGGAGTGGCGCGGACGTTCCGCCGCACCGGGCCGCCCTGTGCAGATCCTGCCCGCCACGACCGAGGTCGCCTCCGACACCACCGGGACCCCCGCATGATCGACAAGCTGCTGCCGGCGCCGATAGCGACCGCCGAAGCCTTCCACGACGACGACCCGGTGTCCGACATGTTCCCCGAGGAGCTTGCACTGGTGGCCCGCGCGGTCCCCAAGCGGCAAAAGGAATTCGGCACCGTACGCCGCTGCGCGCGCAGCGCCCTGTCCGAACTCGGCGTCGCCCCCGCGCCCATCCTGCCCGGCCCAGGCCGCGCGCCACGCTGGCCGGACGGCATCGTCGGCGCGATGACGCACTGCACCGGTTTCCGCGCCGCGGCGGTGGCCCGCTCGACGGACGTCGTGACCATCGGCCTGGACGCGGAGCCCAACCAACCGATCGCCGACCCTTCGGTGGTCGACGCCATCGCGCTCCCCGAGGAGCGCGCCCAGTTCCCCGGGCTGACGGCCCTGGAGCCCCAAGTCTGCTGGGACCGCCTGCTGTTCAGCGCCAAGGAGAGCGTCTACAAGGCGTGGTATCCGCTCACGGGCCGCTGGCTGGACTTCCATGAAGCCCACCTCACCCTCGACCCGACGGACGCCACCTTCACCGCCCGCCTCCTCGTCCCGGGGCCCGTGGTCGCCGGCACCCGCATCACGGAGTTCACCGGCCGGTGGCTCGTCGCGTCGGGGCTGGTGATCACGGCTATCGCGGTGATGGCGTGAACGCGTGAGGGCATGACGCGGCGGAGCAGGGCGGAGCAGGAGTGGTCGCCCTGACCCGCCGTCAGCTGTCCTCAGCCCGCGCCACCCGGCCGGCCACCGGCTGCGCTCCGTCAGTCGTCCGCCGTCAGTCGTCCGCCGTCAGCCGCAGCGAAATGCTGTTGATGCAGTACCGCTGGTCCGTCGGCGTCGGATAGCCCTCCCCCTCGAAGACATGGCCCAGGTGGGAGCCGCAGCGGGCGCAGCGCACCTCAATGCGGACCATGCCGTGGCTGCGGTCCTGGATGAGTTCGACGGCTTCGGAGTCCTTGGGGTCGTAGAACGAAGGCCAGCCGCAGTGGCTTTCGAATTTGGTGTCGGAGCGGAAGAGTTCGGCGCCGCAGGCGCGGCAGGAGTAGACGCCCGCGGTCTTGGTGTCGGTGTATTCGCCGACGAAGGCGGGCTCGGTGCCGGCCTGGCGGAGGACCTGGTATTCCGCGGGGGTCAGCTCCGTGCGCCACTGCTCGTCGGGCTTGTCGATCTCGTACGCCATCTGGGTCGCTCCTCAGCTCAGCTTTCGAGGCGGGACAGGATCGCCGGGCCGAGGTCGGTGACATCGCCGGCGCCCATGGTGAGAACAAGGTCACCGGGCTTGGCCATTCCGGCGATGACGTCCGGGATGGCGGCGTGGTCGCTCTCGGCGGTGACCTCGGCGCCGGCGGTGCGCGCGGCGTCGATGATCAGGGCGCTGGTGACGCCCGGGATCGGGTCCTCGCGGGCCGGGTAGATGTCCAGGACGACGGAGGCGTCGGCGAGGGCGAGCGCCTGGCCCATTTCCGTACCGAGCTCCTGGGTGCGGGAGAAGAGGTGCGGCTGGAACACGACGATGATGCGGCTGCGGGAGCCCTCGGCGGCGCCGCGGATGGCTTCCAGGTCGGCGGTCATCTCGGTGGGGTGGTGCGCGTAGGAGTCGATGACCTGCACTCCGCCCGCCTCGCCCTTGAGCTGGAGGCGGCGCTTGACACCGGTGTACGTGCCGAGCGCGGAGGCGAGGTTGTGCGGCGGCAAGCCCAGGGCGACGCCCGCGGCGAGGGCGGCGACGGCGTTGTGGGCGTAGTGCCGGCCGGGGACGGCGACGGTGAAGGTGAGGATCTTGCCGCTGGTGAGGATGACGGTGACATCGCTGGTCAGGCCGCGCGGGTTGACCTTGAGGATGCGTACGTCGGCGTCCTTGGACTCGCCGTAGGTGACGACCTCGATGTCGTATCGGCCGGAGATCTTGGCGGTGAGCTCGCGGGCTCCGGGGTGGTCGGCCGCGATGACGAGGGTGCCGCCGGGGCGGATGCGGCCGACGAAGGTCTCGAAGGACTCGTAGATCTCGTCCATCGAGGCGTAGTTGGCGTGGTGGTCCAGCTCGACGTTGAGGACGATGGCGACCTCGGGGGCGTACTTGTGGAAGCTGCGGTCGCTTTCGTCGGCCTCGGCGACGAAGATCTCGCCGGCGCCGTGGTCGGCGTTGGAGCCCGGGGCGTCCAGGTCGCCGCCGATGGCGTAGGACGGCTTGAGCCCGAGCGAGCCGAGGGAGACGGCGAGCATGGAGGTGGTGGTCGTCTTGCCGTGGGTGCCCGCGACGGCGATGGGGCGCAGGCCGTCCATGAGGGAGGCGAGCGCGTCGGAGCGGTGGACGACCGGGATGCCGCGCTCATGGGCGGCGGCGAGCTCGGGGTTGTCGGAGCGGATGGCGGAGGAGACGACGACGCTGGTGGCGTCCGCGGCGAGGTGGTCCGCGGCGTGGCCGATGTGGACGGTGACGCCGAGGGCGCGCAGGGCCTGGGCGGTCGCGGAGTCCTTGGCGTCGCTGCCCGCGACCTGGGCGCCGCGCTGCGCGAGGATCTTCGCGATGCCCGACATGCCGGCTCCGCCGATGCCGATGAAGTGCGGCCGGTCCATCGAGGCTGGGATGGCGGGTGCCATGGGTGGGTCTCCCTGATCGTCGCGAGCGTGGTGCCGTTGACGATTCTCGCACCCGGCACCGACAACGTGCGTCGCGCCGGGTCGCTCAGCGGCGGATCAGGCCCTGTCCGGTGGCGGCGGCGACCGCGGAGGTACGGGAGTCAACGCCCAGCTTGGAGTAAATATGGACGAGATGGGACTTGACGGTCGCCTGGCTGAGGAAGAGCTGTTTGCTGATCTGGGCGTTGGACAGACCGTCGGCGACCAGCTGGAGGACCTCGGTCTCGCGGCGGGAGAGCGTGGTCGCGGGGCTGCGCATCCGGTCCATCAGGCGCAGCGCGATGGTGGGCGCCAGCGCGGACTTCCCGGCGGCGGCGGTGCGGACCGCGGCGGCCAGTTCCTCGGGCGGGGCGTCCTTGAGGAGGTAGCCGGTGGCGCCGGCCTCGATGGCGGCGAGGATGTCGGCGTCGGTGTCGTACGTGGTGAGGACCAGGACACGGGGCGCGCCGGCGCGGGCGGTGATGGCGGCGGTGGCCTGGGAGCCGAGCATCCGGCCGCCGAACTGGAGGTCCATCAGGACCACGTCGAGGTCGAGGCGTGCGGCGAGGTCGACGGCCTGTTCGGCGGTGGGGACATCGGCGGCGACCTCGAAGTCCGGTTCGGTCTCCAGGACGGCGCGCAGTCCGGCGCGTACCACGGGGTGGTCGTCGGCGAGCAGCAGCCGGATGGGGGCGTCCGTGTCGGTCACGAGGCGGCCTCCGGGGTGGTGGCGGGGCAGGGCAGGGTGACGGCGACGGCGGTGCCTTCGCCGGGGGCGGATTCGACGACGAGGGTGCCGTGCAGGGCGCGGGCCCGGGCGCGCATCGCGGCCAGGCCGAAGCCGGTGCCGGTGACGGCGGCGGAGCCGGGTGCGGGCACTTCGGAGGGGATGAAGCCGGCGCCGTCGTCGACGACGTCCAGGGCGACCTCGGTGTCCATGTAGCTGAGGGTCAGCTCGACGCGGCCAGCGGCGGCGTGCTGGACGGTGTTGGCGAGCGCGGACTGGGCGATGCGCAGCAGGGCGACCTCGTGCGGGGTGGGCAGTTCGGTCGGGGCGCCGGAGACCTGGCAGTGCACGGCGAGGCCCGACGAGCGGGCGGTGGTGGCGCAGAGCCGTTCCAGGGCGGCGGGCAGCGAGCCGGCCTCCAGGTCGGGCGGGCTCAGGGCGCGGACGAACCGGCGGGCCTCGGCGAGGTTGTCGACGGCGGCGATGCGGGCGTGCCGGACGTGCCCCAGGGCCGTCTCCGGCCGCTCGGGGATGGCCCGTTCGGCGGCCCGCAGCAGCAGTTGGATGCTGGACAGGCCCTGCGCGAGGGTGTCGTGGATCTCGCGGGCCAGCCGCTCGCGCTCGGCGAGGACACCGGCGGCATGTTCCGCGGCGGCCAGGTCGCTGCGGGCCGCGGTGAGCTCCTCGATGAGGCGGCGGCGCTGTTCGCTCTCCCGGTAGAGGGCCTGGTAGCCGAGGACGACGGCGACCGCGACGGCCGCGCCCAGAACGGGGCCGATGACCGTGCCGGCGGTGAGCGTGTGGGTGTGCCAGCCGAATCCGGCGATGGCGATGACCGTGGTGGCCGCGACGGCGGGCAGCGCCCCGCGCGGCGGCAGCAGGTGCAGCTGGACGAAGAAGAGCGGGAAGGCCAGCCAGATACCGTCCGGGGTGAGGGCGAGCAGCACCATCCAGACGAGGGCCACGGCCGCGAGCCAGAGGGCGGCGGCGGAGGTGGAGGTGCGCAGGCGGGGCATCGAGGGGCCCGCTGCGTAGAGGGCGAAGAGCGCGACGGCGGTGGTGAGGACGGCCGGTGCGTCCGGGGCGTGGCCGGCGACCGCGCGTACGGAGGCGAGCGCGAGCAGCGCGGCCACCATCAGGTGGAGGCAGATGCGCAGTACCCGCAGGACGGGGGTGAGGGAGTGATCGGTCACGGCTTCTTCGGTCACGGCTTCGTCGGCCCTGCTAGGGCCTGTCCGATGGGGGGACGGGCCCTGGTTCGGGCACGGCTTGTTCGGGCGCGGAGTCCTCAGGCTAGGCGCCCGTTCCCTCTGCGGCATCAATCGAAAGGTGGAGGCGGGGCTGAACCATTCGATCCGGGTGAACCACTCCTGGGCGCGATGCCCGGGGACCCGGTGGCAGACGACGGTGGGGACCAGCCGCCGGGCAGTGGGTCCGGCGCTCGGAGCCGAGGATGGCAGCGCCTGTGTTCGTCGCCTGGAGAGACCTGAGATTCGCCAAGGGCCGGTTCGCCCTGATGGGGGCCGTCATCGTGCTGATCACGGTGCTGGTGGGTCTGCTGTCGGGGCTGACGGCGGGCCTGGGCCGGGAGAACACCTCCGCGATCACCGCGCTGCCCGCCGACCACCTGGTGTTCTCGGCGCCCGCCGGGGACAACGCCGTCGCGTTCACCGATTCACGGCTCCCGGAGCGGACCGTACGGAACTGGGCGCGGGTGCCGGGCGTCCGGCGGGCGGAGCCGCTGGGGATCGCCACGGCGAAGGCGGAGGCGGGCGGCCGGACCGCCGCGGTGTCGGCATTCGGGGTCCGGCCCGGGGCGCGGCTGGCGCCGGCCTCCGGTCCGGTCGGGGACGGCGCGGCGGTGCTGTCCGAGAAGGCCGCCGCGTCCCTGGGCGTACGGCCCGGCGACGCGCTCACGCTGGGCGGCCGTACGGTGCGGGTCGCGGCGGTCTCGGGTGTGGCGATGTACAGCCATACGCCGGTGATCTGGACGTCGCTCGGCGACTGGCGGAAGCTGGCCGGCGGCTCGGGCGGCTCTGGGGGCGCGACCGTGCTCGCCCTGTCCACCACCGGGACGGCCGGTCTGGCCGCCGCCGACAAGCAGCTCGGCACGCGCACGGTCACCACCGACGACGCCCTCAAGGCCATCGGCTCGTACACCGCGGAGAACGGTTCGCTCCAGCTGATGCGCGGCTTTCTGTTCGCCATCTCCGCGCTGGTCATCGGCGCGTTCTTCACCGTGTGGACGATCCAGCGCAGCGGCGATGTCGCGGTGCTGAAGGCGCTCGGCGCCTCCACCGGCTCGCTGCTGCGGGACGCGCTCGGGCAGGCAGTCGTCCTGCTGGTGATCGGTACCGGCCTGGGCACCGCCGTCGCGGCCGGGGTGGGCGCCGGGGTGAGTGGCACGGTGCCGTTCGTACTGGACCCGTCCACCGTGCTGGTCCCGGCCCTGATCATGATCGCGCTCGGTGCCGTCGGCGCCGCGCTGTCCATCCGCCGCATCACGTCCGTAGACCCGCTGACCGCGCTGGGAAGTGCCCGATGAGCCTCGAACTGACCGATGTCACCCTCACCTATCCCGACGGCGGCGCCCGGCTGACCGCGCTCGACAAGGTCTCGCTGACCGTACCGGCGGGCTGTGTGACCGCGGTGATCGGCCCGTCCGGCTCGGGCAAGTCCAGCCTGCTGGCGGTGGCCGCGACGCTGATCACCCCGGATGGCGGCCGGCTGGTGCTCGACGGCACGGACACCGCGGGGCTGAGCCGCGCCGAGCTGACGACGCTGCGCCGCACGACCGTCGGCACGGTCTTCCAGCAGCCGAATCTGCTGCCGTCCCTGACGGCCGCCGAACAGCTCCAGGTCATGGCGCACCTGGACGGCCGCCCGCCTCGTAAGGCCCGGTCGCGGGCGCTGGAGCTGCTGGCGGCGGTCGGCCTGGACGGTCAGGCCGACCGGCGGCCGCACCAGTTGTCGGGCGGTCAGCGGCAGCGGATCAATATCGCGCGGGCGCTGATGAACGACCCGGCCGTACTGCTGGTGGACGAGCCGACCAGCGCGCTGGACCACGAGCGGGGCGCGGCGGTGCTGGATCTGCTGACCACGCTCACGCACCAGCGCGCCACGGCGACGGTGCTGGTGACGCACGACCGGTCGCATCTGGACGCGGTGGACGAGGTCGCCGAGATGCGGGACGGGCGGCTGAGCCTCCGGGCCGGGGCGGTTCGGTGAGCCCTGCGTACGCCGTCCGGGTGGGCTCGCCGCCGGCGCCCGGCGCGTCGCGGAGCGGCCCGCTCAGCTCCCGCCGGAGTCCTGGGGCTGGTCATCGGCGGCGTGCGAGAAGAGCTTGAGGACCGGCACGCCGACCTTGTGGCGGGCGCGGGAGGCCCAGTCGCGGTGGAAGAACTCCTCGACGAAGTGCGGGGTGGTCAGCACGATCACCTCGTCCGCCTTCGTCTGTTCGACGACGGACCGCAGCAGGTCGATCGGGTGCTCCTCGACGATCTGCCCGATGGCTTCGGCGCCCCTGGCGCGCAGCGCGGCGAGGGTGTGCGTGAGGGCGCGTTCGGCGGGGAGTTCGGTCTGCGCGCCCGCCGTTTCCTCGCCCTCGCGTACGGCGTCGTCGAACTCGCCGAGCGCCACGTCGTCGATCGCCCGCAGCAGGATGTCCTGTTTGCCACGCGGCTGCATGAGGACGACGAAGGAGGTCGGGTCGTCGCCGTGCAGCGTGCTCACAAACTCCACGTCGGCGGGCGTCAGGGGCTTCTCGATCATCAATACGCTCGTGAACACGACGGGCGCCCTTCTCCTCTTCCGGGCCCCGCATGGCACGGCGCCCACAGAAACCATCCTGCCCCGTCGCCACACGGGGCCTGTTGGCTTAAGTGTGCCCAACGGAAGCTAAGCGGAACGGGTAATTCCGTTGATATTCAGGACCGACGGTAGCGGGTGAACAGAAAGCCGGCCTCCTCCAGCACGGACACCAGGGTGAACCGCTCCGGAACCGGGACCGCGGGACCGTTCATGATCCGCGGCGCGTCACCGACGGCTACCACCGGAGCCAGCGACAGACACATCTCGTCCAGCGCCCCGGCCGCCGCGAACTGGCCCAGCAGCTTCGGCCCGCCCTCGGTGAGCAGCCGGGTGTGCCCCCGTTCCGCGAGCATCCCGGCCACCCGTACCGGATCGACGCCGAGGCCCTCGCCCGCGAACAGCACCTCGACGCCCGCCGCGCGGGCCTCGCGCACCCGGTCGGCGGGGGCGCCCTCGCCGGTCAGTACGAGCGTGGGGACCAGCGGCTCGGTGAACAGCGGCAGGGTGAAATCCAGCCCCAGACCGGCCGTCACCACGGCGATGGCGGGCGCCGGGCCCTGGCTCGCGGCGGCCCGGCGGGCGGCGAACGCCTCCCGGGCGCGGGCCGGCCGGTAGCCCTCCTGCCGGACCGTTTCCGCACCGACCACCACCGCGTCCGCGAGGCCCCGCAGCACGCCGAAGATCCGCATATCGGCGGTACTGGAGAGCGGCTGCGAGCGGCCTTCGTGATGGGCCGCGCCGTCCATGGAGGAGACCATGTTGGCGCGCAGCCACCCGGTGCGGCCGGCCCGGACCGGATCGTCCGTCTCCGGATACGCATAGGCGTCGGCGAGTTCGTCCAGCGTCCACTCGCGGTCCACGGGGTCGGGCGCCACCGCCCTCGCTGTGGGACTCCCGGCGTCAGAGGCGGGCGCGGACCGGTCAGAAAGGGGGAACAGGCGTCGCATGGCGGCAGTGTGACATGGCTCGCTCGCCGGACCATCCGGTGTCGCACAGCGACTAGGCTGGACGGCTGTGTCACCTTCCCAGTCCTCGTCCCAGCAGCCCGCCCCGACAGCCGGAGAGCCGGCCGACGGGAGCGACGCGGCCCCCGCCGCGCTCACCGCACGCGCCCCACACGTCCCGGCCGAGCATCTGGTCGCCGAGATGGTGCCGCCGCCGCGCTTCCAGGGCGCGCGCTTCGACACCTACATCCCGGACCCGAACCAGGCCAGCCAGGCCGAGGCCGTCGAGGTCCTGAGCGCCTTCGCCGCGAGCATCGACGGCGGGACCGCCGCGGCCAAGCGGCGCTGGTTCGGCAAGAGCAGCAAGAAGGCCGCGCCTCCCAAGGGCCCGCGCGGTGTCTACCTGGACGGCGGCTACGGCGTCGGCAAGACCCATCTGCTGGCCTCCCTGTGGCACGCCACCCCCGCCCCGGCCGAGCGCAAGGCCTTCGGCACCTTCGTCGAGCTGACGAACCTCGTCGGCGCGCTCGGCTTCCAGCAGACCGTACGCACCCTCAGCGACCACAAGCTGCTGTGCATCGACGAGTTCGAACTGGACGACCCCGGCGACACGGTCCTGGTCTCCACCCTGCTCGGCAAGCTGGTGGACGCCGGAGTGGCGCTGGCCGCCACATCCAACACGCTGCCCGGCAAGCTCGGCGAGGGCCGGTTCGCCGCCGCCGACTTCCTGCGCGAGATCCAGGGCCTGAGCGCACACTTCCGCCCGCTGCGCATCGACGGCGAGGACTACCGCCACCGCGGCCTGCCCGAGGCGCCCGCCCCGTTCGACGACGAGACCGTCACCCGTACCGCGTACCGCACCCCCGGCGCTTCCCTCGACGACTTCCCCTCCCTCCTGGAGCATCTGTCCAAGGTGCACCCCAGCCGGTACGGCGCGATGTGCGACGGCATCCAGGCCGTCTGCCTCACCGATGTCCAGGCGGTACCCGACCAGTCCACCGCGCTGCGCCTGGTGGTCCTCGCGGACCGGCTCTACGACCGTGAGGTGCCGGTGCTGACCTCCGGCAAGGCCTTCGACGAGCTGTTCAGCGACGAGATGCTGCGCGGCGGCTACCGCAAGAAGTACTTCCGCGCCATCTCCCGTCTGACGGCCCTGGCCCGCGACGCGGGGCCGCTGGTAGCGGGGTAGCGGGGGCGGCGCCCCGGTCACCGGCTCCGCGACACCTGGAGAACAGCGCGCGGACGGTTCCCGACGGCCGGGGTGCGTGATACACACATGCGGGTCACATCTCCTGTCCGCCAACAGGGAGTTGCCCATGTCTGCGACACGACGTCAGATCCTGGCAAGAACCGGCGCGTTGGGCGCCGGAATCACCTTCGCCGGCAGTCTCTCGGAGATCTTCGCGGGGACCGCGACCGCCCAGAGCATGGGACAGGGCGGCTACGGACCGCTGATCCCGGACCCCGACGGCCTGCTCGACCTCCCCAAGGGCTTCCGCTACAAGGTCCTCTCCCGGGAGGGCGACCCGCTGCCCTCCGGCGAGGGCAAGGTGCCCAGCAACTGCGACGGGATGTCGGCCTTCCCCGGCAAGGGCGGCCGCAGGCATCTCGTACGCAACCACGAGAACCGTACGGCGTCCCGCTCCGCCGTCCCCACCGTCCGCGGCCTGACCTACGACCCCGGCGGCGAGGGCGGCTGTACCGCCCTGGAACTCGACGCGGACGACAACGTCCGCTCCGAACGCGTCGCCATCGCCGGCACCTCCACCAACTGCGCGGGCGGCCCCACCCCCTGGAACACCTGGCTGACCTGCGAGGAGACCGAGCTCCGGGCCGGCGACGACAACTACACCAAGGACCACGGCTTCATCTTCGAGGTCGATCCGTACGACCCGCGCCGCACCGGCGCCGTGCCGCTGACCGCGATGGGCCGCTTCCAGCACGAGGCGATCGCCGTGGACCCCGGCACCGGCACCGTCTACGAGACCGAGGACGCCTTCGAGAAGCCGTTCGGGCTCTTCTACCGCTTTCTGCCCGCGAAGCCGAGGGGCGGCCGCGGCTCGCTGCGCGCCGGCGGCCGCCTCCAGGCGCTGCGCGTCCCCGGCGTGCCCGACCTGTCCGCCGTCCAGCAGCCGGGCACCACCTTCGACCACGTCACCTGGGTCGACGTCCCCGACCCGCTCGCGCGCGAGACCCCCATCCGCTTCCAGGACTTCGGCCCCCAGGGCATCACCCACGCCCAGAAGCTGGAGGGCTGCTACTGGGGCGGTTCCTGCGTCTACTTCGTCGCCAGCTTCGCGCACCGCAAGGACGGCTCGACGGCCGACCACTACGGCCAGGTGTGGAAGTACGACCCGAAGCGGCGCCGCCTCACGCAGGTCGTCGTCTTCGGCCCGGACACCGACCTCCAGCTCCCCGGCGAGTCCCCCGACAACATCTGCCTCGCGCCCAGCGGCGGCCTGATGGTCTGCGAGGACGGCGAGGGCGCCCAGCATGTCTACGGCCTCACCCGGCGCGGCGAGGTCTACGCGCTGGCACGCGGCCGGCAGAACATCGGCACCCCGGAGAAGCCGGAGTGGGGCGAGTTCGCGGGCGTGACGTTCTCGCCCGACCACCGGACCATGTACGCCAATTGCTACCAGCCGGGCACCACGTTCGCGGTGACGGGGCCGTGGAAGCACTGACGCTGCGCTTTGCCTGGGCCGGCTTGGTCGCGCGCCGTTGCCGGCCGGCCCGCCGTTGGGGTTGTTCGCCGTTACGCCTGCGGCGGGCGTTTGTTCGTCGGGTGCGGTGACAGACCTCCGGACTTCGTCCTGCGGTCTGTCACCTCCCGTGGGTGGGTGGAAGGGGCCAGTAGGGGCATGCGCTTCATGTCAGGCGTCTGTGGTCGTCCACAAGGTGCATCTGTCCGTGTGCCTGTGCCCCCACTGGTTTTCTCCACCCCTATCGGGAGAGGCCGGGTCGCAGGACGGAGTCCGGAGGTCCGGCACTGCTGCCGAACAGCCCCGCGCAGCGGAGGCCCCCTCACATCCGCCGGGAGCTGAGCGCGCAGGCGGTCGCGGTGGCGGCCGCCGCGATCAGCACGGTGGCGGCGAGCGGCAGCCAGGGTGTGGTGATCGTGCCGCTCGCGGACCCGGTGACCATCCCCGACACGGCGGCGTTGGCGGGCGAGGCGCCCAGAACGGACAACAGCAGCGCGGCGAGCAGCCCCGCCGGTATGGCGGATCCGGGACTGCGCAGGACCGGCCAGTTGCACAGCGCGCCTATCGCGATCCCCAGCAGCACGCAGGCAAGCGCGGTGAGCAGCCCCGCGCCGGTCGCGGCCAGGACCGGAACGGCGACGCGGTGGTCCGAGGAGCGCGGGTCGGAGGTCAGCGCGACGAACGCCGTGCCCAGTAGCCCGAGGATCACCGCCGCGCCCGTCGCGGTCAGCACGCAGGCGAGATGGACCCGGCCGGGCCCGGCGGCGGCCGCCGCGCAACTACGGGCGGCCGGCGGCTCGTTGGTGACGCAGATCCGGGTGAGCCACACCGCGACGGGCAGCAGCCCGGCGGAGGCGAAGCCGTACGAATCGAGGATCGGCCCGCCGGTCTGGACGCCGACGGCCAGATATGCCGCGTAGAGGATGACCGGCGGCAGCCAGCGGTGCGAGCCGACGAGCAGCGCCGTCTGATAGCGGAGGAGAGCGATCACGGGAGGAAACCCTCGTCGGGGTCGGAGGCGGGGGCTGGGGTGAAGCCGGCGTCGGGGGTGGGGGCGAATGCGGGATCCGTGTGCCGGTCACCGGGCTGGTCCGGGGGCAGGGCGGCGGTGACCGAGCGGATGTGCCATGGCGGGCGGGCCGTGAGCAGCACCCGCAGCAACGCGTCGGAGTGGACGGCCGGGACGGTGAGGCGGGTCGTGCCGTCCGGCCCCGCCGCGATGTCCGGTGCGCCGGGCAGGTCCGGGCCGCTGCCCGGTGGCCGCTCCGGGACGCTCCCCGGCGCCCTCTCGGCCTCGATGACCACTCGCGGGCCCGCCGCGACCGCAGCGCCGGAAGCCGTCCGGCTCTCCTCGGCCAGCAGCCGCCCGTCCACGACCCGATAGCGCGCGTCGGCCGCGCCCTCCAGACGGCGCGGGTCGTGATCGACGAACACCACGGTGCCGCCGTCCGCGACCCGCTCGGCGACCGCCCGGTCCAGGACCTCGCGCGCGCCATGGTCCAGGCCGGTCCAGGCCTCGTCCAGGACGAGGAGTTCGGGCTCCGCGAGCAGCGCCTGGGCGACCGCGACCTTCTGGCTGGTGCCTTTGGACAGTTCGGCCAGCGGCGTACGCGCGTGCCCGGCCGCCCCGAAGCGTTCGAGCCACTCGGTGGCGCGACGCGCCGGCTCCGGGCCCCGCAGGCCATGGACGCGTCCGAGGTGGGTGAGGTATTCGACGGCGGTGAAGGGCAGCGCGCCCGGGAACCGTTCGGGTACGTAGGCGGTGCGCGGACGCCCGGTGATCTGTCCGGCGCTGGGCCGGTCGATCCCGGCGAACAGGCGCAACAGGGTGGACTTCCCGCTGCCGTTGATCCCCTCGACGCGCAGCAGCGCACGAGCGGGCACCTCAAGATGCACATCGCGCAGCACCCAGGGCCCAGCCACCCCGTAACGCCGACCGACCCCGTCCAGTCTCATGCGTTCCCGCACTTCCCCCGCCTTCCCCCAACCCCCGGCATCCCCCGACTCCTTCAACGTTTCGTGACCGGATCAGTTCCCGGACGCCTTCTCCGGACGCAGCTCGCTCGGCCGTACGATGACGAATCCCTCGCCGTCCAGGCGGAGTTGGACGGCCTCGCCGGAGCCGCCGCGGATCATCGAACCGACGCTCTGCGAGCGGTGCAGCGTGGTCTGCAGGGAGCTGCTCCAACCGACCACCGCGTCAGTGTCGACGAATACCGGGGCCTGCGGCGAGACGGGTATGACGATGGGGTTGCCCTCACACATCACACCCAGCTTGCCGTGGCCGCTGAAGACGGAGTTGAAGAGCCCGCCGCCGACCATGCCGGCGCCCTTGACGACCTTGATCTCGTAGGAGAGGGACGGGTCGAAGCACAGCACACTGCGGCCGTTGACGGTGATGCCGTCGCCCGGGGCGAGGTCGATGATGAAGCAGTTCGCGGCCTCGTGGGCGAACCACACCTCGCCCCGGCCCCGTACGGCCATCAGCGCCAGCCCCTCGCCGGTGACGGCCCGCTTGAGGAACTTGCCCACCCCCTGTCCCTGCTTCTCGAACTGCAGATCTCCGCGGTAGGCGATCATCGCGCCCTGGCGGGCGTAACACTCGCCATCCAGGGAGTACTTGAGCGACTTCGCGTTCTGCTGCGTCATACCGGGCGCGGTCGCCGGCGTGGCCATGTTCTCGGAGGCGAAGAGGTCACTGTTCATGGCCAGGATGCTAGTAGGGCTTGGTCAGGTTCACTCGGCAGTGGCGTGTCTGCTTGATCGGTGGTGTCATTGATCGAGTGTGATGGGTGGGGAGTTGGCCGTGGTCCGGTGTGACCTGGAGGACTTCGCGGCGGAGATGTTCGAGCCGTTCGCGCGTGCGGATCAGCGTCGGTGGGTGGGTCAATCTGCGGGGCTGTTGCTGGACGGACACCGCAAGTCGGTGGAGCCGATGGCCGCCCGCCTGGGCGAGGACGGCAACCGGCAGGCCGTGGTCCACTTCGTCACCTCCAGTCCGTGGGATGCGGCCATGTGCGGGCCCGTCTGGCGTGGCGGATGCAGCAGGTCGTCAACCGACGGCGCTGATCATCGACGACACCGGGTTCCTCAAGGACGGGGACGCGTCCGCGTGCGTGACCAGGAAGTACACCGGCACGGCGGGCAAGGTCACCAACTGCCAGGCCGGGGTATCACTGCCTCTGGCGTCCAACGGGCCTCGGCGGCGGTGAATTGGCGTCTGTTCGCCGTGAAGCAGCCGGTCATCGCAGCCGGCAAACGCACCGCACGGCCAGTGCAGTGGAGGGAGGGCTCACGACCCGGCACCGGCCACAGTGGCCTGGAGCGCATGCACTCCCGCTTCGTGGCCCTGCGGATCAGGCCCGCCGGACGCGAGATCCGCAAAGCCGCGGCCGGCACCGAGCCGCCGGCGTGCTGGCTGCCGGCTGCCGGCTGCCGGCGTGCTGGCTGAATAGCCCGCCACCGAGGACGAACCCGTGCAGTTCTGGCTGCCCAACCTGCCCGAGAACACCCCGCTGGCCACCCTCGTCCGAAACGCGAAACTCAGGTGGCGCATCGAGAACGACTACCGCGAGATGAAACAGGCCCTGGCCTGGCCCACTTCGAAGGCCGCACCTGAAACGGCTGCCACCACCACGTCACCCTCATCTCGATCACCCACGCCTTCCGCACCCTGCAACGGCCGGCCCGGTCCCCAAAAGAGACGACGTCGGCCTGAGCCTCTACCGAGTCGCCCGCGAACTCCACTTACTCCTCGCAACCTGGACCGGCGCCTACCCCACCCGTCACCGCGACACACCCGACCCCACACCAACCCGACCAAGCCCTACTAGGAGTCGTGCACAGCAAATACGGCGTCACATCTGTCACGGACTTCGACATCGTGGGTAGCGATGACCACGGCACATCCGGCCTTGCTCATCTCGCGCAGGACGTCGACAACCATGGTGGTATTGGCGTCGTCGAGGGCACCGGTCGGTTCGTCCGCGAGCACCAGGGCCGGCCGCAGGAACAGGAGCCGGGCCAACGCCACACGCTGCTGTTCTCCACCGCTGAGGTGGTAGATCTTCTCCTTTCCCCGCCCCGCCAGGCCGACCCGGTCAAGTGCCTCGTCGATAGCCGTGCTTGCTTTGCTCCGCAACGACCGGCGCGGCTTGGCGACTACTTCCAGGTTCTCGTTGACAGTCGCATTTTCGATCAAGGCATAGTGCTGAAACAGATAGCCGAGAGTATCGCGGCGGAACTGGCGGATCTCACGTCGGCCAAATCGAGTGATGTCCTTACCCTCATAACGAATCGCCCCGGCACTCGGCCGGTCGAGCAGCCCGAGACAGTTGAGGAGGGTCGACTTCCCCGATCCGCTGGGGCCGACAAGGGCGAGCATCTCACCGCGGTTGATAGTGACGTTGACGTCGCGCCACAGAGTCCGGGAACCGAATTCCTTCGACAGATTCTCAATATCGATCACAACATACTCCGGCTGAGTGGAGGCATTTCACGCTTGTACGGGTCACTCCTCACGTCTCGGTCGCCCCTTCCTTCACTATGCGGCGATGAAAGAACGCGAGAGCGAGGAGCACAGCCCCGAATTCGAAAGCAACAAGACCAGTGATGACACCGAGATCCAGC
The DNA here is from genome assembly GCF_040654775.1 of Streptomyces sp. NPDC050636. NCBI lineage: Bacteria > Bacillati > Actinomycetota > Actinomycetes > Kitasatosporales > Streptomycetaceae > Streptomyces > Streptomyces sp. NPDC050636. The sequence goes on from NZ_JBFAIP010000026.1 coordinate 73,514, forward strand.
ACGGTGATATGAACAGGCTCAAAGGGGGCGGGCTCACCGGCGGCAGCGTACTTCTTCAGCTCCTGTTGCTGCGCCCATGCGTCGAAAGGAACCCGGGTGGCAAAGATGACCGCAATAGCCACCTCTACAGCCAGGATGAAACGATGGGTGGCGAGGTATCTCCAGCCGCCGATGTGTTGCACAAATATACTCTGCGCGTTCTTTCGCGAGTAGATGATGCAGACACCTATACCGGCACCGAGGAGCACGATCACTGCAACGATGAGGTTGAAGACTTGCAGTCGAAGCTTGTTGGCCGAGGCCCTGAGGTCCATCGCGGTTTTCTGGCCTACGGGACTTATCGAGCTCACATAGTTCTGCAGTTCTTCCGCCTTGATGCCGTTGAGCGCGTCATCAGGGTCGGGGAAGACTATGCCGGCCTGAGTGGCGAACGTGGTATAGGCGTCGTCCGTAAGGAAACGCGATCCATTGGGGACGACAACAAGGACCGGGTCGCGGACCAGGGATCTTTCCTCGTCTGGGCCATGTGCCGAGTTGTACACGTTGGCACCGGTGTTGTAGCCAAAGAGCCGTTGCCCCGTCCGGCTCTTGAGTGTCTTGATCGGGATGTCCCGGTTGAGATCCGGATCAATGATCTCGGCAGCCGCTTTGGTGATCGCTGGGGCGTGCGGGGTCAGCGATTCGGGAACGATGACCCGTACCGAGCGTGGGTCCGGCGTCTTGCCGCTCTGGGCAGTGGCGGTATAACGACGTCCCGCCGGGTCGAGCACTGGCTGCTCGCCTAGATAGGTGTCGTTGACGATGAGGATCTCACCGGCCGGCAACTGTGCGGCGGGGGCGGCGCCCTGGAGATCACTACGCCCGGCAACAATGATCTTGCCCTGCCCGTCGGCCTCGCGCAGCCACGGGCCGACATGCTTGTCCAACTGGTCCGTGTGCATGGCGAAGGCGCCGTTGAGACGGAGCGACACCGCATCACCCACGGCGTCATAGGCATCCCGGTTTTCCTGGCGCGTCAGCACATCTCGGGCCGCGAGAGAGACGCTCGTGGCGATGCTGAGGGCGAGCAGCAGCGCGGGGATGCGTACCAGGTAGACGCTGATGGATGCGTGCCTTGAGGGCAGATCACCTTTGAGGGCACGCAGTACGTCGACCTTGAAAGTCAGTGCGAGCACGGCCGCATGGGTGGCAAGGGCCAGGACAGCCAGCAGGACGGCGGCCCCTACGGCCACCGATGCGAACAATCCGCACCACGCGAAGCCGTTGTAGAAGCCGAGGAAAGCCAGCGTCACAGCCACCCCGGCGCCGACCGCCACCAGCCAGAACACTGCCAACTGTCGTAGATCACGCAAAAGGATCCCGACGAACGACATCCCCTGCATGCGGAGGACCGCGTACGACTTCGCATTGAGCAGCACGCTCGCACCGGTCATCGTCAGCGCGGCTAGGGCGACCACCCACAAGGCCCTGAGCAAGGGGTCGTCCGAGTACCTGTCGGACAGTTCGGCGTACGACAGCGGGTGACTGATCTCGGCGGTCAGACCGAGTTCGCCGAACTTGGCCATCAGGTCATCGGCATCCGCAGCTGATCCGAAAACGTAGTAGGAACCCCGCGGATCCCGTTGCCCGAGGTCGGCGATCGGATGCACGCGCGTTTCGTAGTTCCCGCTGAACGCCGGATAGCCTTCGTCCAGCCATGCCGCCGTCAGGGACTGGGTTCCACTCGGAGCCAGGTACAGATGCCGAATCCCGTCGGGGTTCTGCAGATCGGACACCTCACGGGCCACTCCGACCCCGCGCTCGGCCGAGAACTTCTCTACGGCTTGGACTACTTGAGCAGCGCTCACCGAGTCGTCGGAGTCGAGCACGTCAACCAGAGCCGAGTTTCCCAGAACCCCGCTCTCATCCAGCCCCTGCACAAACAGAAACGCCAGCACTGCAGAAAAGGTCAAGATGGCGGCGTGAACGAATCGTATGCCTCGGTGCAGCATCGGATACCTAGGTTGAGGGCGCTCGGCGAGCACACGTCCGGGAAGGTTCAAGCTGTGAGAAGAACAGCTGTGGGGGGAATGAAGCATTCGCCCCCACAGCCGTGCGAGTCAGGCATGCGAGAGCGGCGCCACTCACGCATTCCTAAACTCGGGGTTCAACCAGGCGACTTAGCACTGCTTGTCGTAGTAGTACTTGACGCTGCCGCCGTTCTTCGTCCCGGAGGCCTTGGACCACTTCCCCTTGGCCGTACAGCCACTCTTGAACATCACGCCGCCGATCTTCACCGAGGAAGCGTGCTTGTTCTTGTTGTGCTTGTAGTTCGACCAGGCCGAGTTGGCGCCCTCGTCGTAGCTCCACCGGCCCCCGCCGACGTCGACGGTGGTGGCCAGCGCCGGAGTGGCCGCGGCGAAGATGAGGGCCACCGATGCGACGGCGGTCTTAATACCCGTTCGCTTGTTCATGAATGATTCCCCTTTCATCATGATCTTGATCTGAACAAGTCAAGATCATGATGCAGAAGGTGACTGCGGCGCAACTCTCCAGTACGTGATCCAAATAACCCTGAACCCATGGAACCCCGCGAGGCGAACTTGCATCGGCGGAGGCCTAACTCCCGGATAGGGCTGGGCACTTGACTTCTTAAGAGTTCAACCAACTTCGTGAACCAGACGTATTTTTGGTTAGGGTGAGTGGCCTTTACACTCCCTGCCGCTCCGCCCTTTTCAGCAGCCCCTCAGGAAGCCCTCGTTCATGCCCCTTGACAGCACACTCCGTTCGTCGCCTCGCGCTGCAAGGGGCGGAGCAACGCCCATAGCGTCTCCAACTGACCCGCGGCATCGCCACGTTCTTGTCTGGCTGATCCCGATGCTGTGGACCTTTGCCCTCGGCCTGTGGGGCCTGTCGCGCCAGGACAGTGTGTGGCGGGACGAGGCCGCGACCTGGCAGGTGGCCCAGCGCTCCACGGCCGAAATTTGGCACATGCTGGGGAACGTCGACGTCGTGCACGGGGGCTACTACCTGCTGATGCACGCCGTGTTTGAGTGCTTCGGCCCCAGCACCACCACCCTGCGGCTGCCTTCGGTGCTTGCCATGGGGGTGGCCGCGGCGTGCGTGGCGCTCATTGGCCACCGACTGGCCGGCATATGGGTGGGCTTGGCGGCAGGTATGGCCCTCGGACTGCTTCCGGCCGTGCAGTTCTATCTCCAAGAGGGGCGACCGTACGCACTGGTCGCGGCCTGCGCCGGGATCTCCACACTGCTCCTCGTGACCCTGCTCCAGGGGTGCGGCCGCACGGTGCACTGGGTTGCCTACGGCGGCACCGTCTTGGCGAGTGGGCTTCTGAACTGGCTCGTGCTGCTGATCCTGCCGGCACACTTGGCGACTCTGGTCTGGACCCGAGCCGGCCGCCGAATACGCAACCGCTGGGCGATCACCTCTGCGGCCGCCACGGTCTGTGTGCTGCCCTTGATCCTCTTCAGTCGGGGCCAGTCCGCACAGGTGTCATGGATACCGCCACTGACCTGGCACATGATGATCGGCCCGGCGGTCCTGCTGACGATCGGTGGCGTCGGCGCCCTACTGGACCGGCCCCGAACAGGCCGACTGTCGGTGGCTGTTGTCGGGCTGCCGCTCCTGGCGGTGCCGACGCTCGGCCTCATCGGTCTTTCCCTGATCCAACCGCTGTTCTTGGACCGGTACATCCTCTTCAGTCTGCTGGGTCTGGCGCTGCTGATCGGTACCGTCATCGGCTCTGCGGTCCAGGCGGCCAGGCCCCGACTCCCGAGGGCGTCGAAATGGCTTCTCCCCGTGGTGATCGTGGTGGCGATGGTAGCGCTGCTGCCGCAGTCGCTGGCCAAGCGATCCCCGGAAAGCCGGGTGGACGACGTCCTGGCGATAGCGTCGGATGTGCGGCGGATGAATGAGCCGGGGAGTGCGGTGCTCTTCATCCCGTCGGCACGTCGGGACACCAAGTCCGTCACTCCAAGCGCCTTTTCCGGTCTGCGAGACATAGCTCTGGCAGAGAGCCCGCAGAAGTCCGGGACGCTGAAGGGTGTGGAGGCGAACCCGAGTGACATACGGGCCGCGATGCTGACCCAGCGACGCATCCTGCTGGTGACGGACGCACCGCAGGTGGCGAAGCCGGTGGCGGCACAGCGGGACAAGGTGAAGACCTCCGTACTGAAGAAGTACTTCAGGGCCGTGTCCAACGAGCAGGTTCGTGGCCGGAGGGTCACGACGTACGAGCGGCTCACGTCGACCGATTGAGGGCAGCGGGCCAACTCGCCCCCGTTTCTGAGTTTGCACGGCCGCCACCGTGGCGCCCTCCGGGCTCGACGACCCGGAGAAGAAGATCGCGAAGCTGTCCACCGAGCCGACGACTGGTCCCGCTCGTCGTTCTTCGGCGGCCGTGCAGCAGGGCAAGGCCGACGGCCCCCCACGGGTGTTCAGGGAGTCGGGGGATGAGCTCCCTAACTCCTAGTAGGGCTTGGTCAGGTTGGTGTGGGGTCGGGTGTGTCGCGGTGACGGGTGGGGTAGGCGCCGGTCCAGGTTGCGAGGAGTAAGTGGAGTTCGCGGGCGACTCGGTAGAGGCTCAGGCCGACGTCGTCTCTTTTGGGGACCGGGTAAGCCGTTGCAGGGTGCAGAAAGCGTGGGCTGCATCCGCCACGCCAGACGGGCCCGCCCATGGGCCGCATCCCACGGACTGGAGGTGATGAAGTGGGCCACGGCTTGCCGGTTGCCGTCCTCGCCCAGGCAGGCGGCCATCGGCTCCACCGACTTGCGGTGTCCATCCAGCAACAGCCCCGCAGATAGACCCACCCCACCGACGCTGATCCGCACGCGCGAACGGCTCGAACATCTCCGCCGCGAAGTCCTCCAGGTCACACCGGACCACGGCCAACTCCCCACCCATCACACTCGATCAATGACACCACCGATCAAGCAGACACGCCACTGCCGAGTAAACCTGACCAAGCCCTACCAGGGCGTGGCGGGGAACTGGCCGCCGTTTCTGCCGCGTCCGGCAACGGGCGGTGGGTGCGGTGTGGCTCTGGGGCCTGGACGGGCGGTCGGCGGCGGGGCGGCTGTCAGTGGTGGCTGGCAGACTGGAATGGTGATCAGCACCGAGACCACCGGCCCCGTCGGTCCCAGCAGCCCCCGTGACCACGGCGGGACGGCCGGGAGCAGCGGCCCCCGCCATGAAGAGACCGACCGGGACGCGGCCCCGCAGTTCGTGCTGCCGCTTGTCGCACGGATCGAGAAGGCCGCGCCGCCGGCGCGTACGGACGCGCTGGAGACGGCGGCGCGGGCGGTGCTCGTACTGCTCTCGGACGAGCGCGCGGTGGGCGACGGCGAGTGGGCCGGGGCGGTGCGGGACTGGCAGGACGCCCGGATCCGGAAGGTGGTGCGGCGGGCGCGCGGCGCGGAGTGGCGGCGGGCGGAGGCGCTGCCCGGGATCACGGTCCGCGGCGAGAGCGCGGAGGTGCGGGTCTTCCCGCCGGTGCCGCTGGACGGGTGGCCGAAGGATCTGGCGCGGCTCCAGGTGTCGGGGACGGAGCTGGAAGATCCGCGGCGGCCCGCCGAGCCCGGTGCGGATCATCCGGTGCTGTGGCTCAATCCCGATCTGGAGATGTCGGCCGGCAAGGAGATGGCGCAGGCGGGGCACGGGGCGCAGCTCGCGTGGTGGGAGCTGGGCGAAGCGGAGCGGGCGGCGTGGCGTGCGGCGGGGTTCCCGCTGGCGGTGCGGTCCGCGGAGCGGGAGGCCTGGGAGGCGCTGACCCGTAGTGGGCTGCCTGTGGTGCGGGATGCCGGGTTCACGGAGATCGCGCCGGGGTCGTGCACGGTCGTCGCCGATCATCCCGCGCTGCGGGACCGGCGGCTCTGACACGGGCGAGCGACGAGCTCTCAACGCCCCCTCCCCCGGCCCCGGGGCCGTACCCCGTCATCGCGCAGGAAGCTCAAATCAACCTCTGAACCCCTCATGTGCAGGGTTCGGCTCGCCGTGACGGGCCATGAGTACCGACACCACGGAGCGAGAGGGGGAAGCATGGAGCGCCTTGGTACGGGAATCGGCTGGCGGCCGGAGATAGCCGCGGAGATCGCCGGGCTGCCCGGTGTCGACTGGGTGGAGGTCGTGGCCGAGAACATCTGTCCCGGCCATCTGCCGCCCGCGTTGCAGGAGCTGCGCGAGCGCGGCACGACCATCGTCCCGCACGGGGTCTCGCTCGGCCTCGGCGGCGCGGACCGTCCGGACGCCGGGCGGCTGACCGCCCTGGCCGAGCGCGCCGGGACGCTGGCCGCACCGCTGGTCACCGAGCACATCGCGTTCGTCCGCGCCGGCGGCCCGCTCACCGCCTCACCACTGATGGAAGCCGGGCATCTGCTGCCGGTGCCGCGCACCCGCGACGCGCTGGACGTGCTGTGCGAGAACGTGCGGATCGCCCAGGACGCGCTGCCCGTGCCGCTGGCCCTGGAGAACATCGCGGCGCTCATCAACTGGCCGGGCGAGGAGCTGACCGAGGGACAGTTCCTCTACGAACTCGTCGAGCGGACCGGTGTACGGCTGCTCATCGATGTCGCCAACCTCCATACGAATCACATCAACCGGGGCGAGGACCCGGCCGTCGCGCTGGACGAGCTGCCGGTCGAGGCCATCGCGTACGTCCATGTCGCGGGAGGCGTGGAGCGGGACGGGGTGTGGCACGACAGCCACGCGCACCCGGTCACCCAGCCCGTGCTGGACGTGCTCGCCGAGCTCTGCGCCCGGACCACGCCGCCCGGTGTGCTGCTGGAGCGCGACGAGGACTTCCCCGAGGGCGGGGAGCTGGCCGGGGAACTCGATGCGATACGCGCCGTACTGAAGGAGGCCCGTCATGTCCAAGCGGCTTGAGCCGGTGACGGTCCGGTCCGGGAGCGGGACGACAGCCCCGGGCGGCTCCACGGAGGCGGCGCGGCAGCGGCTGGCGCTCGCGCAGACCGCGCTGCTGTCCTCTCTAGTCGCGGGGACGCCCGCCCCGGAGGGCTTCGACGGCGGCCGGCTGCAAGTGCAGAGCCGGGCGCTGACCGCCAAGCGGGCCTCCGTCGTCGCCAAGGTCGCTCCCGAGCTGCCCGAGATCCTCGGCGAGGACTACCGGGCCGCCTTTGTCGGCTATGCCAGGCACCGGCCCATGGGCGGCGGCTACCGGCAGGACGCCCTGGACTTCGCGGCGCATCTGCTGGCGCAGGACCGCCCCGAGGACCCTGCGGCGCGGCGGCAGTTGACGCAGTGGTGGCGGGATCGCGCCGGGCCGAAGCCGCCGTCCACGGGACCCGCGTCCCGCCTCGCTCACGCCGTTCGACGCGCGCTGCACCGGAGGTGATGGCCATGTCCTTCGTGCAAGCGGCCTTCCTGGGGATCTTCGCCTCCTCGCTGGTGCTCATCATCGGCACGGTCCGGGCGGTCCGGACGACACCATCCGTCAGGCTCGCGGACGCCCCGACCCACGACACGTGGGAGATCGCGTTTCTCGCCGGTGGCCCGGGGCGGGTGGTGGACACCGCGATCGCCGGAATGCATGCGGACGGCCGGCTGACCGTCGGCGGCCCCGGCGTGGTGACCGTACGGCAGGCGCACGCCCGGGACGCGGTCGAGGCGGCGGTGCTGGACACGGTGGCCCGGACGCCCGGCGGGGCGCTGGTCACGCTGCGCGCCCACACGATGCGCAGCCTCGCGGTCCAGGAGATCGGCGACCGGCTGGCGGCCCGCGGTCTGATGCGCCGTCCGGGATTCGGCCAGGGCTGGCGCCGGTTCGCCGGCATTCATGTGAAGGCCTGTGTGGTGGTGCTCCTCGTCGGTGTGCTGCTGACGGTGACGGGAGCCGCCGATGACGCCTGGGACGAGGCGCCGACCATGTTCAGGATTGCGCCCGCGGTCATCGTGGGCGTCATCGTCGGATCGCTCTGCAAGCGGGCGTTCAGCCGTCGGGTGACCAAGGCGGGATTCTTCGCCCTGCGGACCGCCCGTGCCGCCGACGTCCCCGGAGTCATGCGGCCCGTGGGGGTCGTGGTGGCACTCGGCGGTGCGACGCTGATCGCGGACGAGGTGCTGCGGCAGCATCTGGCGGAGGCGCAGCGCGCGACGGCGTCCGCGTCTTCTTCGTCCGCGGCATCCTCCACATCTGGCGGGTCGTCCGGCACCGACTCCGGCTGGGGCTCACCGTTCGACGGGTCGGGCGCCTCGTGGTGCGGCTCCTCCAGCGGCGGCTCCGGATCCGGGTGCGGCAGCTCGTCATGCGGTGGCGGGTCGTCCTGCGGCGGCGGGTCTTCCTGCGGGGGCGGCGGGTCTTCGTGCGGGGGCGGCGGATCGAGCTGCGGCGGCGGCAGCTGACGACCGTACGCCGTCCTCACAGCACGCAGCGATGTGCGGTTCTCTCATCAGTGGGTGGCCCCATCGATTGTGTTAGGCGCCCCAATCGGGGCGGGTGACCTTCCGCTAACCTGACACCACTTCACCTCTGAGAGGGGGGTGGCCCGCTGCACACGGCAACGGGACGCAGCCCCAGAGGTGAGGTGGAGTGATGGGAAAGCCACACCCTTCTCCGAAGGACAAGGAGAAGGTCCGCGAGGTCGCTGGACGGCTCGCGGTCGCGCTCGGGGCTCGTGCCCTGTGGGCGTTGATCGAGAAGCTGTTCAGCGAGCACCTTCGGGGTTGAAGAACCCCGTGCCACACCCTCCGAGGCAACAGAGGCGCAGCCACGCAGCCCATCACTCCGACTGGTCCGGGGCAGGCCCCCTCTCTGCCCCGGCCGGCTGGGCCACGGTCGTCGACCCGGCCCGCTCCTGGCATGGTTCGCGCTGCCGCTGATCCTCACCACCGGTACCTGGGCGACGGCCCGTGTCGAGATCGACCCGTCCGCCACCTGGCCGACCGCGGCGGGCGAACGCCTGCTGCGGCGCGTCGCCGCCGGACACGAGGGGCGCGCCAGGGCCCCGCTCACCACGCTCGCCGTGCACGGCCCCGGAGCCCTCACCGAACCCGCGCTGAGGGCCGCCCTCCACTCTTCTGGGGCATAGCTTCCGACACCGGTCCCAGGTGCTTTACATCGGCAACCACCCCCTCAACTATCCCTTTTGTATGCACACCGTGCGGCCTAGTGGAGTGAGCCTCTCGCCGTGCGCCACGCACCATACGAAGGGACGGCTCGTGAGAGCACTCGCGTTGTACGGCACCATCGGATCGCTGGTCCTGACCGCGCTCGCCACCGCCCCGGCGGACAGCGCCGGCAGGCCTTCCGCCGCCCCCCCTGCCCCCGTTCCGCACCCCGTCGTCTTCGGCAAGTGCGCTCCCGTGGAGAAGCTTCCGGCCAGCGTCGAATGCGGCAAGGTCAGCGTGCCGCTCGACTACGCGCGGCCTGACGGCAAGAAGATCGACCTCACCGTCAGCCGGATCCGGGCCACCGCGCCCAAGGAGCGGCAGGGTGCCCTGATCTTCAATCCCGGCGGTCCCGGTGCGACCAGCATGGATTTCCCGCTCTACGGGGCACTCGCCAAGTGGCGCAAGACCGCCCGCGTCTACGACTTCGTCGGCTACGCGCCGCGCGGTGTCGGCCGCTCTGCGCCGCTCTCCTGCCAGAACCCGGCGGAGTTCGCCAAGACGCCGACCGACAGCCAGCGGCATCCCACCGAGGCGTTCAAGCGGAAGAAGGTGGCGCAGGCGAAGGCGTACGCGCGCGGGTGCGCGCGTAACGCGGGCGCCGACCTGCCCTTCTACAACTCGGTCAACAACGCCCGCGACCTGGACATGATCCGGGCCGCCCTGGGCGAGAAGAAGCTGACGTTCATGGGGGCCTCGTACGGAACCTACTTCGGTGCCGTCTACGCCACGCTGTTCCCCGGCCATGTCCGCCGGATGGTCTTCGACAGCGTCGTCAACCCCGACCCCAGCCAGATCTGGTACACCAACAACCTCGACCAGAACATCGCCTTCGAGCGACGCTGGGGCAGCTGGCTGAAGTGGGTCGCCAAGCACCATGCCAGATACCGCCTCGGCACGACGCCGAAGGCGGTGCAGCGCTCGTACGACAAGGCCGTCAAGCGGATCCGCCGCGCGCCCGTCAACGGCAAGATCGGCCCGGCCCAGCTACAGGCGGCGTACCTCAAGACCGGCTACAACGACGCGTACTGGCCGCTGCGCGCCGAGGCGCTCTCGGGGTATCTGCACGGCAATCCCAAGCCGCTGATCGCCCAGGCGTTGCCCAAGCCCGGCGGCGCCCAGGAAGAGGAGAACAGCAACGCCGTCTACACCGCCGTCGAGTGCAATGACGCTCCCTGGCCGCGCGACTGGCGCACCTGGGACCGCGACAACACGCGGGTCGCGCAGGTGGCACCGTTCGAGACCTGGGACAACGCCTGGATGAATCTGCCCTGCGCCTTCTGGCCGGAGCGGTCGGAGTCGGCCGCGGCCGGACTCGACCACGCGATCAACAGGGCGACCGACGACATCCTCGGGTACGGCGCCGGCAGCGACGACGCCGGTGACGGTCTGGTCAACGCCACCAGCCAAGCGGCCGCGACCGGGCTCGACGACACGTTGCACGGCGGGCCCAGCCCCCTCGACATCCAGACGGCGCCCGGTGCGCTGCCCCCGGTGCTGCTGCTGGCGGCCGAGCTGGACGCGGCGACGCCGTATCCGGGTGCGCTGAACCTGCAGCGGCGGCTGCACGGCTCGTCGCTGGTCACCGAGAAGGGGGCCGGCACGCACGGCATCGCGCTCAGCGACAACGCCTGCGTCAACAAGTACACGGAGGCGTATCTGCTGGGCGGGAAGGTCCCGGGTCACCGTGTGTACTGCGCGCCGCGCAAGGAACCGCTGCCGGGCGACCCGGCGAAGCGGAAGAAGTAGCCGGAGAAGCGCGGCCGGAAACAGCGACGGGCCGTCCCCCAGGGGACGGCCCGTCATGCTGCGCGGGTCAGGCCAGACCGGCGACCAGCTCGGAGACCGGCTTCCGCCGCCCCGTGTAGAACGGGATCTCCTCGCGGACGTGCTGACGCGCTTCGGAGGCGCGCAGGTGACGCATCAGGTCCACGATCCGGTAGAGGTCATTGGCCTCGAACGCCAGGATCCACTCGTAGTCGCCCAGCGAGAACGACGGCACCGTGTTGGCGCGGACATCCGGGAAGCCGCGGGCCATCTTGCCGTGGTCGGCGAGCATCCGGCGGCGGTCCTCGTCGGGGAGGAGGTACCAGTCGTAGGAGCGCACGAAGGGGTAGACGCTCACGTAGTCGCGGGGGGTCTCATCGGCCAGGAAGGCGGGGATGTGCGACTTGTTGAACTCGGCGGGGCGGTGCAGCGCCATGTTCGACCACACCGGCTCCAGCGCACGGCCGAGACGGGTGCGGCGGAAGAGGTTGTACGCCTCCTGGAGGGCGTCCGAGCTCTCCGAGTGCCACCAGATCATGAGGTCGGCGTCGGCGCGCAGGCCGGACACGTCGTAGGTACCGCGCACGACGACGTCCTTGGCGGCGAGCTGGGCGAACAGCTCCTCGACCTCGTCGGCGTAACCGCTGCGGTCCTCCGGGAGGACGTCGCGCAGCTTGAACACCGACCAGAGGGTGTAGCGAATGACCTCGTTGAGGTCCTTCGCCTTCTTTCCGGCGTTCGGGGACTTCTCGGATGCGGGGGCGGAAGCGTCTGTCATGTCATCCATTCTCACTCGCCGCCTGCAGCGTCCGGCGCCAGGGTGGCGAGGATGTCGTCGGCGGCGCGGCGCGCGGAGCCGATGCAGGCCGGGATGCCGACACCGTCGTAGACCGCGCCGCACACCCGCAGGGCACCGGGCATCCGGGCGACCGCGTCACGGATCCTGGCCACCCGCTCCAGATGGCCGACGGCGTACTGCGGCAGGCCGCCGTTCCAGCGGGTGACCGTGCTCGCGACGGGCCGGGCCCGCAGGCCGACCGCCGCACCGAGGTCGGCGAGCGAGAGATCGACCAGTTCGGCGTCGTCGCGCTTGAGGTCGGCGTCGTCCTCGTACCGGCCGAGGGAGGTGCGCAGCACGAAGAGGTCCGGGTCGGCGTCCCCGATCCAGCCCCACTTGTGGCTGGCGAACGTCGAGGCCTTGATCCGGTGTCCGTCGACGGGCGGTACGAGGAAGCCGCTGCCGTTGGGGATGCTGCCCAGGTCGGAGCGGCGGAAGGCCATGGTGACCAGCGCCATCGAGGCATAGTCGACGGTGTCCAGCTCGGTGGCGGCGGCCGGGCAGTCGTGGCGGAGGATGCCGGCCGCAGTGCGCGCCGGGGCGGCGACGACGACCGCGTCGGCCTCCAGATCCCAGTCCTCGACGTGGACCTCCCACCCTCCCCGCTCTTCGCCGACCCACCGCACCTCGCGCACGCCGGTGTTCAGGTAGATCTCGCCGCCTCCGGCCCGTACGGCATCGGCCACCGCTCCCGGCAGCGTCCCGATGCCGCCGTCGATGCCCATGAAGATTGAATTGTTGTTGGCGGGGCCGGTCGCGGTGGGACCGATCTCGTGTACCGCGGCGGCGGACCGCGCCTGGATGGCTCGTACGCCGTCCAGCAGCGAGCGGTTGGTCCGTGCGGCCTCGAAGAGCTGCGGGACGGCGGCTCGCATCGAGATGCGGTACGCGTCACCCGCGTACACCCCGCCCAGCAGGGGCTCGACGAGCCGGTCGACGACCTCGCGGCCGAGGCGCCGGGCGACATAGTCGCCGACCGCGACGTCCTCGCCGAGCTCGGTGCGCGGCAGCGTCTCGTCCTCGGCGATCCGCGCCAGACCCGCCGGGGAGATCACTCCGGACGCGGCGAGCAGACCGAGGTCCCCGGGGACGCCCATGACATGCCCCTTGGGCATCGGGCACAGCGCGTCGCGGGTCCACAGGGACGCGGAGGCGGTGGTGGGCGGCTGCAGCCGGTCGCCGAGTCCGACGGCGCGCGCGAGGTCCACCGCCTCCGGCCGCCTGGCCAGCATCGATTCGGCGCCGAGGTCGACGGGTACACCCGCGATCTCGCCCGCGCGCAACTTACCGCCGAGCCGGTCCGATTCCTCCAGGATGCTCACCCGGACACCGCCATCGAGCAGGCGGTGCGCCGCCGCCAGTCCCGAGATGCCGCCACCGATGACGACCACATGAGGGACGGTGCCGGGCGCCCGGCCCGTACTGGTTTGCGCAGCGCTCATGTCCCCACTCTCTCAGAGCCCGGAATTCCGCCGGATCCGGGAGGGGATTCGGGGCAGGGTCGGGGCGGAGTCCATGCGGAGTCCTGACCGTGACCGCATCGCGACCCGCGGACGGCAACCCGTCGCCCCCGGGCGGCGTCGAACGGGCAACAACATCACGCCACTTCGAGGGGGACGGGTCATGCGGGGAACAGGACGAATGCGGGAAGTACGGGCCGGGCGCGCCACACGGGGCCGTCGGGGTGCGGCGGCCGGGGTGCTGCTCGCGGCGTCGCTGGCGGTCGCCGGGTGCGGTGCGTCGGGCGGCGAGCACACAGCGGCCGACTCGATGGCCGACAAGGGGGCGGCCGCGCCGACAAGGGCGCCGGGCAGCGGATTCCAGCAGGGCGGGCAGTTGGCCGGCGACGAAGGGCGGAACGGCGGAGCTACGGGGGAGAGCGCCCCGGGACAGCCGAAGGCGGCGAAGATCGCGCCCGCCCAGATCATCCGGACCGCCACGGTCACCGTGGAGACCAAAGAGGTGCCGGAGGCGCTGGCCAAGGCGCGTACGGCGGTGGACGGCGTGGGCGGCTATGTCGGCGACGAGACCACCGACCGGGACGCCGAGGGCCACGACCGGTCGCGGCTGGTGCTGCGGGTGCCGCCGAAGGAGTACGACGCGGTGCTGGGCCGGCTGTCGCGGCTCGGCAAACTCGCCTCGCGGGAGGTCTCCGCGAAGGACGTCACCGACCAGGTGGTGGACATCGACAGCCGCATCAAATCCCAGCGGGCGAGCGTGTCACGCGTCCGGGAGCTGATGGAGAAGGCCACGACCATCAGCGACGTCGTTTCTCTGGAGTCCGAGCTCCACACCCGTGAGGCGAACCTGGAGTCGCTGGAGGCCCAGCTGGCGTCGCTCAAGGAGCGGACGGGGATGGCCAGCATCACCCTGGTGCTGCGGCAGCCGGACGCCGCCCCGGAGAAGAAGCCGGACGACCCGACGTCGTTCGGGGACGCGCTGTCCGGCGGCTGGCACGCCTTCACGGCGGCGGTGCGGTGGCTGCTGGTGATCATCGGCGCGGTGCTGCCGTTCGCCGCGGCCGGCGCCCTCCTGTACGGGCTGTGGCGGCTGATCCGCAACCGGCTGCCGGCGGGGCTCCGTACCCGACGGAGGGCGATCGGCGGCAGCGCCCCGAAGGCGGCGGAGCCGGCAAAGACAGCGAAGACAGCGGAACCGACGAACGGCTCCGACGGAACCGCCGCCCCCACCGCATCAGGGGCATCGGACGCCCCCGAAGCCGCCCATCCCTCTGAAGCCCCGGAAGGTGACCGAGGACCCCGTTGACAGCGGGGAGCGGCGGGCAAAGACTCGGGGCGGGCGGCAGCGATCTTCGCGCCGCCGCCCGCCCACCTCCAAGCCGGGACAGCGAGCACAGCGAGGACACAGCCTGATGACCGACCGACACGTACGGGATGTCTACATCGTCGATGCCGTACGGACCCCCGTCGGCAAATACGGCGGCGCCCTGGCCGGAATCCGCCCCGACGACCTGGCCGCCCATGTGGTCAGGGCCCTGGTGGACCGCACCCCCGAGCTGGACCCCGCCCGGATCGACGATGTCTGCTTCGGTGATGCGAACGGCGCGGGCGAGGACAACCGGAATGTCGCCCGGATGGCCGTACTGCTGGCGGGACTGCCGGTCACCGTCCCCGGCGTGACCGTCAACCGCCTGTGCGGCTCGGGCCTGGAGGCGGTCATCCAGGCCGCCCGCGCCATCGCGCACGGCGATGCGCATATCGCGGTGGCGGGCGGCGTGGAGTCGATGAGCCGCGCGCCGTACGTCCTCCGCAAGCCCGAGCGGGCCTTCCCCGCGGGCCATCAGGAGATGTACTCCTCGACGCTGGGCTGGCGGATGGTCAATCCGCGGATGCGCCCCGAGTGGACGGTCGCCCTGGGCGAGGGCGCCGAGCAGATCGCCGACCAGCACGGCATCACCCGCGAGCAGCAGGATGTGTTCGCGCTGGCCAGCCACCAGAAGGCGGTACGCGCCTGGCGGGAGGGCGGCTACGACGCGGAGGTGGTGCCGCTTCCGGGTGTGGAGCTCGAACGGGACGAGACGATCCGGGAAGCCTCCTCCCTGGAGTCGCTGTCCAAGCTGAAGCCGGTGTTCCGTACGGCCGGAGGTACGGTCACCGCGGGGAACTCCTCGCCGCTCAACGACGGCGCGGCCGCGCTGCTGCTGGTCGACGAGGAGGGCCTGCGGGCCACCGGGCGCGAACCGCTGGCCCGTATCCGCGCGAGCGCGGTGACCGGCGTCGAGCCGCAGCTGTTCGGTCTCGGCCCGGTGGAGGCCGTACGGCGCGCGCTGGACCGGTCCGGTCGCGGCTTCGGCGAGGTGGCGACGTTCGAACTCAATGAGGCGTTCGCGGCCCAGGCGTTGGGCTGCCTCGGCCAGTGGCCCGACCTCGACCCGTCCGTGGTGAACCCGCGTGGCGGCGCCATCGCCATCGGCCATCCCCTGGGCGCTTCCGGCGCCCGTCTCGCGGGGTCGGTGGCCCACCAACTCGCCGCACTGGGCTCGGGGACGGGGCTGGCGGCGCTGTGCATCGGCGTGGGGCAGGGCCTCGCCCTCGTCCTGGAGCGTTAGGGCCGGTCCGATGGGTCATGGCCCGGCCGTGACCCATCGGACGGGCTCCAGGCCGTCCGCGCGGGCACAGCGGAATACTCCTCCCGGCCTGGGCGTTGTGGCCCCACAGGGGGCCGCCGCGCCCCCTAGGGGATCTCCCCCAGCGCAACCACCCACTCCGCCGGCATCCGCAGTACGCGTCGGCGGCACCTGGCCGGTCCTGTCGCGCACCCGCCCGTCTGCCCGCTCACCCCCTTTCCCGTATACGTGGCAGCGCCGTCCTCCCCGCGGTTGAATGAGCCCCACTCGTTCATTCCTCAACTGTTTTCCTTTGACCGGAGGTTGGCCCGATGCCCCTGCTCGATCCGAAGGACTGGCTGTCCCTGCACGGCGGCGAGGCCAAGGCCGTGGAGCCCGCGACGGGCGAGGCGCTGGGCACCTTCACACTGGCCGACCCCTCCGATGTCGAGCAGGCCGCGATCGGCGCCGCACGCGCCCAGCGGGACTGGGCCGGCAGGCCGTATTCGGAGCGTGCCGCGGTGCTGCGCCGGGCCGGCGACCTGATCCAGCGGTACGAGCCGGAGATCGCCGAGTGGATCATCCGCGAGTCCGGCAGCATCCGGGGCAAGGCCGACTTCGAGGTCCGCACCGCGACCGAGGAGTGCTACGAGGCCGCCGCGCTCGCCCACCGCCCGATCGGCCAGGTACTCCCCTCCTCCGCGCCCCGCCTCTCCTACACGAGCCGGGTGCCGGCCGGCGTCGTCGGCGTGATCTCTCCGTTCAACGCCCCGCTGGTGCTCGGCATCAGATCCCTCGCGCCGGCCCTCGCCCTCGGCAACGCCGTCGTCCTCAAACCCGACCCTCGTACGGCGATCTGCGGCGGCCATGTCCTGACGGCGGTCTTCGCGGAGGCCGGGCTGCCCGAGGGACTGCTGCACGTCCTGCCGGGCGGCGCGGAGACCGGCCGGACGCTGATCGAGGATCCGCGTGTCCGCCTCATCTCGTTCACCGGCTCGACCGCCGCGGGCCGCAGCGTCGGCGCCCTGGCAGCGAGCCATCTCAAACGCGCCCACCTGGAGTTGGGTGGCAACAGCGCGTTCCTCGTCCTGGAGGACGCCGATCTGGACGCCGCGATGTCAACCGCCGCCTGGGCGTCCTTCTTCCACCAGGGCCAGGTGTGCATGACCGCGGGCCGGCATCTCGTTCATGCCTCTCTCTACGACGAGTACGTGGCGCGGCTGGCGGCCAAGGCGGACGCACTGGCCGTCGGCGACCCGTTCCGCGAGCAGGTGCACCTCGGCCCGGTCATCGACCGCGGCCAGCTCGACAAGATCGACGAGCTGGTACGGAGCAGCGCCGCGGCCGGCGTACGGATCGCCGCCGGCGGCACCCACCGCGACCTCTTCTACCGTCCGACGGTGCTCGCCGACGCGGGCGCCGACTCCGGGTCGGGGCCCGGCTCGGTGGGCGCGTCCGCCGCCTACGCCCTGGAGGTCTTCGGCCCGGTGGCCCCGGTGCGCGCTTTCCACACGCTCGACGAGGCCGTCGAGCTGGCGAACGACTCCGCCTACGGCCTCGCGCTCGGGATCGTCACCCGTGACCCGGCCCGCGCCCTGGACCTGGCCGACCGCATCCCCACCGGCCTCGTCCACATCAACGACCAGACGGTCAACGACGAACCCGTCGCGGCTTTCGGCGGCCTCGCCGACTCCGGCACCGGCTCGCGCTTCGGCGGCGAGGCCAACCTCGACGCGTTCACCGAAACCCGCTGGACGACGGTGCGCGCCACGCCCGCCGCGTACCCGTTCTAGAGCCTGTCCGATGGGTCATGGCCGGGCCGGCGGCGCCTGGCACGGTTTCCGACCCTGACCCCCATCGGACAGACCCTAGGGCCCGGTCAGGGGTCCATCAGGGCGTTCTTCAGGGGAATTCCTGACGCGGCGGCACACTGCGAGACCTACCGTTACGAATCAAGACGCCGTGAACAGCACGCATCACGAACTGCCCGCGGCGTGGCGAGACCTGACGAAGGGGTGGACGCATGACAGCGGAGCGGCTGGTGGTCGTCGGTGGCGACGCGGCGGGGATGGCTGCCGCATCGCAGGCGCGGCGGCTGAGGAAGCCCGATGAGCTGGAGATCGTCGCCTTCGAGCGCAGCCATTTCACCTCGTACTCCGCCTGCGGCATCCCGTATTGGGTCGGCGGTGTGGTCGACGGCCCCGATGCCCTGATCGCCCGTTCGGCGGAGGAGCACCGCGCCCGCGATATCGATCTGCGGATGCGTACCGAGGTCACCGAACTCGACCTGGACCGCGGCCGGGTGCACACCCGGGAACTGGACAACGGCGGCCGGGAGTCATGGACCGGATTCGACAAGCTGGTGCTGGCCACCGGCGCCCGCCCGAGGCGCCCCCCGCTGCCGGGGATCGACGCGCCCGGTGTGCACGGGGTGCAGACCCTCGACGACGGCCAGGCCTTGCTGGCCACTCTCGACGCCACCGAGGGCCGGCGCGCCGTGGTCGTCGGCGCGGGCTATATCGGCGTCGAGATGGCGGAGGCGCTGATCCGCCGTGGCTACGAGGTCACCGTCCTGGAACAGAGCGAGCAGCCGATGTCCACCCTCGATCCGGACATGGGTGCGCTCGTCCATACGGCGATGTGCAGACTGGGCATCGAGACGGTGCGCGGCGCGACCGTCACCGAGGTGCTGACCGGTGCGGCCGGGCGGGCCCGCGCGGTCGCCACCGAGGACGCCGAATACCCGGCGGACGTGGTCGTCCTGGGCATGGGCGTACAGCCCGAGACGACCCTCGCCGCCGCTGCCGGGCTTCCCCTCGGCGAGTCCGGCGGGCTGCTCACCGACCTCGCGATGCGGGTACGCGGCCAGGACGCCGTATGGGCGGGCGGCGACTGTGTCGAGGTCCTGGACCTGGTCTCGGGGCACACCCGGCATATCGCACTGGGCACCCACGCCAACAAGCACGGCCAGGTCATCGGCTCCAACGTGGGCGGCGGCTATGCCACCTTCCCCGGTGTCGTCGGCACGGCCGTCAGCAAGGTCTGCGATCTGGAGATCGCCCGCACCGGGCTGCTCGAACGCCATGCGCGCGCCGCCGGCCTGCGGTTCGTCACGGTGACCATCGAGTCCACCAATCAGGCCGGCTACTACCCCGGCGCCCGCCCGATGCACGTCAAGATGCTCGCCGAGCGCCGCACGGGCCGGCTGCTCGGTGTGCAGATCGTCGGGCACGAGGGCGCGGGGAAGAGGGTGGACATCGCGGCCGTCGCGCTCACGGCGGGAATGACCGTGGAACAGATGACCACCCTCGACCTGGGTTACGCCCCGCCGTTCTCCCCGGTCTGGGACCCGGTCCTGGTCGCGGCCCGCAAGGCGACGGCGGCGATACGGGCAGCGGGGATGTGATCGGGCGGGGCGTGATCCGGGTGAGGGTCCCCGGGGAGCCCGTGTGGTCAGCGGGGAGGCCCCGCCCTCAGCGCGCCGTCTGCTCGTGTACGTACTCGACGAGGCGGGTCAGCGACTCCGGGTCGGTGTTGGGCAGGACGCCGTGGCCGAGGTTGAAGATATGGCCTTCCAGGCCGGCGGCCGCGTCGAGGACCTCGCGGGCCTTGGTCTCCACCGCCTCGCGCGGGGCGAAGAGGACGGCCGGGTCGATGTTGCCCTGGAGTGCCTTGCCGGGGCCGACACGGCGGGCCGCCTCGTTCAGCGGGACGCGCCAGTCGACGCCGACGACATCGGCGCCCGCCTCGCCCATCAGGCCGAGGAGTTCACCGGTGCCGACGCCGAAGTGGATGCGCGGGACACCGTAGGACGCGACCGCGTCGAAGACCTTGGCGGAGGCCGGCATCACGGAGCGGCGGTAGTCGGCGGGCGCGAGCGCGCCGACCCAGGAGTCGAAGAGCTGGACGGCGCTCGCCCCGGCCTCGATCTGCACCTTGAGGAAGGCGGCGGTGATCTCCGCGAGGCGGTCCAGGAGGTCGGCCCACAGCTGCGGGTCGCCGTACATGAGCGCCTTGGTGTGCTCGTGGTTACGGGACGGGCCGCCCTCGACGAGGTAGCTGGCGAGGGTGAAGGGCGCGCCGGCGAAGCCGATGAGGGGGGTGGTGCCCAGTTCGCGGACGAGCATCCCGATGGCCTCGGTGACGTACGAGACATCACCGGGCTCCAGGTCGCGCAGCTGCTTCAGGTCGGCGCGGGTGCGGATCGGGTTCTCGACGACCGGTCCGACGCCGGGCTTGATGTCGAGGTCGATACCGATGGCCTTGAGGGGGACGACGATGTCGCTGAAGTAGATGGCGGCGTCGACGTTGTGGCGGCGCACCGGCTGGAGGGTGATCTCGGTGACCAGCTCGGGGCGCATGCAGGAGTCGAGCATCGCGATGCCCTCGCGGACCTTGCGGTACTCGGGCAGTGAGCGCCCGGCCTGGCGCATGAACCACACCGGCGTGTGCGGCACCGGCTCGCGTCGGCAGGCCTTGAGGAATGCCGAGTCGTGTGTAGCGGTCTGTTGGCCCGTGATCGGGGTCTCCCCTGCTCGAACGGAGTGGAGAGCTTGGGGAAGGTCGTTGGCACTCACGCCCCAATCTTCGCATGCGCACGGGGGGCGTCGTTAAGGTCCTGTCGTTCGCCGGCAGGGCGGGGAGGGGGTGCCTCCTGGACGGCATCTGACGGGGCCTGGGGGAGGAAGTTTCCGGGCGCCTCCGAGGGCACCTCCGAATGGGCGACGCGCGCACCGGGTGTCCTCCCGGG
Organism: Streptomyces sp. NPDC050636; assembly: GCF_040654775.1. NCBI lineage: Bacteria > Bacillati > Actinomycetota > Actinomycetes > Kitasatosporales > Streptomycetaceae > Streptomyces > Streptomyces sp. NPDC050636. The sequence continues at coordinate 94,056 of NZ_JBFAIP010000026.1, forward strand.
ATGACGGCCTCCTTCCGCCTAACCTTCCGGGCATGGCTGCGGCTCAAGAACACCTCGTGGACAGCGCGGACGAGACCCCGATCCCCTTCCGTCAGGCGGTCGAGGCGCTCCGCGCGGCACGGCTGCGGCCGGAGATCGAGATCGACCCGACGCCGGCGCCGAAACGGCTCGCCCCGTTCGCGTACGCGCTGGAGGCGGCGGTCGTCGAGCGCGCGTCGGCACCGGGCGACGAGGACAGGGATCTGGCGGACGGGCGGCTGGTGCTGCTCCACAACCCGGCCGGGCATGAGGCCTGGCAGGGCACGTTCCGTGTGGTGACGCTGGCGCGGGCGGAGCTGGAGCCGGAGATGGGCGCCGATCCGCTGCTGCCGGAGGTGTCCTGGTCGTGGCTGACGGGTGCGCTGGAGGCTCGCGGGGTGCGGTACGGCGAGCCGAGCGGCACGGTGACGCGGGCCGGCTCGTACTACTTCGGTGGGCTGTCGGCGCGGGAGCCGGCGACGCAGATCGAGATCCGGGCGTCGTGGACGCCGGCCGAGGGTCCGGGCGGGGTGCCGGATCTGGCGGCGCATCTGTCGGCGTGGTGCGATCTGCTGTGCCAGGTCGCGGGTCTGCCGCCGGCGACGCTGGACGCGCCGCCGCGCGGTGGCGGTGTCGTACCGCTGCCGCAGCGCCGGGGCCCGCAGCCCCGCTGAGCGCCTGACGTGCGGGCTCGGGCCCGCAGCCGCCGCCGAGCGCCGGATGTCCCGGTCCGGCCGGCGTTCGCCGGCGCCGGGCGCACCGACAGGCTCTGAGCGCCTACGACAACGCCTGATCACGTTCGCGCGTCAACCGTGCTCTTCGCGCACCGTCCATGAAGGGTTCCGGGCGACATCGCGTCATCACATACGTCTCTGTTCACCTCTGTGGTCACTCGATGCTCAGCTCTGATCGACCACGCGTCCGATTTGCCCGAATTGCCCCTAACTAAATCGTGATCAAACTCTAAAGTCCCGCCCGATTGCTGCCGAAGAGGTCAGTGACCCTTCAAACACGGATCATTCCGACGCTCCCAAGTCGGCTTCCGTCCCCCCCGCCACTCCCCCCAGGAGGCCCGGTGTCTGTTCTCCTCGAGCAACCTTCGAGCCTGGTCGCCTACCGCCCGAACAAGCCGACGGCCATGGTCGTCGTGGCCGACCCTCGCGTCCGCTCCACCGTCACCCGCCACCTGTGGGCCCTCGGAGTACGTGACGTGATCGAGGCGTCGTCCATCGCGGAGGCCCGTCCCCGCGTCGGCAACCCGCGCGACATCTGCGTTGCCGACGTCCACCTTCCCGACGGCTCCGGCCTCACGCTCCTCTCCGAGACGCGGGCGGCCGGCTGGCCCAACGGCCTCGCCCTGTCCGCCGCCGACGACATCGGCGCCGTACGCAATGCCCTCGCCGGCGGCGTCAAGGGCTACGTCGTCACCGGCACCCGCACCAACCTCGGCCTCCCGGGCCGGCCGGGCGCCGCCCCCATCGGCGCCAACGCCGCCCGAATGCAGCGCCGCCCTCCCGGCGCCCCCGGCCACCCGGGCGGCTACCGCGAGCTGTCGGGCCGTGAGGTCGAGGTATTGCGGCTGGTGGCGGAGGGCCAGTCCAACAAGGCCATCGGCGTCTCGATGGGGCTGTCGGCGCTGACCGTCAAAAGCCACCTCGCCCGCATCGCACGCAAGCTCGGCACCGGCGACCGGGCCGGAATGGTGGCGGTCGCCCTGCGCACCGGCATCATCCACTGACCCGTTCAGCGGCACTTACACAAAGCCGGATCGCCCGTCGAGGGATCGTTCCCTCGACGGGCGACGTCCATACACAGATACCCTTGACTGGTGACCGACGCCCAAAAGACCGCAGCAGACACGACACTGCGAGCAGCCGGAGATGCTCCTCCGGATCTCGAACCGGCGCCGGTACCGCTATTGGAGCCCCGCGAAGGCATCCCCTCGGTGACCGCCACGGACGAGGCGCTCGCCGAGATCGTGGCCGCCTTCGCGGCCGGCACCGGTCCGGTCGCCGTGGACGCCGAACGTGCCTCCGGCTACCGCTACGGCCAGCGCGCCTACCTCGTCCAGCTGCGCCGCGAGGGCGCCGGCAGCGTCCTGGTCGACCCGGTCGGCTGCCCCGACCTGTCGGCGCTCGGCGACGCGATCGACGACGCCGAGTGGGTCCTGCACGCCGCCACCCAGGACCTGCCGTGTCTGCGTGACATAGGAATGGTCCCCACCCGGCTCTTCGACACCGAGCTGGCCGGACGGCTGGCCGGGTTCGCCCGGGTCGGCCTGGGCGCGATGGTCGAGAACGTCCTCGGCTTCGCCCTGGAGAAGGGCCACTCCGCCGTCGACTGGTCCACCCGCCCGCTGCCCGAGCCGTGGCTGCGCTATGCCGCGCTCGACGTCGAGCTGCTGGTGGATCTGCGCGACGCGCTGGAGGAGGAGCTGGAGCGGCAGGGGAAGCTGGAGTGGGCCCGACAGGAATTCGCGGCCATCGCCGCCGCTCCCCCGCCGCCGCCCCGCAAGGACCCCTGGCGCCGTACGTCCGGAATGCACAAGGTGCGCCGGCGCCGCCAGATGGCGGTCGTACGGGAGCTGTGGACGGCCCGGGACCAGGTCGCCCAGCGGCGCGATGTCTCGCCGGGCAAGGTGCTCGGTGACGGCGCGATCGTGGAGGCGGCGCTGAATCTGCCGCCGAACAGCCACGCGCTCGCCGCGCTGCCCGGCTTCGGCCACCGCATGGGCCGGCGCCAGCTGGAGCAGTGGCAGGCCGCCGTGGACCGCGCCCGGGCGCTGCCGGACAGCGAGCTGCCGCAGCCCGGACAGCCGCTCAACGGACCGCCGCCGCCCCGCTCCTGGGCCGACAAGGACCCGGTCGCCGCGGCCCGGCTGTCGGCCGCCCGTGCGGCGGTGACCACGCTCGCCGAGAGCCTGAACCTCCCCCAGGAGAACTTGATCACCCCGGACACGGTGCGCCGGCTGTGCTGGGAGCCGCCGGCCGAGCCGACGCTGGAGAAGGTCGCCGAGGTCCTTACGGGGCACGGCGCGCGCCCCTGGCAGATCGAGCAGGTCGCACCGATCCTCGCCGAGGCGCTGACGGCGAACGACGGCTGACGGTCCGCTGCGCTTGGTCTGGGCCGACTTGGTTCCCGCCGTCTTTGGCCGTCCCGCCGTGGGGGTTTCTCGCCGTTGCGCCTGCGGCGGGCGTGGGCTTTACGGGTGCGGTGACGGGCCTCCGGACTTCGTCCTGCGGCCCGTCCCCTCCCGTGGGGGGGGGTGGTAGGGGCCGGTGGGGGCGGACGTCTCGTGAACAGTGACGGTGGTCTACGCCCACAGGGTGCACGTGATCACTTACGTGCACCCCCACCGTCTTTCACCACCCACCCACGGGAGGGGCCGGACCGCAGGACGGAGTCCGGAGGTCCGGCACCGCGGCCGAACAGCCCCGCGCAGCGGAAAAACAGCCCACCGCACGCACAACGGCGG
>NZ_JBFAIP010000027.1:0-93431 GCF_040654775.1 Streptomyces sp. NPDC050636
CACTGGTACAACTACCACCGACCCCACACCGGCATCCACGGCCTCACGCCAGCCAGCCGCGTCACCAACCTGTCCGGACAACACAGCTAGGGCCTGTCCGGCAGGCGCCGCTCCCGTGCGCCCGGCCGTCACTCCCTGCGCCCGCCGCTCACCCCAACTGCCGGTACTTCCCCCGAAAATACGTCAGCGGTCCGCTGTCCGCGTCCGGGATCGACGAGGTCAGCACATGGCCGATGACGAGGGTGTGGTCGCCGGCCACGATCCGCTGCTCGGTCCGGCACTCCAGGGTCGCGAGCGCACCGCCGATGAGCGGCGCCCCGGCCGCTTCGCCCCGTACATGGGGAATGCCCTCGAAGAGCAGTCTGTCGCTGATGCGGCCCTTCATGGCGAATCGCCCGGCAATCTGGCGCTGGCTCTCCGACAGTACCGAGGCCGCCCAGAGGGGCTGGTGCGCCAGCAGGTCGTCCATGCGTGAGTCGTTGCGAACGCTCACCATCACCAACGGCGGTTCGAGTGACACCGACAGGAACGCCGTGGCGGTCATGCCGACGTCCTCGCCGCGCGGCCCGTCGTCCGGGTCATGGGCGGTGATCAGCACCACGCCGGCGGCGAGGCGGGACAGGGCGGCACGGAATTCTTCCTCACTCACCCCCATAGAATGAGGGATCGTCGCGCCGCCCGGCACGGATGCCGGAGAGACGGCGGGTGTGGCGGTGGCGGCGGGGCCGGCGGCCGGGTCTGCGGCAGGGTTTTTCGTGAACACGCCACGAACGCTAACTTTTGCCCGGGCCGGCCCGCATCGGGCGCTGGGACCACTCGCGTCCTAGGTCTGACGGCGGAGGCTCCGGGTGGCAAAATTTGCGTTCAGGAAGTGTAGGGACGCTCCCGCGGCCGTACCCTTCGAGATCATCAATGCGCCCTCACGGTCTGTGACTTGAGTCACAGCGCGCGCTAATTGTTGACCCTGTGTACCGAGTGAACAGCTCACTGTGATTCAGTGAGCGTGGAATCGGACGACAAAGAATTCTGGAGTTGCTGTCGAGGTCTCAGGGAGAGCGAGCGATGGAGACCGAGTCGGAGCCATACGTCCGTCTTGCGACCCTGCGGCAGCTGCACCAAGTGGTCGCCGAGCTGAACACCGCACGCAGCCTCGCGGACACCCTGCAGACGGTCGCCGACGGCGCGATCGCCGGGCTCGGCTTTGAGCTGGCCGCGGTCAATCTCGTCCGCCCGGACGGGGATCTCGTCGTCGCGGCGGTCGCCGGCAGCGCGGGCGCCGAGGCGCTGATGGCCGGACGGGTCGGCTCCCGGGCGTCCTGGGACCGCAGACTGTCGATGGGCGAGCGGTGGGGCGAGCTGCGCTTCATCCCGTACACCGAGGGCTGGGTGCTGGACGACGATGACGTCCCGCAGTGGCACACCGCCGGTCCCGCCCCCCGGTTCCCCGACGAGTGGCACCCCATGGACCGCCTCCTGGCGCCCATGTACTCGGCGTCCAACGGCGGCGGCGAGCTGCTCGGCGTGATCTCCGTCGACCGGCCGCGAAACGGCCGGCGCCCCGGCGCCTGGGGCCAGGAAGCGCTCCAGATGTACGCCTTCCAGGCCGCCATCGCGATCAGCAACGCCCGGCTGCGGGCGAACATGCAGCGCGCGCTGGTCCGGCTGGAGCGCGAGCAGCAGGCCCTGCGCGCCAGCGAGGAAAGCTTCCGGCAGGCCTTCGAGTACGCGCCGAGCGGGATGGCCGTCGCCGAAATGGGCGGTGACCAGCACGGACGGCTGCTGCGCACCAACGACGCGCTGTGCCGGCTGCTGGGCCGCCCGGCGGCCGCCATGCGCCGCTACTCCTTCTCCGACCTCGTCCACCCCGAGGACATCGGCACGCTGCTGCGCACCTCCGCCGAGGGCGGCCGCGCCGAGCTGCGGCTGGCCCGCCGGGACAGCACCTACGTCTGGGTCTCGCTGCGGAACTCCGTCGTCGCCGACACCGCGGACGGCCCCCGGTACCTGCTCACCCACGTCGAGGACATCGAGGACCGCAAGCGCCACGAGCTGCAGCTCGCGCACCGCGCCAGCCACGACTCGCTGACCGGCCTGCCCAACAGTGCCGAGCTGCGGGCCCGGCTCGGCGCCCGGCTGTGCTCCCGCCCGCCGGGCTCCGCCGCCGACGCCTACGCCTCCTCGGGCGGCCATGCCGACCCGAACGGCTTCCGGCCGGACGGCACCGAGCCCTTCGGCGCGATGGACGGGACCGACGGCGGCAGCGCGGTCCCGTTCGACCACCACGTGCACACCGTCGCGCCCCCGGACGGGCCGGCGGACGACGGCTCCAAGGGGCTCGCGGTCCTCTTCTGCGACCTCGACGGCTTCAAGTCGATCAACGACCGCTTCGGTCATCACACCGGCGACGCGGTGCTGATCGAGGTCGCCCGCCGGCTGACCAGCGGTGTCCGCGACGGAGACACGGTCGCCCGGCTCGGCGGCGATGAATTCGTGGTGCTCGCCGACGGCCTCGGCACCGCCGACGCCCAGGACCTCGCGGTCCGGCTGCGGAACGCGATCATCCCGCCGATCCGGGTGGACGGCCGGGCGGTCCGGGTGGGCGCCAGCTTCGGGATCGGCTGGGCGAGCTGCGGAATGTCCGCCGAGGAGGTGCTGGCCTCGGCCGACCAGCGGATGTACGTCGAGAAGCGGTCCCGCTCGAAGGCGAACCGGCGGGCGGCGGGCTGAGGGCGCCTCGAAGCCGACGGGCCCCGCCCCGGAAAATGCCGCGTATCTCACACTCGGCGCATCTGCCGCGTACTGCCGCAGCTCACCGGCCGTTCACCTTTCCGTAGCGATCTTGTGGCTGTTCCGGCTCGGCGTGGCAAGGCCCGGAAGCGGTAGGCTGCGCCGATGCGGCGCGGTGCCGCCGGGGGCCCGAAAGAGACAGTTCGCGCAGAGGCGTGCGGACGTACCGACGCGCACAGATCGCTGGGGAGTGACACGGAATGACGGCCGGCAACAACGGCGCGGACACGCCGGAGAACGACGACCCGTTCGCCTACCTCTACCGCTCGGAAGGCGGCGAGGGCGGGGCGCAGGGCTCGGCGGGCGACGGTGCACCGACGCGGCAGCCGGGAGTCCCGCGTACCTCCTACAACCAGGTGCGCGCCGTCGGCCAGCGGCAGTACGGCGGCCAGCAGGCCCCGCAGCAGGCGTACGGGCAGCAGAACGCCCACTACGCCGCGCCGGAGACACTGCCCGGCGGCGACCGTACGCGTCCCGTCCCGGCCCAGGGCCACGGTGGACAGGAGCCCCGCCGCAACCGCAACGGTCTGCTGATCGGCGCCGTCGCAGTGGTCGCGGTGGTCTGCATAGGCATCGGCGTCGCGATGCTGACCAACGGCAAGGAAACCAAGGACGACAACGCGGGGAAGCCGGGCCCGACGGCCGGCGAATCGGTGGCGCCCAGCGACGATCCCACCGCCAAGCCCACCCCCGGCGCGCTCCCCAAGGGCGACGCGCTGAGCATGCGGCTGGAGGGCGGAGCCAGCACGGCGACGGACATCCCGGGCGCGCGCACGAAGACCGGCGCATACGTCGCGGGCATGAACGCCCCTGGTGCGTCGGCCACTTGGACGCTGGACGTCGACAAGGCCGGCCAGTACAAGCTCTGGGTCGGCTACGGCGTGCCCGGCAAGGACGCCAACCTCACGCTGAGCGTGAACGGCAAGCCCGACCCCCGGGCGATAAACATGGAGAACTTCGCCCACGCCGCCGAGGGCGCCTGGGACAAGGGCTGGACCAAGACCTGGTCCTATGTGCAGCTCAACAAGGGCACCAACACCATCAGCCTGGCCTGCGGGACCGGCAACCAGTGCGACGTCAACCTCGACAAGGTGTGGCTGGCGGACAAGTAACGCCCCGTCAGTTTCCCGGCGGGCCCGCTCGCCCGGCGGCCCGCTGCACGCCGCCGTCGTGATCTGTCACCACGACGCGCGGCAGCAGGTCCTCGTACGTCTCCGCGTCGAACTCGCCCGCCGCCGGGGCCCGTACGGTCGCGGCCGACAGGGCCACCGCGCGGGTCAGCCGGTCCGGCCACGGCAGCTCCTCCACCAGTCCCGACAGCAGCCCGGCCACCGCCGAGTCGCCGGCGCCGGTCGGGTTGCCGGCGATGCGCTGCGGCGGCGCGGCCTGCCACGCGCCGTCGGCGGTGACGGCGAGCATGCCGTCCGCGCCCAGGGAGGCGGCCACCGCGTGGGCGCCGCGGCGGCGGGCGTCGCGGGCGGCGCGCAGCGGTTCCGTACTGCCGGTGAGGGCGGCGAGCTCGTCGGCGTTGGGCTTGGCGAGATCGGGGCGGGCGGCCAGACCACGGCGCAGCGGTTCGCCACTGGTGTCCAGGAGTACGGGGACACCGGCGGTGCGGGCGACGCGGGTGAGGCGGGCGTAGACATCGACCGGGACGCCGGGCGGGAGGCTGCCGCACAGCGCCACCGCCCGTGCGTCGCCCAGCAGTTCGCGGTAGCTGCCGAGGAACGTGTCCCATTCGGCGGGGGAGACGGTCGGGCCCGGTTCATTGAGCTGGGTGGTGTCGCCGGAGGCCTCGTCGACCACGGCGACGGTGCGGCGGGTGGCGCCGCCCACCGGGACCAGCGCGTCGGTGACGTCGGTCTCCTGGGTGAGCAGGGCGCGCAGCGCCTCGCCGGTGCCGCCGCCCGCGAAGCCGGTGGCGACCGTGCGGTGGCCGAGCGCGGCCAGCACGCGGGCGACGTTCAGGCCCTTGCCGCCGGGGCGCTCGGTGACCTCGGTGACCCGGTGCGTGGTGTGCGGACGGAGCCGGGGCACGCGATAGGTGATGTCCAGGGCGGCGTTCAGCGTGACCGTGAGGATCATGGTTCCCCCTTCCGCGCCGGGCGGCCGCCGGTCGGACGGCGGTGGGTCTGGCGGCCGTGCCGGGCGGCCGCGTGCGGACAAGTGCGCGAGCGATCATGCCATCCGGACGGTGGTTGGCCCAGACCCTGGCCAACCACCGTCCGGTGCGCGTTCACCGGGAAGACGGCCACCGTGCGCCCTGTCCCAGGAGTCAGACGCCCGGCGGGGGCACCAGCCACTCGCCCCGGCGCATCACGCCCGCCAGGCCGTATCCGGCATCCAGCACCACCAGATCGGCGTCCTTGCCCGGCTCCAGGGAGCCGGCCCGGTCGTCGATGCCCAGGAGGCGGGCAGGGTTGGCCGAAAGCGCCTGTACGACCTGATCCTCCGTCAGGCCGTCGACGGTGACGGCACGTTGGAAGGCGCGGTCCAGTGTGAGAGTGGAGCCGGCGATCGAACCCGCGGTCGGTCCGTCGCTGATCCGCGCGACACCGTCCTTCACCTCGACCCGCATCGGGCCGAGCGGATACATCCCGTCGGTCATGCCGGCCGCGCCCATCGCATCCGTGATGAACGCGACCCGCTCGGCGCCCGCGGCGCGGAACGCCATCTGGAGGACCGCGGCGTGCAGATGGGTGCCGTCATTGATCAGCTCGACGGTGACCCGCTCGTCCTCCAGCAGCGCCGTGACCGGGCCCGGCGCGCGGTGGCCCAGGGCGGGCATCGCGTTGAAGAGGTGGGTGGCGACGGTGGCACCCGCGTCGATGGCCTCGCGGGTGGCGTCGTAGGACGAGTCGGTGTGGCCGACGGCGGCGATCACACCGGCGTCGGCAAGCAGCCGTACCGACGCCAGACCGCCGGGCAGCTCCGGCGCGACGGTCATCATCCGGGCCGTGCCGCGCGCCGCGTCGACGAGCTTGCGCACATCGGCCGGATCCGGGTCGCGCAGCAGCTCGGGCTGGTGCGCGCCGCAGCGGTGCGCGGAGATGAACGGGCCCTCGAAGTGGATACCGGCCAGCTCGCCGTCCTCGACGAGCTCGGCGAGCACGCCGGCCTGCCGGGCCAGGTCGTCCAGATCACCGGTGACGGTGGAGGCGAGCATGGAGGTGGTGCCGTGCCGGCGGTGGGTGCCGATGGCCGTCAGGCACTCCTCCCGGTCGGCGGACGAGAACGAGCCGCCGCCTCCGCCGTGCACATGCATATCGACGAAACCGGGGACGATGAGATGCCCCGTCAGATCGATGACGGATGCCTCCCCGTCCGGATGGCGGTCCCCGCGCCGTCTGTTGTGCCCGCCGCGGTCCTTGTCCCGGCTGCGGACGTCGGCGATGCGGCTGCCCTCGACCGTGATCCGGCCGTCGTCGACGACGCCGGACGGCCGCGCGATCCGGGCGCCGGCCAGGACGGTGCGCCGGGGGTCCGAGGGCCGTCCCGCGGATTGTTGCTGTGCCATCAGGCGCGTACCTCCGTGGAGAGAAGATCCCAGGCGAGCAGACCTGCGCCCAGGCACCCGGCGGCGTCCCCGAGGGCCGCCGGAACGATTGAGGGAAGCCGCTGGAACGTAACGCGCCGGCGGACCGCTTCCCGCAGCGGCACGAACAGCGTGTCACCCGCTTCGGCGAGTCCGCCGCCGATGATCAGCGTCTGCGGATCGAGCAGGGTGAGCCCGGTGACCAGGCCGTCGGCGAGGGCGGCCACAGCGCTCTGCCATACGGCGAGCGCCCGTTCGTCGCCGGACTCCACGGCCTTGGCCGCATCCGCGGCGGTCGCCCCCGGATCGCCGCAGGCCGCGGCCCAGTCGCGGCCGACCGCGGCGGCCGAGGCCAGCGTCTCCAGACAGCCGCGTTGGCCGCAGCCGCACTCGCGCCCGCCGGGCCGTACGACGATGTGGCCGATCTCGCCCGCGCTGCCGTGGGCACCGCCCTCGATCCGGCCGTCGATACCGATGGCGCCCGCGATGCCGGTGCCCAGCGGCACGAAGAGGAAACGGGCGGCGTCCTTGCCGGCGCCGATCCGGCCCTCGGCCAGGCCGCCGGTGCGTACGTCGTGGCCGAGCGCCACGGGGATGCCGCCGAGCCGCTCGGACAGCAGGGACCGCATCGGTACGTCCCGCCAGCCGAGGTTGGCGGCGTAGACGGCGGTGCCGGCCGCCTCGTCGACGATGCCGGGGACCGCGACCCCGGCGGCCTCGGCGGCCCTGCCGAACCGCTCCTTCCCCAGGTCGCGGAGTTCGGCGGCGAAGCCGAGTATCGCCTCGACGACCGCGTCGGGGCCGCGCTCGCGGCCGGTGGGGCGCCGCGCCTCGTACAGCAGGCTGCCGTCCGCCCCTGCGAGGGCGGCTTTCATCCCGGTGCCGCCCACATCAAGGGCGATGACATGTCTCACGGGACCAGTTTCGCGCGATCCGCCATGAAAGGTCTAGTCCACTCGCCGTTGTAGTACCCGATCGAGGCCGCTCCCGCGCGCGGATCCGTTCGCCTTTCGCGCCCGTTGCCCGGTACGCCACCCCGTTTGGCCTGGTCATCGCCCGGCCTCGTGATCTCCGTGTGGGAAGGGCGATGCCAAAGCGAAATGACGGGTGGTGTAGACCTTGTGTGGGTACGCGGGGGAGACTCGCTCCTCACATCGGTCGAGGGAGACCCCTGAGACCGGGGTACACCCGGCAACACGATCATTCGGGACAAAGGGCGGTAACAGCAGTGCAGCGGCGGTATCTGAGCCTGGCAGCGATGGGAATCGCCTCAGCCATGACACTGACTCTTACCGGCTGCGGCAGCTCGGGCGACGACGGCGACGTCACCCTCAAGCTCATCGCGGCGGACTACGGCGATCGCGCGTCCAACAGCTCGCGGCACTACTGGGACGAACTGACCCGCGCCTTCGAGAAGAAGAACCCCGGCATCAAGGTCGACGTCGAGGTCTACAGCTGGACGGACGTCGACAAGAAGGTCGAGGACCTGGTCAAGGCCGGCAACGCCCCGGACCTCGCGCAGGCGGGCGCGTACGCCGACTACGCCGCCAAGGACCAGCTCTACAGCACCGACAAGCTGCTCTCCATACCCACCGAGGCCGACTTCACCGTCTCCCTCGAAGAGGCCGGCGAATATCAGGGCGTCCAGTACGGCATGCCCTTCGGGGCCAGCACCCGGCGGCTCTTCTACAACAAGAAGCTGTTCGCCGAGGCCGGCATCACCGGCCCGCCGCAGAGCTGGCGGGACATCGCCCGCGACGCCGAGCTGCTCAAGGCGCACGGCGTCAAGATCCCCTTCGCGCTGCCGCTCGGCCCGGAGGAGACCCAGGCCGAGACGCTGATGTGGATGCTCAGCGGCGGTGGCGGCTACGCCGACAGCATCGGCAAGTACACGATCGACTCGCCGGAGAACGTCAAGACCTTCGAGTGGCTCCAGAAGGACCTCGTCGGCAAGGGCCTGACCGGCACCGCCCCCGCCGAGCTCAACCGCGCGGACGCCTTCCAGGGCTTCGCCGACGGCGAGGTCGGCATGCTCAACGGCCACCCCACGCTGATGAAGCAGGCCGAGGACAAGGGCATCGACTACGGCACCGTCGAGCTGCCCGGCATCAACGGCAAGGCCAAGGCCACCATGGGCGTCGCCGACTGGATGATGGCGTTCAAGGCGGGCGGCCACCGCGACGAGGCCGGCAAGTTCCTGGACTTCGTCTACAGCGAGAAGAACGTGCTGAAGTTCTCCGGCGACTACGGCCTGCTGCCGGTCACCTCGTCCGCCTCGCAGGCGATGCTCGCCGACGACAAGTACGCCAAGCTGCACGGCTTCCTCGATCAGCTCCCGCACGCCGAGTTCTACCCGGCGGACAAGACCTCCTGGCCGCTGGTCTCCAAGACCCTCAAGGCCAAGATGGGCTCCGCGGTCGGCCCGAAGGGCAACCCGTACGGCGTGCTCACCGACATCCAGAACATCGCCGAGACGGAGGACAACGCGGTCCAGTGACGGTGTGTGAGGAGAGCAGGACGACGCGCCCGGCGTTGTCCGACGGTGGGCTTATCGTGGGAACGTGATGACGGGCGACGGGGACGGTACGGACGGCGAGCGCGTGGCGGCGCTCTCCTCCCGGGACGAAGCGGTGCTGGCCGTCGAACGCCGCTCCTGGCCGGGCCCCGGCCCCAAGGAACGCGCCATCCGCGAGCGCCTCGGCATCTCCCCGACCCGCTACTACCAGCTCCTGAACGCCCTGTTGGACGACCCGCGCGCACTCGCCCACGATCCGGTCACCATCAACCGCCTGCGCCGCGTCCGGGACGCCCGCCGGGCCCGCCGCTGACCGCGGGGCCACTGACCGCGGGCCACTGACCGCGGGCCGCTGACCGCCGGGCCGGGACGCACGGCCGCCCGCCCGGATGCTCCCGTACACCCGGCATGCGCCCGCACCCCGCCGGTAGGGTCGTCGCCATGGGCAGCCCCCCGAACGCCGCGCCGACCCCGAACCCCGACCCGGCCCCCGGGTCCCCGCCGCCGGACTCCGCACCGCCCCCGAGCGCCGTCCCCACCCCGCACACCGTCGCCGGCCGCGAGGGCCTCGCCGCGCTGCTGGCCCGCCCCGAACGCGCCGTCATCGCCCTCGACTTCGACGGCACCCTCGCCGATATCGTCCCCGACCCCGAAAAGGCCCGCGCCCACCCCGGCGCCACCGCCGCCCTCGGCCGGCTGGTGCCACGGCTGCGCGCCGCCGCGGTGATCACCGGCCGGCCGGCCGGCGTCGCGGTCCGCCTCGCCGGCGTCGCCGACGCGCCCGGCCTGGACCACCTCGTCGTCCTCGGCCACTACGGCGCCGAACGCTGGGACGCGGCAACCGGCACCGTCCACGCCCCCGCCCCGCACCCCGGCATCGCCGCCATACAGGCCGAACTCCCCGGCGTCCTGGACCGCTCCGGTGTCTGGCAGGGCACCTGGGTCGAGACCGCCATCGAAACCAAGGGCGGCCGCGCCATCGCCGTCCACACCCGCCGCGCCGACGACCCGCAGGGCGCCTTCGAGCGGCTGCGCGCCCCGCTCTCCGCGCTCGCCGAACGCCACGGCCTGATCGTCGAGCCGGGCCGGCTGGTCCTGGAACTGCGCCCCCCGGGCATGGACAAGGGCGTCGCGCTCGCCGACTGGGTCCGCGAGACCGGCGCCACCACCGTCCTCTACGCGGGCGACGACCTCGGTGACCTGGCCGCCTTCTCCGCCGTCGACAAGCTCCGCTCCGACGGCCTCACCGGCGTCCTGGTGTGCAGCGGCAGCAACGAGGTCGCCGAGCTCGCCGAGCGCGCCGACCTGGTGGTCGACGGGCCGGCCGGCGTCGTCGGACTGGTCGACGCGCTCGCGGACCGGCTGGCCGAGCACTGACCGGCCGGGCACTGACGGGGCCCGGCGCCTCCGAGCGGTCCGGGCAACCGGCCGCGGAGCCCGTCCGACGGACGGCTTACCCCTCCGCCCCCTCCGCCCCCTTCAACGCCTGCAGCTGGTCCAGGAACCACTGGGCCGGCGGCAGTGCGGTGGCGGCCGAAGCCAGCCGCTTGGTGCGCTCGGCGCGCTCGCCGTGTTCCATCGACAGCGCCGTGTGCAGCGCGTCCGCAGTGGCGGTGATGTCGTACGGATTGATGACGATGGCGTCCTTGCCGAGCTCCTCGTACGCCCCCGCCTCCCGCGACAGCACCAGCGCACACCCGTCGTCCGAGACCACCGGAATCTCCTTGGCGACGAGATTCATGCCGTCCCGGATCGGGTTCACCAGCGCCACATCCGCGAGCCGGTAGGCGGCCAGCGACCGCGCGAAGTCGTCCTTGACGTGCAGCTCGACTGGCTGCCAATCCGCTGTGCCGTACTCGGCGTTGATCTCCTCGGCCAGCCGGCCGACCTGCGCGGTGTACTCGCGGTAGACGGCCAGATCCTGACGCGAGGGGTAGGCGAACGCCACATGCACCACCCGCTCGCGCCACTCGGGACGGTCGGCCAGCAGCCGGCGGTACGCCAGCAGCCCCCGCACGATGTTCTTGGACAGCTCGGTGCGGTCGACCCGCACGATGGCCTTGCGGTCCGTCCCGCCGATCTGCTCGCGCAGCGTCGCCATCCGCTCCTCGACGTCCGGCCGGTGCGCCCGCTCGCGCAGGAAGCCGGCGTCTGCGCCGAGGCCGTACACCCCGAGCCGGGTCCGGCGCGGCTTGCGCTCCGGCGGCGTCGAGACGACGTACGGATCCGCGTCGCGCGGCCAGTACGCGTCGCAGTCCGCACCGAGCGCCCGGTCGCAGCAGCCCATGAACGCCCGCATCCACCGCTGGGTCAGGAAATTCGCCTGGTCCGCGCCGAGGATCCCCGCCACCAGCTTCCGCTGGATGTCGTCCGGAAGCATCGCGAAGTACTCGGGCGGCGCCCACGGCGTATGTGAAAAGTGCGCGATCCGCAGGTCGGGGCGGCGGTCGCGGAGCATCCCCGGCACCAGCGCGAGGTGGTAGTCCTGCACCAGGACCGCCGCGCTGGGCGCCGCCGCATCTGCCAGCGCGTCCGCGAACGCGGCGTTATAGGTCTCGTAGGACGCCCACTGCGCACGGAATTCCGCATCGAAGACCGGCTCCACCGGCGTCTGGTAGAGCATGTGGTGGACGAACCACAGCACGGAGTTCGCGACGCCGTTGTAGGCATCGGTGTACACATCCGCGGGAATGTCCAGCATCCGGACGCGCTGTCCACCGCTGTCGGCCGGATCCAGCGCACCGCCGCTCCGCCGTACCGCCTCCCGGTCGCCGTCACCGAGCGCGGCGCACACCCACACCGCGTCAGCGCCGGCCCCGATGGCCGACAGGCCCGAGACCACCCCGCCACCGCCCCGCTTGGCGGACAGCGCGCCGTCCGCCCCCAGGGCGTAGGAGACCGGGCCGCGGTTGGACGCGACGAGTACCTGGGCACCACTGCGCTCGGAGGCCATGCCGCGAGATTAACCCGCCACCCATCCGCGCAAACGTACGCCGCGGCTCAGGCCGCGCGTCGCCTCGCGTACTCCGGTATTTCGGCCATCGGGGGGCGCTCCTCGGTGTCCACCTCGGTCGTGCGGGGGACGAAGCCGTTCTCGCCGCGGTCGAACTGGGTGAGCCGGGGGCGCACCAAGTGGCCCCGGGCGAGGCGGAGTTGGGCGGTGCGGTAGATCGCCGCGGCCATCCGGCCCAGGGCCTGGCCGTCCTGGTGGCGGTGTTTGCGCACGCCCACATCGACCTGGGCGAGGGCATCGAGGCCGACGGTGTGCAGGGCGTCGACCAGCAGGCCCAGCTCCACGCCGTAGCCGACCGGGAACGGCAGGCGCTCCAGGAGGGAGCGGCGGGCCGCGTACTCACCGCCGAGCGGCTGGACGAAGCCGGCCAGCTGGGGCCAGTGCAGATTGAGCAGCGGGCGGGCGACCAGTTCGGTGACCCTGCCGCCCTGGCCGGCTCCGCTCGCGCCGGCTCCGGGGGCCCCGCTGACTCCGGCCTCCAGCGGCCGGTCGTACATGGCCTTCACGAACTGGATGTCCGGATCCGTCAGCAGCGGTCCGACGATCCCGGAGACGAAGGTTGACGAGAATTCGCGCAGATCGGCGTCGATGAAGCAGATGATGTCGCCGCTGGTGGCGAGCAGGGAGCGCCACAGGACCTCGCCCTTGCCGGGGACGGCCGGGATCCGCGGCAGGATGCCGTCCCGGTGGACGACCCGGGCGCCGGCCGCCGCCGCGACCTCGGCCGTCCGGTCGGTGGAGCCGGAGTCCAGCACCACCAGCTCGTCGACGAGCGGCACCGCCTCCGTCATCAGCTCACCGCGGATCGCCGCGACGATCGCCCCAACGGTGGCTTCCTCGTCGAGCGCGGGCAGCACGACACTGACCGTCCGGCCGGTCTGCCGCTTGGCGTCCAGCAGCCGGCCGAGCGGGCGGTCGGCCGCGGACCAGGAGCGGCTGCTGAGCCAGCGCTCCACCTCTTCCAGCACGTCTACGACTCCTCGGTGGCCTGATCAGGGGCCGGTATGTGATCCATCTCGCGGTTCGGACGACTATCTCAACTGTCAGTGCCTTCGGTTACAGTCTTGAACAACGCGGATGGCCGTCGCATGTCGGGGTCACCGCGCCATAAACGCCTGGGTTACGGCCCAGCGCCATACCGCTCATCCAGAGGGGCAGAGGGATACGGCCCGTTGAAGCCCCGGCAACCCTCCAGCCGGTCTCCGCCGCACAGCTGCTGCGCGCGCGAGGCTCCCGGCTAGGGAAGGTGCCAAATCCGTCTCGTGGCGAGATGCGCCGCGAGGAAGATGAGGAGAAAGGGCCTCGCCTCCATGGCTGTGCAAGTCACCGAAAGTACCCCCGCCGTCGCTCTCGGACCCGCCGTCGCGCTGTCCTGCCGCGAGTGCGGACAGCGTTTCGATCTCGGCCCGATCTTCGCGTGCCAGGAATGTTTCGGGCCGCTCGAAGTGGCATACGACCTGCCGAGCGGCGGCCCCGGCCAAGCAGAAGCCCTGAAGAAGCAGATCGAGGCCGGCCCCAACAACATCTGGCGCTACGCCCCGCTGCTGCCCGTCCCCGCCGACGTGGCCGACAAGCCGAACCTCAACCCCGGCTTCACCAAGCTCGTCAAGGCCGACAACCTCGCCCGTGAGCTGGGCGTCACCGGCGGCCTCTACGTCAAGGACGACTCCGGCAACCCGACGCACTCCTTCAAGGACCGTGTCGTCGCGATCGCCGTCGAGGCCGCCCGCGCGTTCGGCTTCACCACCCTCTCCTGCTCCTCGACCGGTAACCTCGCGGGCGCGGTCGGCGCCGCGGCCCGCCGCGCCGGCTTCAAGTCCTGTGTCTTCATCCCGCACGACCTGGAGGCCGGCAAGGTCGTCATGGCCGCGGTCTACGGCGGCGACCTGGTCGGCATCGAGGGCAACTACGACGACGTCAACCGCTTCTGCTCGGAGCTCATCGGCGACCCGCTGGGCGAGGGCTGGGGCTTCGTCAACGTCAACCTGCGCCCCTACTACGGCGAGGGTTCCAAGACGCTGGCGTACGAGATCTGCGAGCAGCTGGGCTGGCGGCTGCCGGACCAGATCGTCATCCCGATCGCCTCGGGCTCGCAGCTCACAAAGATCGACAAGGGTCTGAAGGAGCTGATCACGCTCGGTCTGGTCGAGGACAGGCCGTACAAGATCTTCGGCGCCCAGGCCGAGGGCTGCTCGCCGGTGTCGACCGCCTTCAAGGCGGGCCACGACGTCGTACGGCCCCAGAAGCCGAACACCATCGCCAAGTCCCTTGCCATCGGCAACCCGGCCGACGGGCCGTACGTGCTCGATATCGCGCGCCGCACGGGCGGTGCGGTGGAGGATGTCAACGACGAGCAGGTCGTGGACGCGATCAAGCTGCTGGCCCGGACGGAAGGGATCTTCGCGGAGACCGCGGGCGGCGTGACCGTCGGCGTGACCAAGAAGCTCATCGAGGACGGCCTGCTCGACCCGTCCCTGACCACCGTCGTCCTGAACACGGGGGACGGCCTCAAGACGCTTGACGCCGTCGCTCCGACCACCGGGCCCACGGCCACCATCAGCCCGAGCCTGGACGCGTTCCGCGCGGCCGGCCTGGCCGGCTGAGCCCCGCCGTACGCCCCGCGTAGGCGGCCCCGAACTCGCACCTCGTACTCCTCGCACCCCGCTGGAAGGCAGAACCCATGAGCGTCAAGGTCCGCATCCCCACCATCCTCCGTACGTACACCGGCGGCGAGGCCGAGGTCGCCGCCGAGGGCGCGACTCTCTCCGAGGTGATCGCCGACCTGGAGAAGAACCACCAGGGCATCGCGGCCCGTGTACTGGACGACGCGGGCAAGCTGCGCCGCTTTGTGAACGTCTACGTCAACGACGACGACGTCCGCTTCGAGCAGGGCCTGGAGACGCCGACGCCGGACGGTGCCGGTATCTCCATCATTCCCGCAGTGGCCGGGGGCTGCTGATTCAAGCCATCTCCACTGTCGCCTGACTGGAATTACCCCGTACGCAGCAAAGCGGACGGGGTAATTCCATGTTTGGAAAGGCGCTACCATCGTGGTGATCCCACTCCGCGCGTGTGCCGAACGCATATGAGGCGCGATGAGTTGTGCCCAAAGTGTGTGCGGCAATTGTCGGCTAAGTGCGTTATGCCTGGCCCGACTTGCCCGGGAATAACGGGAGTTCACGGCATATTGCCGATTCCCCGCCGCCAGAATTCTCGTCCGATTGACCTGTTGCGCTGGGCATTGGGGCAGATACATTCAGCGGCGGTCGACGCGTTCCGGCGCACACCCCGCAGGCCAATCATGGGGTGAGGTCTGACCCGGGTCCGCGGAGTGCGGTCCTGTGCAAGGGCCAGTAATAGGGGAGTTAGGCATGGCTCAGGGCACCGTCAAGTGGTTCAACGCGGAGAAGGGGTACGGCTTCATCGCGGTCGACGGTGGTGCGGATGTTTTCGTCCACTACAGCGCGATTCAGATGGACGGCTACCGCACCCTTGAGGAGGGTCAGCGGGTCGAGTTCGAGATCTCGCAGGGCCAGAAGGGGCCGCAGGCGGACATGGTCCGGGTGGCCGGCTGAAGCGCCGACCGACTGCAGCGTGATGGAGGCCCGCACCCTTGAGGGGGTGCGGGCCTCCATGTGCGTGTCCGGGCGAGTGCCCCCCTCCGGGCCGCTTGCGCCCGCCCTCCCCAGCCGACGCCGGGAGGTGCCCCCACCGACCACCACCCCTGCGGGGGACTCCTCCGGACCCGCTTGCGCCCGCCCGTCGCCCGACCGCCACCCCCCATCGAGGCCCTTCGGGCCGCTTGCACTCGATGCGCCCGAGTGCTAATCATTGCGTTAGCACTCTCCCAGTGAGAGTGACAGATATGGACCGACTCGGTGAGGTCGGCAGGCCGGTGGGGCAAGGAACCGCAGGCTCGCAGACCGTCCGTCGCGGGCGCCAGCGCGGTCCGGAGCAATCCACCCCTGTCCGGGAGGACCACTTCACATGGCCAAGATCATCGCGTTCGACGAGGAGGCACGGCGCGGTCTCGAGCGCGGGATGAACCAGCTCGCCGACGCCGTCAAGGTCACCCTCGGCCCCAAGGGCCGTAACGTCGTCCTCGAGAAGAAGTGGGGCGCCCCCACGATCACCAACGATGGTGTTTCCATCGCCAAGGAGATCGAGCTCGAGGACCCGTACGAGAAGATCGGCGCCGAGCTGGTCAAGGAGGTCGCGAAGAAGACGGACGACGTCGCCGGTGACGGCACGACGACCGCGACCGTCCTGGCGCAGGCGCTGGTCCGCGAGGGCCTGCGCAACGTCGCCGCCGGCGCCAACCCGATGGCCCTCAAGCGCGGCATCGAGAAGGCCGTCGAGGCCGTCTCCGCCGCCCTGCTGGAGCAGGCCAAGGACGTGGAGACCAAGGAGCAGATCGCTTCGACCGCCTCCATCTCCGCCGCTGACACCCAGATCGGCGAGCTCATCGCCGAGGCCATGGACAAGGTCGGCAAGGAAGGCGTCATCACCGTCGAGGAGTCCCAGACCTTCGGTCTGGAGCTGGAGCTCACCGAGGGTATGCGCTTCGACAAGGGCTACATCTCGGCGTACTTCGCCACCGACATGGAGCGTATGGAGGCGTCGCTCGACGACCCGTACATCCTGATCGTCAACTCCAAGATCGGCAACGTCAAGGACCTGCTGCCGCTCCTGGAGAAGGTCATGCAGTCCGGCAAGCCGCTGCTGATCATCGCCGAGGACGTCGAGGGCGAGGCCCTGTCGACCCTGGTCGTCAACAAGATCCGTGGCACCTTCAAGTCCGTTGCCGTCAAGGCCCCGGGCTTCGGTGACCGCCGCAAGGCCATGCTCGGCGACATCGCCATCCTCACCGGTGGCACCGTCATCTCCGAGGAGGTCGGCCTCAAGCTGGAGAACGCCGGTCTCGACCTGCTGGGCCGCGCCCGCAAGGTCGTCATCACCAAGGACGAGACCACCATCGTCGACGGTGCCGGTGACAGCGAGCAGGTCCAGGGCCGGGTCAACCAGATCCGCGCCGAGATCGAGAACTCGGACTCGGACTACGACCGCGAGAAGCTCCAGGAGCGTCTGGCGAAGCTGGCCGGCGGCGTGGCCGTCATCAAGGCCGGTGCCGCCACCGAGGTCGAGCTCAAGGAGCGCAAGCACCGCATCGAGGACGCCGTTCGCAACGCGAAGGCGGCCGTCGAGGAGGGCATCGTCGCCGGTGGCGGCGTGGCCCTGCTGCAGGCTTCGCAGGTCTTCGAGAAGCTGGAGCTCGAGGGTGACGAGGCGACCGGTGCCGCCGCTGTGAAGCTGGCCCTGGAGGCCCCGCTGAAGCAGATCTCCGTGAACGCCGGCCTTGAGGGTGGCGTCATCGTGGAGAAGGTGCGCAACCTGACCCCGGGTCACGGTCTGAACGCCGCGAACGGCGAGTACGTCGACATGATCGCCGAGGGCATCATCGACCCGGCGAAGGTCACGCGTTCCGCGCTGCAGAACGCCGCGTCCATCGCTGCGCTGTTCCTCACCACCGAGGCCGTCATCGCCGACAAGCCGGAGAAGGCCGCCGCGGCCGCTCCGGGCGGCATGCCGGGCGGTGACATGGACTTCTGATCCTCCGGATCAGACTGCTGATCCTCCGGGATCACTTGTCCGCACGTTCGTCGGGGCGGCACCCTCCTCCCAGGGGGTGCCGCCCCGGCGGCGTTTCGGTGTCTGGCAGGGCGCTCATCAGCGCGCTCACCAGTGCGTTCATCAGTGCGTTCATCAGTGCGTTCATTGCATGGTGATGGGCCGTCAGGTTCGCTCTGCGGCGAGGGGATCGAGGGCGGAAGGTTCTCGCTCGGAGCGGGTCGCTGTCAGCTGTTGTGCTCGTCCGGGGACCTGGCGGGCGCGGGCAGGGCCGGGTTGGGGGTGAGGATGCGGCGCAGGATGGCCTCGACCTCGGTGCGCGTGGGCGGCGTGGAGTTGGCCAGGGCGTGCAGGCTGATGCCGTTGAGCGCGGCGGCGGCCGCGGCGGCGGTGTCCGGGTCGGTGTAGTGGGACAGGGCCCGGAGGGACAGCTGGGTGTGCTGGTCGGCGATCGGGCGCAGTGCGGGACGGCGCAGTGCGGCGAGGTAGAGCTCGAACTCCATGACCTGCTGGTCGCGTTGGGCGCCCGTCCCCGGCAGGATGGCGTCGGTGAGCAGTACGGCGCACTGGTCGGGGGTGAGTGCGGGGCGTCGGGCGACCCAGTCGTCGAGGTAGGCGGCGAAGCGGTCGACGGACCGCTGCAGGGCGGCGGCGATGAGGTCGTCCTTCGTGGCGAAGTGGTACGTCGTCGCCCCGAGCGGGACTCCGGCTTCCGCGGCGACGGCGCGATGCGTCAGGCCTTCGATACCTCGGGCGGCGATGACCCGTTCGGTGGCCGCGGTGATCTCCTCGATCCGCCGCTCGGGATCGCGGCGGCGCCGGGCGGGCGGCTGGTCAGCGGCCATGCGGGAACTCCAGACGGTGACGATATAAGTTCAGAATAGTACGGCAGTGTCGTACGGGGTGGTGGGGTGGACCGGGGGTGCCGACTGGGTAGTTCCGTTGATTCCCCCTCTCTCCGTGGCGACCTCCGTGGCAGATGTGGCTGGATATAGGTCCGGGAATGTCCTAATTGCACCTTCTCTGGGGTTTCAGTACAGTACTCATGTACCAATTCAGAGCGAGGCACGTGCGTGTGCTCAAACGACGAGCGTGCCGCAGTAGAGGAACGGTGACCCCATGACCAGCGCATCCACTCCGTCCGCGAACTCTCCGACCGCCAACGGCCCGGCCGTCGGCAAGATCTCGTCGTACGCCTTCTGGGGCCACGACGGCAGGGCGCTCGCCGACTTCTATGCCGGGGCTCTGGGCTGGCAGGTGGTCCAGGAGTTCCCCGACGAGCACGGCGTTCCCGTCGCGTTCATGGTCACCGACGCCGACCGGACCACGACGTACGTCTTCTACACCGCGAAGAACTTCACCGCGCCGAACTGGCCGGCCGAGGAGCTGCCCTTCCACCTCGACCTGGCCTTCGACGACATCGAGGCGGCCGAACGGCGGCTGGTGGAACTCGGCGCGACCAAGCCCGAGCACCAGCCCGGCGGCGAGCAGTGGACGGTCCTGCTGGACCCCTCGGGCCAGCCCTTCTGCGTCAGCCGCTCCTGGGGCTGATCGCCCGACGGCTACGTCATCGGCGGCAACGCGAAGCCGGGGCCGGCGGCCGGCGAGATGGGCAAGTACGCCGGAGCCGGCGTCGTGGCCGCCGCCTTCACGGTCGTACCGGTTCGGCCCGGTCGGAGTTCGTGCCGGATTTCGGGTCGGGGTTGCTGTCGGCGGCGGCGTTCGGGGCGGCGGCGTTGGTGGTGGCGTTCGTGGGCTCCGGGGTGGCGTTGAGGTCTGTGAGCATTTGCCTGCTGAAGCCGAAGAAGTAGGTGGCGAGGAAGCCGGCGAGGTAGCCGACGGCCAGGCCGAGGGCGTAGACGACGATGGTCGTGACGATGCTCTGGTTGCCCTTGACCAGTGGGAACAGGGCCCAGCCGGAGGGGCCGATGGCGGTGGAGCCGACGGCGTCGCCCAGTTGGTTGAACAGGCCGACGAAGCCGCCGCCGAAGGCGCCCCCGATGCAGGCGGTGATGAACGGGCGGCCGAGGGGGAGTGAGACGCCGTAGATCAGTGGCTCGCCGACCCCCAGAAAGCCGGTGGGCAGAGCGGACTTGATCGTCGTACGGATCGAGCCGTTGCGGGGGAGGCGCACGTAGACGGCGATGGCGGCGCCGACCTGGCCCGCGCCGGCCATGGCGAGGATCGGGAGCAGGACGGTGTACCCCTGCTGCTCGATGAGGGTGGTGTGGATGGGGATGAGGGCCTGGTGGAGGCCCAGCATGACGAGGGGGAGGAAGAGGCCGCCCAGGATGAAGCCGGCGAACGCGCCGCCGTGTGCGAGGAGCCAGTTGGCGAAGCTGCCGATCGCGGTGGCGACCTCACCGGCGGCGTACATCAAGCCGAAGAGGGTGACCAGGCCGGTGATCAGGACCGTGAGGGTGGGGGTGAGGAGGACGTCCAGCGCCCCCGGGACTGCCTTGCGGCACTGCTTCTCCACCTGGACGGCGAGCAGCGCGGCGGCCAGTGCGCCGAGGACGCCGCCCTGTCCGGGGGAGAGCTGCTGGCCGAAGGCGGTGATGTCCGCGACGCCCGGGAAGACGATGACCGCGGCGACCGCGCCGCCGAGGACCGGCGTACCGCCGAATTCCTTGGCGGTGTTGTAGCCGACGAAGACGGCGATGAGTGACATGAAGCCGGAGGCGATGGCGGCAAGTGCGGGGACGGCCGAGGGCAGCCAGCCGAGGTTGGTCAGCAGGCCGTTGATGCCGGCGACGATGCCGCAGCCGATCAGGGCCGGGATCAGCGGGACGAAGATGTTGGCGATCCGGCGGAGGAAGAGCTTGACCGGGGTGGCGTTCCTGGCCTTCTGCCGGGCCTTCAGGGCGGAGCCCTGGGTGGCGAGGTCATCTGCGGTGGTCTGCCCGGTGGCCGCGGTGGCCGCGGTGGCGGGCTGACTGCTGCCCGTTCCCGCGTTCGGTTCGGGGGCGGTGGTGCGGGCCTCCGCGACCAGGCGCTCGAACTCGGGGGTGACCCGGGCGACCGTCCCGGGGCCCAGCACGATCTGGTACGTGTCGTCCTCGACCACGCCCATGACGCCCGGCAGCGCCTTGAGGGCGTCGTCCTGCACCAGGGACCGGTCCTGGAGGCCAAGGCGGAGCCGGGTCATGCAGTGGGCGATGGATGTCAGGTTGGAGGCGCCGCCGACGAGGGGGAGGATCGCGGCGGCGGTGGCACGGTTCTTGTCTTCGGTCATATGCGGTGCCTTGCTGTGCGGACAACGACGGGGCGGGCCGGGTCAGTTCTTCTCCGCGGCCTGGAGGGCGGCGCGGAGATGGCCCTGGGATTCGGCGAGGAGGCGGGCGGCGGTGGGAGCGTCGACCTCGCCCAGGAGGGTGAGGATGGCGTTCTTCACCTCCCCGTCCGTCGCGGCCAGCGCGGATTCGATCTCCGAGTCGGTGGCGCCGGTGGCCAGGGCGACGATGCGGCGGGAGCGGGCGCGCAGCTTTTCGTTGGAGGCGCGGACGTCGACCATCAGGTTCCCGTAGGTCTTGCCCAGCCGGATCATGGTGATGGTCGAGAGCATGTTGAGCACCAGCTTCTGGGCGGTGCCGGCCTTCAGACGGGTGGAGCCGGTCAGCAGCTCGGGGCCGACGACGACCTCGATGCCGTGCTCGGCGGCCGCGGCGAGCTCCGAACCGGCGTTGCAGGACAGGCCGATGGTCAGCGCGCCCAGGGCGCGGGCGTGCTCTACGGCCCCGATGGCGTAGGGAGTGCGGCCGGAGGCGGAGATGCCGACGACGGTGTCCCGGTCGTTGAGGCCGATCGAGGCGAGGTCCTCGGCGGCGAACGCCTTGCTGTCCTCGGCGCCCTCGACGGCGGTGACCATCGCGGACGGGCCGCCCGCGATCAGCCCCAGCACCTCGGAGGGGTCGGTGTTGAACGTCGGCGGGCACTCGCTCGCGTCCAGCACCCCGAGCCGTCCCGCCGTGCCGGCGCCTGCGTAGATCAGCCGGCCGCCGTGGGACATCCGGGCGGCGATGGCGTCGATGGCGGCGGCGATCAGCGGGAGCTGCTGGGCGACGGCGGCGGGGACGGTGGCGTCCTCGCCGTTCATCGTGCGGGCGATCTCCAGGGTGGAGCGGTGGTCGATATCGGCGAGCTCGGGCCGGAACGCCTCGGTGGTGAGGGTGTCCAGCTGGGCCCGCAGGTGGGCGTAGTCGGCGGTGGAAGTCATGGCGTGACGGCTCTTTCCGACATGGAGTGACGGCTCTTTTCCGGGACGTACGGATCTGTACGGCGTGTGCGACGCAGGGACTGCGGGTGCGGGGCGGGCACCAGCGGGGTGGTCAGCGGGGGCGCGGGGAGTGGCGGTGCGCCAGGGCCTCGTACGACGCGGACAGGGCGGGCGCCGCGGTCTCGTACGTGCGCTGTGCGACGCCTATGAACAGGCAGTCCACGACGAGGAGTTGACTGGTCCTGGACGACATCGCGGCCGGTCGCAGCTCGCTCTCTCGGGCGGTGGAAGTGGTCAGGATGTGGTCGGCGTACGACGCGATCTCGCCGTCCGGGCGGCCGGTGATCGCGATGGTCGTCGCGCCGTGGTCGAAGGCGACCCGCAGGGGCTCTATGACGTCGGTGGTCCGCCCGGAGTGGGTGATCGCGATGGCGACATCGCCGGTCCGCATCTGCACGGCGTTCGTCACGGCGAGGTGCGGGTCGGAGTGCGCGTGCGCGATCAGGCCGATGCGCAGCAGCTTCTGGGCGAGGTCCTGGCCGACGAGGTTGGAGGCCCCTATGCCGTACACATCGATGCGGCGGGCGCTGGAAAGTGCGCCGACGGCCGCCTCCAGCTGGGTGACATCCAGCCCGGCCGCGGTGTCGGCGAGACACTGTTGCTCTTCCTGCGCGAGCTTCGCGACGACGTCGACGAGGGAGTCGTCGACCGCTATGTCCGCGGTCACGGCGGGCGCGCCGCCGGCCGCCTGCTGCGCGGCCAGCGCGGCGAGCGCGAGGCGCAGATCACGATAGCCCGGGTAGCCGAGCAGACGGGAGGTCCGCACGACGGTGGCTTCGCTGGTGCCGGTGCGCTCCGCGAGGCCGGTGACGGTGAGGGCGGCGCAGCCGGCCGGATCGCCCGCGACGGCCTCCGCGACCCGCTGCATGGAGCGGGTCATCGTCGGCGCGAGGGTGCGGACCTTGGCGGCCAGCGCGGCGGGCGCGGGCGGGGCCGGTGCGGGTCGGGTGTCGAGGGGGACGTCGCTGAAAGTTTCCTTCACGCTGCTGCTCACATCTGAAAAGTAATTTCAGCGACGGCCCGCGTCAATACCCTGCGTGAGGACCTGTGGACAAGTCGCGCGGCCGGACCGGCCTGTGGACAACGGTGCGGCGGTGTCCGCGTTCCGCGCGACAATGGACGGCATGGAGCTGGAACAGGCACTGCATGCCGCGCGGGCCCTTGTGCTCGCCGACCTGGTGGCGGACGACGTCGCCGACGCCGGCATCGTCTCGCTCGTCGAGGACGCGGTCGTCCACCGCCGATGGTGGGTCGAGCAGTGGCCTGAGGGTGCGGCATTCGTGGCCGGGCTGGTAGCGCAGGACGTCCAGGACGCACTCCTGGAGCGGTACGGCCGCTGGCCGCTGTGCCCCGTGTGCACCACGTCCGGCGACCCCCACGCGCTCGATGTGGAGCCGGAGTTGGGGCCCGATCCGCACTGGGTCTGCCCCAAGACCGCAGTCGCGGTGGCCCGCGTCGGCAAGCTCCGAGAGCCCGTGGAAAGCTGACGTGACGTTCTCGTGGCGATCTATATCGATCCGCCCACCTGGCCGGGGCACGGCCGTATGTGGTCGCATCTGATCAGCGATGTCTCCTTCGACGAACTGCACCGCTTCGCGGCCGGCATCGGCGCGCCCCGGCGGGCCTTCGAGCGCGACCACTACGACCTCCCCGCGGAGCGGTACGGAGACGCGGTGCGCGCCGGAGCGGTGGAGGTCGGCAGCAAGGAACTGCTGCGCCGGCTGACGGCCGGGGGCCTGCGCCGACCCAAGCACCGCGCGGTGCCCGGGACGTAACCGCGCGGCCCCGCTCGCCCTCCCGGGGCGTACCGGCGCGCCGCCGCCTTCGGGCCGGGGACGCGCCAGCACCATGGGCCCTGACGGCGTGCGCACCGAAAGGGGACAGTCTTGTCAGCCAAGGAACCGGTCACCGAGCTCCACCCGGGCTACAGCAGCGAGGGTGCCACGGCGACCGCATGGGCCACGGCCGTCGGCGGAATGGCCGAGGCGGAGATCTTCTGGCTGAGCACGGTCCGGCCCGACGGCCGCCCGCATGTCACTCCGCTGCTCGCCGTATGGGCGGACGGCGCGCTGCACTTCTGCACCGGCCCGGACGAGCGCAAGGCCAAGAACCTCGCGGCCAACGCGCACTGCGCGCTGACCACGTCCACGGCCGGCGGCAACGACCTGCACGCCGGCCTGGACGTGATCGTCGAGGGCGATGCGGTCCCGGTCGAGGACGAGACGACGCTGCGCGGGCTGGCCGATCTCTACGCCGCCAAGTACGGCAGCGACTGGCAGTTCGAGGTACGCGACGGCGCGTTCTACGGGGACGGCAACCGGGCCGTGGTCTTCCGGGTCGAGCCCGCCACGGCCTTCGGCTTCGGCCGGGGCGAAACATACAGCCAGACCCGGTGGAGCTTCGACGGCCGGGCATGAGCCGGTGCACGCGGCCGTCTCGCAGAGACCTGCCGCGTCCCCTGTGAGCGCCCCGCCCCCGGGTCAGTGCTGCTCGGCGCCCTCCGGAGCGCGCGTGACGGCCGTCGATGACGCGACGAGCCGGGAGTGGTTCGTCGCACGGTGCAGCCGGAACGCGAGGGCGGTGGTGCCGACGGCCACCGCCGCCAGCGCCGCGCCGGTCCATGCCACGGACGGGTAGCCCCAGCCCGCGCCGATGACCAGGCCGCCCAGCCAGGGGCCGAGGGTGTTGCCGATGTTGAAGGCGGCGGTCGTGGTCGCGCCGGCCAGCGTCGGCGCGGCGTTGGCCACATTGAACATCCGGGCGTTCAGCGCCGGGGCCGTGGCGAAGGCCGTGACACCGAGCATCAGAGAGAGCGCGACCGCGGCGACCGGGCTCTGCGAGGTCAGTGCCAGGACGGCCAGCACGATGGTGGACGCGGAGATCCCCACGAACAGCGTCCTGAAGAGGTGCGCATCGGCGAACCGGCCGCCGATGAAGGTACCGATCAGCGCGCCCACACCGAAGAGCGCGAGCACCGTCGGCACCCAGCTCTCGGCGAGCCCCGCGGTGTCGGTCAGCATCGGCGACAGGTACGAGAAGAGCGCGAAGACCGCCGCGCCGTTCATGGCGGTGGCGGTCAGCGCCAGCCAGACCTGCTTGTCCCGGTAGATGGTCAGCTCGCGGCGCAGCTGCGGCCGGTCGTCGCCGGTCGGCACGGCCGTGAACGGCACCAGCGCGATCACCCCGACCAGGCCGATCGCGGCCAGGCCGGCCACCGCCCAGAACGCCGCGCGCCAGCCCGCGTGCTGTCCGAGCAGCGCACCTGCCGGGACACCCGCGATGTTCGCGATGCTCAGCCCGCCGACCATGACGGCCATCGCGCGGGCCCGTGCGGTCACCGGCACCAGCGAGACGGCGACCGCCGCGCCGACCGCCCAGAATCCGGCGCAGGCCAGCGCACTCACCACCCGCGAGGCGAACAACACGCCGTACGAAGGCGCCACCGCGCCGGCCACCTGCCCCAGTCCGAAGATCGCAAGCAGGGTGATCAGCGTCGTACGGCGCGGCAGCCGCAGCGTGGCCGCGGCCAGGACGGGGGCGCCGACCACCATGCCGATCGCGAACGCCGAGACCAGCAGCCCGGCCTGCGGAATGGAAACCTGCAGGTCACGGGCGAGCGGCTGGAGAATGCCGGAGAGCATGAACTCACTCGTACCGAGCGCGAAGACGGACAGGCCGAGGATGTACACGGCTATGGGCATGCGGGCGCGATCGGTAGGAGCTGGCATGACAGTCACCAACAGCAGCAGGACGTCCGACATTCCCGGTGCGGGATGTGGTGGTGGGTGACCTTGCCCATATCGTCGCGGTGGTGCCCTCGCCGGGGCAGGAGCCCCGGCCGCCCATGGCCCGTGGCACCCGCCGCTCAGCCGCTCAGCAGGTCCAGTTCGGTGGTGAGGTTGCGGCGTGCGGTGTGCTCCCACTGGTCGTAGCCCATCGGGGTCCTGAACAGGCGGGGCAGGGCAAGGAGATGCCGTAGTACGGCGGACCGCCCGGCGGTGAAATCGGGGTCGGGCACGAACGCGTACTCGTCGCGGACCGCGGCGGCATAGGCCGCGTAGCTGTCGGGCGAACCGGCGAGCACGGCGAGGTCGGCGTCGCAGAGCACATCGCCGTCACGGTCGTCGGGTGCCGGGTCGTGGGTGACCGTGAGCCGCACCAGACGGGCGACCTCGGCCGTACGGGCCGGGCCGACGCCCAGCTCGGGCAGGGCGCGTTCGGCGAGGGCCGCGCTGCGCTCCTCGTTCTCGGAGCGGTCCGGGCGGTAGACCGCGTCGTGGAACCAGGCCGCCAGCTGGACGACGGGCAGATCATCGGCGTAGTAGGCCAGTTCATCGATGCGGTGCAGGACTGCCGTCAGATGGGCGACCGTGTGATAGCGCCGCTGCGGCTCGCTCCACCTCGCCAGGAGGTTGTCCGCATACGGGGCGGGATCGGGGCGCGCGGTGCCCTCACGGGCCGCGGGGCCACGGGCTTCGGCCACGGTGGCGGCCCAGCGTCTGCGCAGGTCCTGGGCCGGGTCGGCAGCATCCACCGCAGGGGACACGGGAGTCATACGAATCATTGTGCCTGGGGAAAACTCGAACGGGCGGCGGCGGCAGGAAGCTAGCCTGCCAGCCATATCGTCACGATCACGCACGATGAGGGAATGACGGGGGTGCCGCCGGGCCGGATCACGGCAGACCACGTCACGCGAGGCCGCCCCCCTCACTCACCTCACTTCACGGTGCGCACATCACGTCTGGGGGCGGTCCCGGCACGAGAGGGCGTCGATCGTCTCGACGCGCGGCTTGTAGTCGGTCTCCCAGTTGGCGTTGGCCTTCGGGATGGACGGTAGTGACGTCGAGAAGTCGGCGCTCCAGGTGTTGTCGGTCAAGTAGTCGCGCAGGGCGTCGCGCAGCCGTCGACAGTCCGCTCGGTGGCCCTTGTTCATCGCGACTCCGTAGTGGTTGGCGGAGCCGAAGGTGATGCGGGGCACGACCTTGAGATCGGGATTCTCCTGGGTGAATCCGTAAAGGATCATCTGGTCGGTGGAGACGGCGTCCGCGACCTCGTCCTTGAGGTCTTTGATGCACATGGAGGCGTCCGGGGCTTCATAGACATCGATTCCGTCATACGCCGGACCCTGGAGCGTGGTGGCGGAGGTGGTGCCGGGCCAGGTGCAGACGTGTTTGCCGGAGAGGTCGCCGGGTTTGCGGATCCGGTCGTCGTTCCGGCGGACCATGACGCCCTGGTAGGTGGATGCGTACGGACCCACGAAGTCCAGTGTCTTCATCCGGTCGACGGTGATCGAGAACGTCGCGACGACCAGGTCCTTCGATTTCTTGGTGAGCACGGTGCTGCGGTCCTCCGACGGGACGATCCCGAAGTCCGGCTCGGCGCCGACGTCTTTGAGGAGCTGCTTGGCGACGGTGATGTCGAAGCCGGAGAACTTGTAGGTGCGGACGACGCCGGTGCCGGGCTGGTCGTTCTTCGCGCCGACGGACACCTTGCCGTCCGCGAACAGCGACGGCGGCTCGGAGGCGCCGCATGCGGTCGCGGTGACGGCGCCGAGCGCGAGCAGGGCGGCGGCGGGGAGGGTGCGGGGGTGGTGGGGGCGGGGGCCCCCGGAGTCGCGGTTGCCGTGCGTGGGGCGGCCTGATGCCGCAGCCGTTGCAGCCGTCGCCGTCGTTGCTGGTGTCCCTGTCCCTGTCCCTGTCGCTGTTGTTGTCATGGGGTCCCCGTTCTTGATGTCCGGACGCGGCGCTGCCGTCCTCCGTGCCGCTTGTTCCGTGCCGCGTTGCTCTGTGTTGCATTGCTCTGTGCCGCGTTGTTTCTGTGTTGCGTTCGTTGTTCGGTGCCGCCTCGCTCGGTGCGTGTGACTCCGTGACGCGTGACTCGGTGCGCGTGACTCGGTGCCGTGTGACTCCGTGCTGCGTCACGGGTCGTGATCACTTGTCGTGCAGGACCGCGCCCGTCGCCTGGACGTCCATGCGGCAGCCGCGGGCGGTGTGCAGCTTGAGGTGGATCCGTACGGTGCTCGCCCGCGCGCCCAGGGCGAGGTCGACGGTGCCGCCGGGGCGGATCTTCTCCTGCTGGGCCGCGACGCCGGAGGACAGGAGGGAGACGGTGGCGGTGGTGTCCGCGAGGCAGGTGGGGCCGGCCGGGTCGTGATCGTCGATGGCCAGCGTCAGCCGCAGGGCGTTACGCGGTTCCTTCAGGGCGGGTGCGTCGAGGCGGAGGGTGAGGGCGTCGTTCGCGCCGTCGTCCAGCGGCTGTCTGCCCTCCGTCCGTATCTGGCCCGTCACATCGATCTCGCCGTGTGCCTCGATGTTCTGGAACGCCAGCCAGCCGCCGACGGTGGTCAGTACGGAGACGAGCGAGAGGGCGCCGACGACCCAGGCGTCGCGCGGCCGCCGGAGGAGTACACGGGCGGCGGCCGTGACGAGGGACAGTCCGGCCAGGACGAACCACGGGGCGTACTGGCCCGTCGGCCCCTTCGGCTGCCGGCTCCCGGCGATCACCAGCGCGGCGCAGGCCAGCAGGAGGGGCAGCCAGCGCGCGCTGGGGTGCATCACCCACCGGATGAACACGTTCTTGATGTCGTTGGCGGCGATGGAGTGGGGGCCGTGCGCCGTCGGACTGTTGTGGATGTCGCCGCCGTCCCCGGGGCGAGCCCCATTCATGCGCCGTCCTGGGTGTGGCCGCTGCCCCCCATGTGGATGTTGCCGTGGATCTCGACGGCCGCGATGGAGTTTTGGCCGGTCGCGGTGGGGGCGTTGTGGACGGTGGTCACGCCGGCGGAGGAGGCGAGCCGGGTGACGTGATCCACCAGGTGGGAGGCGTCGCGCTGGCCGGCGGGGCCCTGCAGCCAGGCGGTCACCGCGGCGGAGAGCAGCAGGCGTTCCTGGTCGTCGAGGCGGGCGAGGAGCTCATCGAGGGCGTCGGCGCGCTGTGCGTCGAGGAGCGGCTGCGCGGTGCCGTGGGGGCCCGTGCCGTCGTCGGCGGTGCCGCGGTGCAGGAGCCGGCGGAAGAAGCCCTCGCCGGCCGTCACGGTGCGCTCGGCGATCCGCTGCTGCGCGGCGGTGATCACGGAGGTGCCCAGGCTGTTCGCGGCCAGGGCGAGATAGGGAGCGATCTCGGCGGACACGGTCGCCAGTTCGGACATCCGGCTCTCCCAACGCTCATGGGTCACGGGCAAACTGCCGCAACGCCCTTACGGGAAAGGCGTGTTACCCATGTGGGCCGTGTTCCACACCCGCACCATTGTGGGGTTTCGCGCCGGGCGGAGGGGATGCCGCGGAGGGCCTGGTGGGCGTTTCGGTCGGTTGGTGGCCGTGTCCGGCGGCGATATGGCTCCCGGAACGCTCACCAGCCCTTACGCTGGATATTGGACTAGACCTGTCGTCGCCTCGTCAAGGATTGGGGTCACATGAGCAAGCGCGCACTCCTGGAGGTGATCGCGCTCGGCCCGGAGGACGCGGTCGCCGCCCAGGCCGGCGGAGCCGACCGTCTGGAGCTGGTCACCGATATGGCGGCCGACGGGCTCACGCCGTCCCGGACCGCCTTCGCGGCGATCCGGGCCGCCGTCGACATCCCGCTGCGGGTGATGCTGCGGGCCGCCGACGGCTTCGCGGCCGGCGATGTGGCGGCGCTGTGCGAGGACGCGGCGGCGCTGCGGGCGGAGGGCGCGGACGAGTTCGTACTCGGTTTCCTGACCCCGGACGGACGGCCGGATCTCGACGCCGTACGCGCGCTGGCCGAGGTGATCGACGGCTGCCGCTGGACCTTCCACCGGGCCATCGACCGGGCCGCCGACCGGGACGCGCTGCGCAAGGAGCTGGCCGGGCTGACGGAGCCGGCGGGACCGGGCGGGCCGGCCGGCCGCTCCGGGGTCGCGGCCGGTCTCGACACGATCCTGACCGCCGGTTCCGTGAACGGCGTGGACGAGGGGCTGCCGACGCTGCTGGCCGAGCAGGCCCGTACGGCGGCGGGCGAGCCCGGGTACGCACCCCGCATCCTGGTCGGCGGCGGACTCGGGCTCGGCCATCTGCCGGCGCTGCGCGCGGCCGGCCTCGACGCGTTCCACATCGGGGGCGCGGCCCGCCCCGCCGGGTGGTCCGCTCCGGTGGACACGGCCGCGGTGCGGGAGTGGCGGGAGGTGCTGGACGGGGTGGTGGCGGTGTAGCGGGGCGACGCAGGGTGCGGCGGGGCGGTGGCGCACGGGGGGCCGCGGGGGTGAGTACCCGGGGCTCAGCGCACCGGGGACTCAGCCCGCCGGTGGCTCCGCCCCTAGTGGCACAGGTCCCGAGTTGCCCCGCTCCCCAGCGGCCCCGCTCCCCAGTGGCCCCGCTCGCGAGGCCACCTCCTGAAGTCCCTTGAGGGGCAGGCTGGTCAGGCTTCGCCCAGCTGCTCCGGCAGGCCCGCCGCATGGACCACCGTCAGCCCGGAGACCGGCCGGGTCAGGCACACGTACAGGCGGCGCAGGCCGGTGCGCTCGTCCGGCTCGCCGTCCACGATCGCCGCCGGCTCGTCCAGCACCACGTAGTCGTACTCCAGACCCTTGGCGAGCGTGGCGGGCACCAGCGTCAGCCGGGACTCCGCGGAGGTCTCCTCGCCGGGCGCCAGACAGCTCACGCCCGCCTCCTCCAGGGCCGTGCGCAGCGCCGGGATACGGGCCTCGGCCGCGATCAGGCCGATCGAGCCCTCCTTCGTCAGCGCTTCGTCGCAGGCCGCGAGGACGGCGGCGGCCAGACCGTCCGGCGTGACCTGGCGGACCTCGAAGTCGCCCGCGGACTCACGGATCGAGGTGGCTTCCGTCAGATCGGGGGCGATGGCCCGCAGCAGCCGGGACGCGTACGCGATGACCTCGCGCGGCACACGGAAGCCCTGCGTCAGCTCCTCGATGGCCGAGCCCGGCTTGCCCAGGTGGGCCAGCGCCTCCTCCCAAGTATGCGTTGCCCAGGGGGTCGTGCCCTGTGCGATGTCCCCGAGGATCGTCGCCGAACCCGTGGTGCAGCGGCGGCCCACCGCGCGGTACTGCATGGGGGAGAGGTCCTGCGCCTCGTCCAGGACCACATGGCCCAGGGAGTGCGTGCGCGCGACCAGGTCCATCGCCTCGTCGATCAACACCGCGTCCGCGGCGGACCACTTGGCGCTCTTCACGCTCCGGGCCGGCTTGGCCCAGAGGATCACCTTCTGCTCGTCGGGCGTCAGGATCCCGTCCGCCTGCTCGGCCAGGAAATCGGCGTCGCACAGCAGCCGCAGCACCAGCTTCGCCGGATCGACCGGCGGCCACACCGCCTTGACCGCGGCCTTCACAGCGGCATTACGGGCCACCGCGTCCTGCACCCGGTCGTCCGGTGCCTCGCCCGCCTGCTCCATGCGTACCAGTACGGCATGCGCGATCCGCTGCGGCAGCGCGTCGCGCGCCGCGCCGTAGCGGATCTCACGGTCCATCAACTCCCGCACGATCTCTTCGAGTTCATATGCGGGGACGCGCCAGCGCCGGGAACCCCGGACGACCACGCAGGGCTCCTGCGGCATGGCGATGTGCGAGCGGACGGCGCGCCGCAGCACCTCCGCCATCCGGGCGTCGCCCTTGACCGTCGCCGCGGCCGCCTCGTCCGTGCCGCGCACCTCCACATGCCCGACGAGGTCGTCGACCGTGGCCTGTTTGACCTCCAGCTCGCCCAGGGCCGGCAGCACCTGCTCGATGTAGTGGAGGAAGGACCGGTTCGGGCCGATCACGAGAGTGCCGGAACGGGCCAGCCGCTCCCGGTGCGCGTACAGCAGATACGCGACACGGTGCAGGCCGACCGCGGTCTTCCCGGTGCCCGGCGCCCCCTGGACGCAGACCGAGCCCCCGATCCCGGCGCGAACGATCTCGTCCTGCTCCGGCTGGATGGTGGCGACGATGTCCCGCATCGGGCCGACGCGCGGGCGCTCGATCTCCGACTGGAGGAGCCGGCTTGCGTGTTCCGCCTCGGCGGGGTCGGTGAGGTGTTCGTCCTCGTACGCGGTCAACTCGCCGCCGGTGTAACCGAATCGGCGGCGCAGCTTCAGATCCATCGGGTCCTTCTTGGAGGCCCGGTAGAACGGCTGGGACACGGGCGCGCGCCAGTCGATGACCATCGGGTCGCCGTCGGCGTCGTGGACGTGGCGCCGCCCGATGTAGAAGTTCTCTCCCGCTGCGCCTTCCGCGAGGCCGACGCCGGGCGCGTGCAGATAGTCCAGGCGGCCGAAGAAGAGCGGAGTGTGGGAGAGGTCGGCGAGCGCCTTGATGCGGGCGTCGATCTCGCCCTGGAGGACCTCGGCGTTGACCCAGTTCGCGGTGACGTCGGCGATGTTGAGCGCTTCGGCGTCCTCGCGCATGGCGCGGAGGGCGGAACGGGAGGCGGCGAGGTGCGAGCGTTCGCGTTGGAGCGGATCGTCCCCTGGCTGATGTCGGTCGTGGGCGTGCGAGGGCACGGCGTTGCCTCCGGTGGGATGTCACTACGGTGTGAAGCGAAGGGCCGGCCGGTTTCCGTCCGGTCGGCGGCACTCCTCGACGGGAGGCAGGGCAGACGCGCGATTGTAGTCAGCGGCTGTCAGGGGCGCCAACGGATATTCGGCGGCAGGACATGAGCCGGGTATCGGCGCTGCGGCGGCCGTACTCGGGATGGACATCCCGTAGCCCCTGTCCGTCTCCCGTAGGGGTCGTATAAACCCGGGGTCTGACTCCCGGCCGACGGGATATGGACCCAGGGACCGATGTGCGGCAATCGCGTGAAATCCATGATGGAGACATGAGCAGCGCAGCGATTCCTTCAGCCTCCATGCACCCTCCGATCAAGGGCGCCACCGCCCTCGGCCCGGTCCCCGGCCGCGGTCATGGCACGAAGCGTCCCGACGAGCACCGCTATCTGGTGGGCAACGCCCTCCGCGCGGTCAAGGTCTTCGTCACGGCGGCCTTCAGCGTCGCCATCCTGGGCGAGTACGCCGACGATGACGACCGGCCCCCTGCACCGACCCAGCGATCCACACCCACCGAGCGATCCACACCCACCCAGCGGCCCGCGTAGACCCGCCGACCCTACTGCCCCACGCCGACCCCTACCGCCCCACGCCGGTACCCGCCGCCCCACGCCGGCAGACGCCGCCCCCGCTTCGACATCTGGATGACCGGAAACCGTTACGGACGGTCGGCCTCGATCCACTAGCGTCGCCGCAGAGAGCGCAGGGTGACGAGGAGGGGACAACGGGTGTCTGCCGCCGACGGGACACAGGCGTGGTCGTGGAGGCGGACCTGGGCGCAGAGCGTCGCCAGACCCCGCCGTCTGGTGATCGCGGTGGCGCTGCTCGTGGCGTCGTTCGCCGGGCTGTGGGTGCTGTATACGGTCCAGCCACCCCCGATGTCCGACATAGCCGTCTACCGGGCGGAAGGCGAGGCCGCACTGACCGGCGGTGATCTCTACGGCTTCACCGTCACCAAGTGGGAACTCCCGGCCACCTACCCGCCCTTCGCCGCTCTCCTCTTCATACCGACGACCTGGATCTCGCTCAGCACCCTCAAAGTCGCCTGTGTTCTCGTCAACGCCGCCCTTCTCGCCCTGCTGATCCATCTCTCCTGCAAGGCCGTCGGCCTGCGCAAGGCCGCCTACACCGCACCCACCCTCCTCGTCGCCACCGCACTCGGCCTCTGGATCGAACCGGTCTTCCAGACCTTCGTCTTCGGCCAGATAAACCTCGCCCTGACCTGCCTGGTCCTGTGGGACCTCAGCCGCCCGGACGGCGCCCGTTTCAAGGGCTTCGCCACCGGCATCGCGGCAGGCATCAAGCTGACACCCGCCCTCTTCGCCGTCTACCTCCTCGTCACCGGCCGGGTGAAGGCAGCCCTCACCGCCCTCGCCGGATTCGCCGTCTCCGTGCTGCTCGGCCTGCCCGATGCGAGCATCGAGTTCTGGACACGGCGGATGTTCGAGACCAGCCGTGTCGGCAAGGCCTGGATCGTCGACAACCAATCCCTCCAGGGCCTGATCGCCCGGTCCCTGCACAACCCCGAGCCGGGCATCCTGTGGGTGGCGGCGGCACTGCTCGCCGCCGGGGCCGGGCTCTATGCCGCCCGCCGGGTCTACGTGCGGCGCGGCCTCGACACCTGGGGCGTGCTGTGTACGGCCGTCACCGCACTGCTCGTCTCGCCGATCAGCTGGTCCCACCACTGGGTCTGGTGCGTCCCGCTGCTGGCCGCGCTCGCCGCGCACACCAGGGGTGTCGTCCGGCGCAGGGTCCTGCTGGCCGTCGTCACCGTCGCGTTCACCGCCCGCACCATGTGGATGCTCCCGCGCCGCGGTGATCTCGACCTGCACTTCGCCTGGTGGCAGCAGCCGTTCGCGGCGCCGTACCCGCTGCTCGGGCTGGTGCTCCTGGTGGCGCTGGTGTGGTGGACGCGGCACGGCACCGGCCACTCCGACCGCTCCGGTCACTCCGGCGACCGTCACGGCCACTCCGGCGGGCCCGGCCGGATCCCGCTGCCCCGAGCCGCTCACCAGGTGGATACGCGGACCCGCGCGACCTGAGCAGGTGCCCCGATGCCCGTACGTTCCCGCGCGCATGCAGGGCGATGCGACCCAAGGGCACCGTCCGGCGGACCGGCCGCCCTACTGGCAGTGGCCTGAGCGGGGCGCCCTCACCAGGTCCGTCGGACGCGGTCCCCCGCTACCGGTCGCCCCTCACACGTCCTCTTCCGCCGACAGCAACTCATCCGAATCCATGATCCGGTACGAGTACCCCTGCTCGGCGAGGAAGCGCTGGCGGTGAGCCGCGAAGTCCTGGTCGATGGTGTCGCGCGCGACGACCGAGTAGAAGCGCGCCTCGTGGCCGTCGGCCTTCGGCCGCAGTACACGGCCGAGCCGCTGGGCCTCTTCCTGGCGCGAGCCGAAGGTGCCGGACACCTGGATCGCGACCGTCGCCTCCGGCAGGTCGATGGAGAAGTTCGCGACCTTGGAGACGACGAGGACGGAGATCTCGCCCTCCCGGAAGGCCCCGAACAGCTTCTCGCGCTGCGCGTTCGTCGTCTCGCCCTTGATCACCGGCGCGTCCAGATGCTCACCGAGCTCGTCCAGCTGGTCGATGTACTGCCCGATGACCAGCGTCTGCTCGCCCTGATGCCGGCGTACCAGCGCCTCGGTCACCCGCCGCTTGCTGTCCGTGGTGGCGCAGAAGCGGTACTTCTCCTCGGTCTCGGCCGTCGCGTACGCCAGCCGCTCCGAGTCGGTCAGATTGACCCGCACCTCGACACAGTCCGCGGGCGCGATGTACCCCTGCGCCTCGATCTCCTTCCACGGAGCGTCGAACCGCTTGGGGCCGATGAGCGAGAAGACGTCCGACTCGCGCCCGTCCTCGCGCACCAGGGTCGCGGTCAGGCCCAGCCGCCGCCGGGCTTGCAGATCGGCGGTGAACTTGAAGACCGGGGCGGGCAGCAGATGCACCTCGTCGTAGACGATCAGGCCCCAGTCCCGGGAGTCGAACAGCTCCAGATGCGGATAGACGCCCTTCCGCTTGGTCGTCAGCACCTGGTACGTGGCGATGGTGACCGGCCGGATCTCCTTCCTCGTCCCGCTGTACTCGCCGATCTCCTCCTCGGTCAGCGAGGTGCGCCGCACCAGCTCGTGCTTCCACTGCCGGGCCGAGACCGTGTTCGTCACCAAGATCAGTGTGGTGGCCTTGGCCTGGGCCATCGCCCCGGCCCCCACCAGCGTCTTTCCCGCACCGCACGGCAGCACGACGACACCCGAGCCGCCGTGCCAGAAGCCCTCCACGGCCTGCTGCTGATACGGCCGCAGCGCCCAGCCGTCCTCGGCCAGCTCGATCGGGTGCGCCTCACCGTCGACGTAACCGGCGTGGTCCTCGGCCGGCCAGCCGAGCTTGAGCAGCGTCTGCTTGATCTGCCCCCGCTCGGACGGATGCACCACGACCGAATCCGGATCCAGCCGCGCTCCGACCAGCGGCTGCACCTTCTTCGACCGCAGGATCTCCTCCAGCACCGGGCGGTCGGTGGTGGTCAGCACCAGGCCGTGGGTGGGGTGCTTGACGAGGGTGAGCCGGCCGTACCGGGACATCGTCTCGGCGATGTCGATGAGCAGCGCGTGCGGCACGGGGTACCGCGAGAACTGCACCAGAGCGTCCACGACCTGCTCGGCGTCGTGTCCGGCCGCCCGCGCGTTCCAGAGCCCGAGGGGCGTCACCCGGTACGTATGGATGTGCTCCGGCGCCCGCTCCAGCTCCGCGAAGGGCGCGATGGCCCGCCGGCAGGCGTCCGCCAGCTCATGGTCCACCTCCAGGAGCAGCGTCTTGTCGCTCTGGACGATGAGAGGTCCGTTCACGCGCCTCGCCTTTCGCTTCCCGGCCATCGACCGCGGGTCACGGTCCCGGCCGCAGATGCGGCCAAACATCCAGTGTGCCGCATCGCTGTGACAACGTGGGCCGGACCGGCGCAGACCTCAGCCGGGTACGGGGTGCCCGCCGGGCTCAGGCCCCCTCAGACCGCGTCGTCCGCCAGTTCCGCAACCCCCGTGATCCGGTGCAGCGGATACGTACGGACCTCGTCGGAGGTGTGGTCGTATGCCGTCACAAAGCCGCCCTCCACCCGTACGGGGGCGATCACCCGCTGGCTGGCCGCGCCGTCCGCGTTGACATAGCCGATCCAGACGGCGGCGCCGGTGAGGACCGCGGCCTGCATGGTGGCGAGGGTCTCGGCGGAGGTGGTGCGGGGGAGCGCCCCGGTGGCCGGCCCGGGGGCGTGGACGGGTTTGCGTTCGGCGGTGGCGGCGAGGTCGCCGGCGCGGATGGCGCGTACGGCCGCTTCGAGGAGGGTGGCGTCGGGCGACGGCGGGCCCTCGGGGACCGGGGCGGGGGCGGTGCGCGGCGGGGTGCGGTAGGAGTCGGCACGGGCGATCAGGACGTCGCCGGAGGCGGACTCGGCGGCGGGGGCGTAGCCCATGGACCGCAGACCGTCGAGGAGTTGGTCGGGGGAGGTCTGGGCGGCCAGCACGGTGGGGGCGAGGCGGCGCAGACGGAGGCCGGCGGCGCGGCGGTCGGCGAGGATTTCGGAGAGCAGCGCGTCGTCGTCGCAGCGGACGTATGCGGCGGCCGCGCCGATCCTCAACTGGCCGTGTCTGCGGGCCACGTCGTCGATGAGGTAGCTGAGCGGCTGGGGGACCGGGGTACGGGAGTGGGTGGTGAGGAAGTCCTGGAGCTCGGCGGCGGAGCGGCCGGCGTCCAGGGCGCGGCGTACGGAGGCGGGCGTGAAGCGGTAGACCGTCGCGCCGCCCTTGGACTCGATGTCGGCGAGTACGCCGAGCGCCTCGGCGAGCGGGCGGTGCAGCGGGCCGGGGGCGACCGCCGTCAGGTCCGCCTGGAGGAGGACGTGGTCGAGGGGTTCGGGGAGGCGGGGGGAGAGGAGAGCGGCGGCGCGAGCAGCCGCCGTGTGTGTTTCGGCGGGGGTGGGGATCTCGGCGGCCGGTTCGGTGTCGATCAGGGCGCGGGCGTGGGTGGCCAGCGCGCCGCGTCCCGTTACACCGAGCAACTCGGCCTCGGCGAGTGTCCATTGGGCGAGACGGAAGCGCAGGTCGGAGCCTGCGGGGGGAGCGGAGGCGGCGTCCGGTGGTGTGTCGGCGGGCTGGGGCGCGCCCGCTCCCCGGAGCGGGCGTTCCCAGCCCAGGCGGTCGAGGATCGCCGTGGCCGGTACGGAGGCGCCGGGCGGCAGGGCAGCCAGGAGCGCGAGGGCACGGCGGCGGACCTCGGGGGCCGGGGAGCGGTCGAGGTGGGGGCCGAGGGCGGCGAGCGTACGGCCCTTGGGGTCGGCGGAGCCGACCAGGCCCGGTGTACGGGTCGCGGACAGCCAGCCGGCCACCAGCGCCGCCCAGCGCTCGTGGTCGGGCAGCTCCAGCCACTGCTCGGCGGCGGGCGTGGCCGCGTACCGCTCATCGGCCTCCCCGTCGGAGCCCACCAGCCCCGCCGCATAGGCGAGTTCGAGCCAGAAGGCGGCCAGCTGCTCGGTGGTGTCGAGGCCGGTGGCGGTCCGCTTGAGGTCGCGGACGCTCATGCCCCCGGCGCGCAGTACGGACGGCCC
Source organism: Streptomyces sp. NPDC050636 (assembly GCF_040654775.1). Taxonomy (NCBI): domain Bacteria; kingdom Bacillati; phylum Actinomycetota; class Actinomycetes; order Kitasatosporales; family Streptomycetaceae; genus Streptomyces; species Streptomyces sp. NPDC050636. The sequence goes on from NZ_JBFAIP010000027.1 coordinate 37,845, forward strand.
GCCGAGGTCCCATTCCTTGAGCAGTTCCTCGATCGTCGAGAGCGCGGTGAACGCCTGGCTCGCGGCGGCGTTGTCCACAAGGTGTGGATCGCGTTCCGTGAGCGGGGCGAGAGCGGGCGGTACGGGCTCGGGCGTGTGGTGCGCGCGCCCCGCCCGCAGATGGAGGGCCGTCTCCCGGGGCAGTACGACATTGCGCGCGCCCGCCGGGAGCAGCAGGCCGCGGTCGATCAGCCACTGGAGATGAGGGGCCGGGCGGTCGGTGACGGCGCCGTACGGCGGGCCCCACAGCAGCTTGTCGAGGACGCCGACGGAGTCGGCGGGTGCGGTGTCGAGCAGCGCCGTCATACGGGTGCGGTCGGAGAAGAGGGCGGTGAGGGCGGCCACCGCGGTGACCGGGTCATGGGTGGCGGGCAGTCCGGCCGTGGCGATGATGTCCTGCAGCCGCCCGGGGGACATCCCCGCCGTGGCTTCGACGACGGTCGGGCCGAGGCCGGTGGGCGACGGATGGGTGGCGCTGGGTGTGAGCAGCTCACGGGCCGTACGCACCAGCCGCAGCCGGTCGTCCGGGCCCCAGACCAGCGCCTGCGCGCGCAGCTCGGCCACCGCCCGGGGCAGCTCCGCGGCGACCGCCTCGTCCCCGGCGTCCCCGGCCATCAGCGCGCCGAGCGTCTCGTACGGGCAGGGGTCGGGCGCCACCGCCAGCGCCTCGGCGGTCTGCAGCGCGAACCGGTCCAGCCGCTCAACGGCGCGGGCGACGGAGGCCCGCGTCCCGGCGCGGGTGGCCAGCTGGGTGACATCGCCGGGCACCGGGTTGAGCAGATCGGGCCGGGCCCGCAGCAGACCGATGAGCCCGCTGTCGGTGCGGGTTCTGAGCTCCTCGGCGAGGGTGCGGGGTGTACCGGTCATTCGTCTTACGTTAGCCGGACCGGGGAGGGCGGGGCACCGGGCGCGGCCCAGGGGCTGTCCTAGGGGGTGGGCGAACACATCCCGTAGGGGATGCGAGGGCCCCCTGCGGGGCCACAACATGGGGGCGCTGGGCGGTATTCCCGCGTATTTCCGTGGATCGCTGCGGATCCCCTTGCCCGTCGATCCCTGCGGATCCCTGCGGATCCCTGCGGATCCCTGCGGATCCCTTTCCCGTCGATCCCTACGGATCCCCGGGACCCCCGTGGACCCCCGTGGATCCCCGTGGATCACCCCACCCACACGCCGCACCGCCCCGCAGCCTCCGGCCCGGCCGGCGTCCGAGGCGGTACCGTCGGGGCAGCAACCAGCGGACGCCGCAGGGGATTTCGTGGGGATCGAGAGCGATCAGCTCGTCTTTGACTATCTGAGCCGGGTGGGCGACCTGGCCCAGCAGCGGGGGCTGCCCTCCGCCACCCGCATGAGGCTGGTGGCCGGGCTGCGGGCCGAGATCGATGCGCAGAAGGTCGACTCGGTAACCGGTGTGAAGCGGATCCTGTCGCGGCTGGGGACGCCGGAGGCGGTGGTGAGCGACGCCGCGAGCCGGGACGGCCGGGATACGGGAGCGAGCGCCGGGCCCTCCGTGCCCCCCGCCCCGCGGCCCACCGACCCCTCCGCGCCGCGGCCGGGCGCCCGCGACAAGCTCAGTGGGCTGGCCTGGCGCAGCGGACTCAGCGGCCTGGTGCCCGCGCCACGGGACGGGATGGGCCCGGGGCCGAACGGCAGGCCCGGCTTCCTCAAGAAGGCCCGCAACGAGCAGACCGAGCAGTCCGAGCAGGCCGAACAGTCCGACGCCCCGGAGATCACCGCCTCTCCGCCGCATCTGGCGGGCATGGACGAGCTGGGGGACGCGGACGAGTCGCCCGACTGGTGGCGGGTCGAGCCGGCGCCGTTCGGGCCCGGCGAGACCGTGCCCGGGTTCGTCGGCGGGATCGAGATCCCGGAGATATGGCAACGGCCGAAGGGCGAGGGCGCGTCCCTGACGAAGGACGGGACGGCGGATCCTGACGGAGACGAGGAGCCGGACCCCGAGGGCGAGGAGGACGGCGCGGCAGAGGGCAGGACGGGCCTGACCCGGCTGCTGCGCCGGACGCTCACCCGGCGGCGGGCCGCCCCGGCCGAGGACGAGGCCGCGGAGGAGGAAGAGGCCGCGGAGCCCGCACGGGCGCCGCTCAGCCCGGTGGTGACACTGGCTGTGCTGCTGCTGGTCGCCGGCGCGGTGCTGGAGTCGTGGATCGCGCTGGCGGCGGGCTGGTTGCTCGTGTACGCGTCACGGCGGCTGAGCCGGGTCGAGGCGAAGTTCGCGGCGATGGGCGTGCCGGGAATCGTCGCCGGCGGTCTCCTGGTGTGGCTGTGGGGCCGGTTCGACGGGCGGTGGGGCGATCCGCTCGCCAAGGGACAGCTGGGTCAGGAGCTGGCCGACGGGCTGCCGGGGATGGCGCGGGTCGCGGCCATCGCCTCCGCCCTGTTCCTGGTGTGGCGGATGAGGCGATGGCCGCGGGGCTGAGCAGCCGCGCAACCGGCCGACGTCACCTCACCTCTTCGCGAGCCGCTTCTGCACCTCGTCCAGGATCTTGTCGGCCGCCGTGTAGCCGATGCCCTGGATCCACAGCTGGTCGTCGACGCGGAAGGACTTGCCGTCCTTGACGGCGGTCATGTTCTTCCACAGGGCGCCGCCGGTGATCCGGCCCTCCCGGGACTTCTCCTTGCTCCCGTAGGAGGTGTAGAAGACGGTGCCGGAGTCGGCCTTGTTGATCTGCTCCGGGCTGACCTCGACCATCAGCCCGTCCTTGGCGCCCTCGACGAAGTCCGTCGGGGCCAGGCCCGCGTCGTTCAGGACGGACGAGACATAGCTCTCGCAGCCGTAGACCCGGGTGTCCGCGCCCTCGATGAAGCGGACCACGTTGGTCGTGAGGTTCTTCGTCGCGGCGTTGCCGCTGAGGGCCTTGTCGACCTTCTCGGCGTGCGCCTCGTAGGCCGCGGTCACCTTCTTCGCCTCCGGGATCCTGCCGAGCGCGTCCGCGTGGGTGGTGAAGTTCTCCTTCCACGGGTAGCCGGTGGTCTCGGTCATGACCGTGGGCGCGATCGCCTTGAGCTGCTCGTAGCGCTGGCCGTCGCGGACCTTGCTGGTGAGGATCAGGTCGGGCTTGAGGGCGGCCACCGCCTCCATGTTCGGGGAGGCGATCACGCCGACGTCCTTGATGCCCCCGACCTTGTCCTCGGGCAGGTAGTCGAGGAAGCCCGACTCGACATCGGCGCGGGTGGCGCCGACCGGCTTGACGCCCAGCGTGATCGCGGAGTCCAGCTCGGCGGTGTCCAGGACCACCACGCGCTTCGGGGAGTTGGGGACCTCGACGTCACCCATGAACGTCTTCACCGTGTGCTTGCCGCCGGGGCCGCCGGACGGGGGCTGGGCGAAGGTGCCGGTGGGCGCGGCCTTGCAGTCGGCGGCCTTGAACGACTTCGACGAGCCCGACGAGGAGGCGCCGGCGTCGCAGGCGGCCAGGGTGACAGAGGCGGCGAGGACGGCCGTCGTGGCGAGTGCTGCGCGGCGGTTGGCGGTGCGGGTCACAGGCATCCCTTTCGGAGAAGAGTGTGGAAGGGGAGTTCGGAGAGCGGGCGGGGAGGTCTCGGGAGAACGGACGGCGGCGGCCGGTCAGTCGGCGGAGGGCTCCCAGGGCCGGCCCGGGACGACCAGCGGGGAGCCCGTCACCGGGTCGGGCACGACGACCGATCCGAGGCCGAACACCTCGCGGACCAGCTCCGCCGTGACGACCTTGCCGGGGTGCCCCTGGGCGACGATCCGGCCCGACTTCATCGCCACCAGGTGGTCGGCGTACCGGGCGGCCTGGTTGAGGTCGTGCAGCACGGCCACGACCGTGCGGCCCCGGTCGTGGTTCAACTGCCGTACGAGATCGAGCACCTCGACCTGGTGGGCGATGTCCAGGTACGTGGTCGGCTCGTCCAGGAGCAGCAGGTCCGTTTCCTGGGCGAGCGCCATCGCGATCCACACCCGCTGCCGCTGGCCGCCGGACAGTTCGTCCACCGGCCGGTCGGCCAGTTGCGCCACGTCGGTACGCACCATCGCCTCGGTGACCGCGCGCTCGTCGTCCGCCGACCACTGCTGCCACCAGCGCTGATGTGGCTGCCGGCCGCGCGCGACCAGGTCCGCGACGGTGATCGCCTCGGGTGCGACGGGGCTCTGCGGCAGCAGCCCGACGGACTGGGCGATCTTCTTGGTGGGGATGCGCGCCAGGTCCGTACCGTCCAGGAGGACGGCCCCGCCGCGCGGTTTGAGCAGTCGGCCCAGGGCGCGCAGCAGCGTGGACTTGCCGCAGGCGTTGGGGCCGACGACGACGGTGACCGCGCCGTGCGGGACGTCCAGGTCGAGGCCGTCGACGACCGTGCGGTCCTCGTAGGCGAGCGTCAGACCGCGCGCCGTGAGCCTGCTCGCGGATCTCTTCTCGGCACGGCCAACGACGCTCTCGCCGGTCTCGGTCACGCTGTCCCTCCTGCGGCACGGCTACGGACTCGGTGGCCCCTGACGATGAGCCAGATCAGATACGGGGCGCCGACGGCGGCGGTCAGCACACCCACCGGCAGTTCGGTCGGCGCGAAGAGCTTGCGGGCGAGCAGGTCGCCGAGGATGACGATGAAGGCACCCAGCAGCGCCGCGCACAGCAGCGGAATCTGTGAGGTCCGGGTGAGCCGGCGGGCGATCTGCGGCGCCAGCAGCGCCACGAAGTCCACCGGGCCCGCCGCGCCGGTCGCCAGCGACGCCAGGATCACGCCGACCGCGACCAGACCCAGGCGGGTGCGGCCCAGGCGGGCGCCGAGCGCGGTCGCGGTGTCGTCGTCCAGAGAGACGGTCCGCTGGGCGCGCGCCGCCCACAGCACGCACGGCAGCAGCGCCAGCAGCGCCCAGCCCAGCGGCATCGCCTCCGCCCAGCCGCGCCCGTTGAGCGAGCCGGTCATCCACACCTGGGCCTGCTGGGCGAGGAGATAGTCGCCCTTGGTCAGGAACAGCTGGGCGACGGAACGGAGCGCCACCGCGAAGCCGATGCCGATCAGGACGAAGCGGGTGGCGTGCAGCCCGCCACGCCAGGCGAAGACATAGACCAGAGCGGCCGCCAGCACACCGCCGGCCACCGACAGATACGGCAGCACGGCGTACGAGGTGATGCCGAAGGTCATCGAGCCGACCGTCAGTGCGCTCGCGCCCTGGGTGATGCCGATGATGTCGGGGCTGGCGAGCGGGTTGCGGGCCACCGTCTGGATCAGCGCGCCGGCGATCCCGAAGGCGGCGCCGACCATCACCCCGACGGTCATCCGCGGCAGCCGCAGCGTCCCGACCACCAGCTCCTGGGAGGACGGCTCGCCGAGGACCACCCGGACGACCTCGGACGGGGCGACGAAGCTCTCGCCGACGCAGAGGTGGGCGAGGCAGGCGGCCGCCAGGAGGACGGCGAGCGAGGCCGCGACGAGGGCCGCGCGGCGGTGCAGGAGGAAGGAGGCGCGGCCGGCCCGGACGAGTCCGTAACCGGCGGGGCGGACGGCCGAGGGGGCCGCCGAAGGGGCCGCCGGGGGAGCCGTCATGCCGCCACCGCCTTCCGGCGGACGAGCGTGACCAGGAACGGCACCCCGATCAGGGCGGTCATCACACCCGCCGGGACCTCGGAGGGCGGGAAGACGATCCGTCCGAGGGTGTCCGAGACCAGCACGATGACCGGTCCCAGCAGTGCCGCCATCGGCAGCACCCAGCGGTGGTCGCCGCCGACGACCGCGCGGGCGATATGCGGGACGGCGAGCCCGACGAACGCGATCGGTCCGGCCGCCGCGACGCCCGCGCCGGTCAGGATCGTCGCGCCGAGCCCGCCCACGATCCGTACGGTCGCGACCTTCTGGCCCAGGCCTTTGGCGACGTCCTCGCCGAGCGCCAGCGCGTCGAGGCCGCGCGCCACGGACAGCACGAGCACCGCGCCCACCAGGAGGAACGGCCAGATCTGGCCGGCCACCTCGGCGTCCCGGCCGGTGAGCGAGCCGACCTGCCAGAAGCGGAACTCGTCCAGCGCGGCGGCCTGGGTGGTGAGCACCGCCATCGTCACCGACACCAGCAGCGCGTTGATGGCGGCGCCGGACAGCGCGAGCTTGACCGGTGTGGCGCCGCCGCGGCCGCTGGTGGCGATGGCGTGGACGACGACGGAGGCGATCCCGGCGCCGGCGAACGCGAACCAGACATAGCCGGTCAGGGTGTGCATCCCGGCCAGGGCGATGGCGAGGAGCACGCCGACCGAGGCGCCCTGGCTGATGCCGAGGACGGTGGGGTCGGCGATCGGATTGCGGGTGATGCCCTGCATCACCGTGCCGGCCATCGCGAGGGCGGCGCCGACCAGCAGGCCGATCAGCGTGCGGGGCAGCCGCAGAAAGCGCACGACCTGGGCGGCGTCACCGTCGCCGCCGTGTAACAGCGCGCCGAGCACCTCGGAGGGCGCGAACTGGCGGCTGCCGACGGCGAGCGAGAGGAGCACCGCGAGCAGCAGGGCGAGTAGCGCCGCCACGGTCAGAACGAGCCGGCGGCTGCGCGTCCGGCGGCTCATGAGGCGCGGCGGCGGGATAAGCCGGAGCGCGCGACGGCGGCGGGGCGTCTGCTGGCCTGGGCGTCTGACATCGGGTCCATTTCGTGGGATTCAGCGCAGCGCAGGGTTCACGCACAGCGCCGGTTTCAAGAACAGGCCCTAAGGGGGACATTCTCGGCCACCCCGCGGTACGGGCACAATGGCAGGCATGGCTGCGCACCCCTTGACGGTCGGATTCGACCTCGACATGACGCTGATCGACTCCCGTCCCGGCATCAGGGCGACCTATCGGGAACTGTCCGCCCGGACCGGTACGTACATCGACGCCGACCTCGCGGTGACCCGGCTGGGGCCGCCGCTGGAGCAGGAGATCCGCGAGTGGTTCCCCGAGGAGCGGGTGGCCGAGATGAGCGACGTCTACCGCGGGCTCTACCCGGAGCACGCGATCACGGGGACGCCGGCGATGCCGGGCGCGCGGGAGGCCATCGCCGCGGTCCGGGCGGCGGGAGGCCGGGCCATCGTCGTCACCGCCAAGTTCGAGCCGAACGCGAAGCTGCATCTCCAGCACCTCGGCATCGACGCGGACGCGCTCATCGGCTCGTTGTGGGCGGAGGCCAAGGCCGAGGCGCTGCGTGAGCACGGCGCGCGGATCTACGTCGGCGACCACACCGGTGACGTCCTCGGGGCGCACACCGCGGGCGCGCTGTCCGTCGCCGTCCCCACCGGGCCGTGCGATGCCGCCGAACTCCGTGCGGCCGGCGCCGATGTCCTGCTCGGCGACCTGACGGAGTTCCCGGCCTGGCTGGAGCGCCGTGTCGCGGACGGCGGCTATGGCACCGACGGCCTGGATGCCGCCTCCGCCTGACGGCGCTGGGCCACGGCGGACCGGATCACCCCCGCCGCGGCCACGAGGAACCCGGCGCCCATCAGCATGCACATCCAGTAGAAGACGGGCGGCAGCGGCTCGGAACCGATGAACAGCGGCGTCACCGTGGCGAGAGTGGCCACTGCGCCAACTAGGAACATGATCGCGCCGATTCGGACCAGTAGATCCCCGGCCTGGGGAGTTTCGTCAGACACCTGACCAGGGTAAGTCCGGGCCAGAAGCGCTGAGGATCCACCCGGGGACGTCTTGTCACCGGCCATCGGACCATTAGCCTTGGTGATGGCGGGTCCGGTGGCCCGCTGCACTGCTATCCAGACCGTTTTTCCGCAGGTTACGCAGTAGCCCCAGCCCAGCCCCAGCCCCACCTTTTGTTTTCCAGCATTTTCCAACGAGTACGAGGACGAGGACAGACGTGCCTACCGGCAAGGTCAAGTGGTTCAACAGCGAGAAGGGCTTCGGCTTTCTCTCCCGCGACGACGGCGGTGACGTCTTCGTGCACTCGTCGGTGCTGCCCGACGGCGTGGACGCACTCAAGCCGGGCCAGCGCGTCGAGTTCGGCGTCGTAGCAGGCCAGCGCGGCGACCAGGCGCTCACGGTGACGCTCCTCGACCCCGCACCCTCAGTGGCGGCGGCACAGCGCCGCAAGCCCGACGAACTCGCGTCGATCGTGCAGGACCTCACCACGCTCCTGGAAAACGTCACCCAGCAGCTGGAGCGCGGCCGTTACCCGGACAAGACCCACGGCTCGAAGATCGCGGGCATGCTGCGCGCGGTGGCCGACCAACTGGACGTCTGACGCACACGGGACATCCGGCTGCTCACACGAAGTTCAGCGCATCGCGGCCGAGGGGCGGTACCAGCCCCTCGGCCGCGGCGCGTGTGAGCAGCCCGCGCACCGCGGCACCGCCGTCCTCGCCGAGCGCGGCGGTGTACTCGTTGACGTACAGCCCGATGTGCTGGTCGGCGACCTTCGGATCCATCTCCTGGGCGTGCGCCAGGACATACGGCCGGGAGGCCTCCGGGTCGTCCCAGGCCATCAGGACCGAGGCGCGGATGGCCGCCGCGAGGCGGTGCAGCGTCTCCTCGCCCAGCGACCGCTTGGCGATGATCGCGCCGAGCGGGATCGGCAGGCCGGTGGTGTCCTCCCAGTGCTCGCCCATGTCGGCGAGGCAGGAGAGGCCGTAGTCCTGGTACGTGAAGCGCGCCTCGTGGATGACCAGGCCCGCGTCGACCTTGCCGTCCCGGACGGCCGGCATGATCTCGTGGAACGGCAGCACCACGATCTCGCCGACGCCGCCCGGCACCTCGGTGGCCGCCCACAGCCGGAACAGCAGATACGCGGTGGACCGCTCACTGGGCACCGCGACCGTCTTGCCCGCCAGCTCCGCCGCTGTGCGTTGTTCCTTCGTCAGCACCAGCGGGCCGCAGCCGCGCCCCAGCGCCCCGCCGCAGGGCAGCAGCGTGTACTCCTCCAGCACCCACGGCAGCACCGCGTACGACACCTTCAGCACATCGAACTCGCCGCGCTCGGCCATGCCGTTGGTGAGGTCGATATCGGCGAAGGTGACCGCGAGCTCCGGCGCGTCCGGGACGCGGCCGTGCGCCAGCGCGTCGAAGACGAAGGTGTCGTTCGGGCACGGCGAGTACGCGATGTTCAGCGGCCGGGTCACGGGTCCTCCTCAGGGACGGGGGGTTTCCGGAGCCGATCCGGCGCCCTGCTGGGTCGTCGCCAGGGCTCCGGGGAGCGTGCGGAAGGCACCGGTCAGGGCGGCGAGCGCGTCGCCGATCCGCCAGGCCGCGCGGTCGCGAGGGCCGACGGCGTTCGAGACGGTACGGATCTCCAGCACCGGCACGCCGTGCGCGGCGGCCGCCTCCGCGACCCCGAAGCCCTCCATCGCCTCGGCCAGCGCACCGGGGTGACGGTCCGTCAGCTCAGCGGCCCGCGCGGCGCTGCCGGTGACCGTGGAGACGGTGAGGACGGTGCCGGTCACCGCGCCGGACGCCGCCGCGACGGCCTTCACCAGCGCGGGATCCGGATGGTGGGCCACCGTCCCGAAGCCGAGTTCGGTGACCGGGACGAAGCCGTCGGGGGTCTCGGCGCCCAGGTCGGCGGCGACGATCGCCTCCGCGACGACGACGGAGCCCAGGGGCGCGCCGGGGGAGAAGCCGCCGCCGATACCGGCCGAGACCGCCAGCGCGTACGGCTCGCCGGAGAGCGCGGCCGCGGTCAGCGCGGTGGCGGTGCCGGCGGCCGCGGCCGCCGGGCCGACGCCGGCGGCCAGCACATCGAGCGCCGCCGCCCGGTGCACGACATGACCGCCCGGCAGCGGCACCGCGTCGTACGGTCCCGCCGCGGCGCACACCGCGTCCCCCTCGGCCGCCACCGCGGTGACGACGAGCACCCGCATCAGACGGTCCCCGCAGCGCGCGGCCGGTCCTCAGCGCCGGTCAGAGGACTCAGTCCTTCTGCTTCAGAGTGAAGTGCCACATCGCCTTGGGGCCGCCCGCGCCGTCGCCGAGCTCCGCGACCTGGAGGGTGACCGACTTGGCGTAGGTGGTCTGGCCGGTCTGCGGGTTCTGCTGGGCGAAGAGGGCGTCCGTGTCGAAGGTGCGGTACGTCGCCTTGCTGGGCTCGCGCATGACGGGGCCGCCGCCGATGACGATCCAGCCGGACTCGGCGACCTCCGGGTCGACGCCGACGCGCACCTTCTCACCGGGGTGCACGGTGATCGACTTGCCGCCCTGCTTCGTGATGCAGGACTCGATCGTCTTCTTGTCGAGGACCTTGCCCTCACCGTCACAGCCGGGGGTGACTTCGGACTGCACCGTCGTCGTGCCGACGGTCACGGTCGCGAGCGCGGTCGGCTTCTCGCAGGCGGAGAGGGTGATGAGGCCCAGGGACACGGCACCGATGGCGGCAGCGGCACGGCGGCCCTTGCCCCAGGAGATCAACGCAGCGGTCATACGGGCAGGCTATCGGGCGCCCCAGCTCACGCCACGCGCGGGTGCGGCGTGCCGCGCGCCCCGCTGCTCACGCCACCCGTGCACCCGCCCGGCCCCCGCTCCGGGCGGCGCCCAGCAGCCCCCGTACGGACAGCACCACGCCGGTCATCACCAGCCCCGCGGCCACCGCCATCCCCGCCGTCCCGTACAGCGGCAGCGAGATACCGATGGCGCCGCCGACCACCCATGACATCTGCAGCACCGTCTCGGACCGCGCGAACGCGGAGGTACGGACCTCTTCCGGCACATCGCGCTGGATCATCGCGTCCAGCGACAGCTTCGCCAGCGCCTGGCACAGGCCCGCGGCGGCCGCCGCGGCCGTGACGACCACGATGGCCGCCACGTCGTAGAAGACCGCCGCGGTGACCGTCGCGCACAGCGCGCACCCCAGCATCGCCGCGATCAGCCGCTCCGGGCCGCGCGCCTTCAGCCAGGCGCCGATCGCCGTGCCCAGCGCGTTGCCGGTGCCCGCGGCCACCACGACCAGGCCCAGCGACGCCGCCGGGCCCAGCCCGCCCAGCGGGTGCTCCCGCAGCAGGAAGGCCAGGAAGAACGTCAGGAAACCCGAGAGCGACCGCAGACAGGCATTGGCCTGCAGGCCGTGCAGCACCGACGGGCCGACCGTACGCAGCCCCGGCTTCCGCTTGGCGGGCACCGACCCGGCCGACTCGTCCCGGGACACCAGCCGGACCCGGCCCTCGCCCTTCGCCGAATCGACCTTGTGCGGCAGCGAGAACGACAGGAGGGTGCCGGCCACGAACACCACGAACGCCCCGTACAGCGGCCAGCTCGGCCCGATCAGATGCAGCGCGCCACCGACCGGCGCCGCCAGCCCGGTCGACAGCAGCCCGGCGAGCGTCACCCGCGAATTGGCCTTCACCAGGGAGATCCGCGGCGGCAGCAGCCGGGGCACGACCGCGCTCCGCACCACCCCGTACGCCTTGGACGCCACCAGCACACCCAGAGCCGCCGGATACAGCTCCATACCGCCGCCCGCGACCGCGCCCGACATGGTCAGCGCCAGCAGCGCACGGGCCAGCATGGAGCCGGCCATCGCCGCCCTGCGGCCGTGCGGAATCCGGTCCAGCAGCGGCCCGATCACCGGCGCGAGCAGCGCGAACGGCGCCAACGTGACCGCCAGATACAGCGCCACCCGGCCCCGCGCCTGATCCGTCGGCACCGAGAAGAACACCGTCGAGGCCAGCGCGATCGTGATCATCATGTCGCCCGCGGAGTTCACCGCGTGCAGCTCGATCAGCTTGCCCAGGCCCGATTCGCCCGCGCCGTGCGCATGCGTGGCGCGGCGTACCCGGCGGGCCGCGCCGGTGATCGGCAGGTGCAGCGCGCGGCCGACAGCCCGGCCCGCCCGGCGGGCCTGGTTGCCCTTCACCGGGTCTCTGGTCGAAGCCCGCGACACCCGCGATGTCTTCGACACCTTCGACGACTTCGACGACCTTGCGGCAGCCACCTCGCCATACTGCCCCAACGCGCCCAGGAGATGGCGTTTTCTCCCGCCTCCCGCGCGGGGCGCACCCGGTCCCGACCGCCGCCGGAGAGATTTGCCGCTCCCGCCGAAGAGTCGTACACGATTGAAGGGGTAGCGTGTGTAGCGCGCCACCGGCGGTCGTTTTTGGCCGCGTGCCTCCCCGCGATCCCGCAGAATGGTTCGTAAGAGGTGCGCTCGACCGAAACGACCGGGCGCGGACGTCGACGCGGTCCCCAGGTCCGCTCCGCCCGCCCCGGCCCCGCCGGTCGTCCGGACAGGACAGGACAGCTCCGGCTGGCGCACTCGTGAGACGGCGTGGAAGAGAGAATCGATTCTTGTGAGTGCTGCGATGCGAAGCCGTACCCCTGACCGCCTGTGCGCCGAGGCGATCGACCTTGCCCGTGCGGCGGCCGAGGAGGCCGCGCTGCCCGGCATGGTGGGCGAGCACATTGACGCCGTCGCCGACGGGGACCGCGTCGTCACGCACCTGTTCGGCTGCAAAGAAGTCGGCTACCGGGGCTGGCGCTGGGCCGTGACCGTGACCCGGGCCTCCCGCGCCAAGATCGTCACCCTCGACGAGACCGCGCTGCTGCCGGGCCCCGACGCGCTGCTGGCTCCCGAATGGGTGCCGTGGAGCGAGCGGCTGCGCCCCGGCGACATGGGCCCAGGCGACCTGCTGCCCACCGAGGCCGAGGACCTGCGCCTGGAGCCGGGCTTCTCCGGTGAGGACGCCCCACCGCCGAACTCCGTCGTCACGGAGGCGATGGTCGAGGTGGCCGACGTCGCGGACGTCGAGGACGCGGAGGTCGTCGCGGGCTCGCCCGCGGTCCAGCCGGCGCCCGCGCGGGGCGGTATCGCCGACGTCGCCGAGGAACTGGGCATGCGCCGCGCCCGGGTCCTGTCCCGCTACGGCCTGCACGCCGCGGCCGACCGCTGGGAAGAGGCGTACGGCGCGAAGACGCCGATGGCTCAGGCGGCCCCCGCCACCTGCATGACCTGCGGCTTCCTGACCCCGCTCACCGGCTCCCTGCGCCAGGCGTTCGGCGTCTGCGCCAACGAGTTCGCCCCGGCGGACGGCCGGGTGGTCTCCCTTGCCTACGGCTGCGGCGCGCACTCCGAGGCCGCGATCATGCCGAAGCCGCCGCGGCCGGCCGAGCCGGTCCTGGACGAGACGGTGGTCGAGCGGGTGGCCCTGCGGCCGGAGCGGGACGGCGGCTCCGTGGAGGACGCCGGGCCTCCCGAGGAACTGGGTCACAGCTAGCCGCGTTCGCGGGGTACTCCCCACGTTGCTGGCCGGCCCGCCGTGGTGTGTCCGCCCGCCGTCGGCGGGGGGAGTTCCGGCGGCGGGGGCCGGTACGCGTGTCGTGTTCGGTACGGCGGTGCTCCTCCGGGACTTCGTCCCTGCAGACCCCCGCCTCCCGTCCGGTGGGCGACCCCCACTCCGGTGGGGGAGGGGTTTAAAACCCCGGGCCGCCGGGTGCTGCTCCATGCGTAACCACGGCTTTTCTCCCCCTTCACCCAGGGGTGGCCGCGACACCGGCGGGAGGGGGCAGGCCGTAGGGACGAAGTCCTGGAGGCATGCCACCGGACCCGCCCACCACGCATCCGCGACCAACCCCGTAACCGACCCCGATCCCGCCGAAGGCGGGAAACGAACAACAGGCGGGGTACGGCGCGGCACCCGGCAACGTGGGGCGATACCGTCAGGGCACCGCACCGACCAGGTAAGAGGAGACGCAGACGTGGCTGGTACGTCGTGGGTACAAGGCGCAGCCGAGGACCCGTTCGGAACCGCGCGCTTGCGCCGGGGCGTGCTGGACGCCTGGGCCGCGTCCCCCGCCCGGTTCCGGGAGGACGCCAACGCCGAGGAGGACCTCGCCCTCGGCGGCTACCGCGACCGCCTCGTCGTGGAGCTGGCGCAGAACGCCGCGGACGCGGCGGCCCGCGCCGGCGTCCCCGGCCGGCTGCGCCTGACGCTGCATCCGGCGAACGACACCGAGTCCGCCGTCCTCGTGGCCTCCAACACCGGCGCACCCCTGGACGCCACCGGCGTCGAGTCGCTGTCCACGCTGCGCGCCTCCGCGAAGCGGGAGCCCGGCGTGGCGGTCGGCGCGGTCGGCCGGTTCGGCGTGGGCTTCGCCGCGGTGCTGTCCGTGAGCGATGAGCCGGCGCTGGTGGGACGTACCGGCGGCGTCCGCTGGTCGCTCGTCGAGGCCCGCGAGCTGACGCAGGAAGTGGCCGCGCACAGCCCCGGCCTGGGTGGCGAGCTGCGCCGCCGCGACGGTCACGTACCGCTGCTGCGGCTGCCGCTGCCCGCGGAGGGCAGCGCGCCCGAGGAGTACGACACCGCGGTCGTGCTGCCGCTGCGGGACGGCGCGGCGCAGGATCTCGCCGAGCGGCTGCTGGCCGGGATCGACGCGGCGCTGCTGCTGACGCTGCCGGGCCTGGCCCAGGTGATCGTGGAGACTCCGGAGACCGTACGGGAGTTGAGGCGGCGCCAGGACGGCGAGTACGTCCTGATCGAGGACAGTGAGCGGGGTGCCACGCGGTGGCGGGTGGCGAGTGACGGGGGTCCGCTGGACCCGGCGCTGCTCGCGGACCGCCCCGTCGAGGAGCGGCTGCGGCCGGTGTGGTCGGTGACCTGGGCGGTGCCGGTGGACGACGAGGGCGCGCCGGCGCGGCCCGGGACGGCGCCGGTGGTGCATGCGCCGACGCCGACCGACGAGCCGCTGGGGCTGCCCGCGCTGCTGATCGCGTCGTTCCCGCTGGAGCCGACCCGGCGCCATGTCGCGCCGGGCCCGCTCGCCGACTTCCTGACCGGGCGGGCGGCCGAGACGTACACGGCGCTGCTGCGCGACTGGCAGCCGGTGTCGGTCGGCACCCTCGACCTGGTGCCGGGGCCGCTGGGCAAGGGCGGTCTGGACGGTGAGCTGCGCCGGCAGGTGCTGGAGCTGCTGCCGCGGGTGCGTTTTCTGCCGAGTGCGGGAGCACGGACCGATGGCGAGGCCGAGGCGCCGGTGGAACTCGGCTGGGACGACGGCACGGTGGAGGCGGAGCCTTTCGTGCTGCGGCCGGTGGACGCCGAGTTGCTGGAGGGGGCGGGCGCGGCGACGGTCGGCGTGCTGGCCGAGCTGTTCCCGAGCCTGCTGCCGGCCGGTTTGGAGCGGCGGCCGGAACTGCGGGCGCTGGGCGTGGCCCGGGTGCCGCTCGGGGAGATGGTCGACCGGCTGGCGGGTGTGGAGCGGGCGCCCGGCTGGTGGTGGCGGCTCTATGACGCGCTGGCCGGCACCGACCCGGACCGGCTCAGTGGGCTGCCGGTGCCGCTGGCGGGGACCGGGGGCCAGGGGCCGGACGGCGCGAAGGGCAGCGTACGGACCACGATCGGGCCGCGTCAGGTGCTGCTGCCGCTGGCCGCCGGGCCGGACGGGGACGCCGAGGTGATGCACCGTACGCTCGCCCGGCTCGGGCTGAAGGTCGCCCACCCGGACGCGGTGCACCCGCTGCTGGAGAAGCTGGGCGCCACCCCGGCCTCGCCGCGGGCGGTGCTGACGACTCCCCAGGTGCAGGCGGCCGTGCAGAACTCGCTGGACGCGGACGAGGACGCGTTCGACGTCTTCGCGGACGATCTGGGCGAGGCGGGCCGGGGCGCGCCGCTGGGCGCCGAGGAGCTGGCGGAGACGGTGCTCGGGCTGGTCCGGGACGCCAATCTCTCGCCGGGTGACGAGCCCTGGCTCGGCGCCCTCGCGCTGCCCGACGAGGACGGCGAGCTGGCCCCCGCGGGTGAGCTGGTGTTCCCGGGAAGCGCCTTTGAGCAGGTCATCCGGGAGGGTGAACTCGCCGCTTGCGACGCGGAGTTGGCGGAGCGCTGGGGCGAGCAGCCGCTGACCGCGGTGGGCGTGCTGGCCGCTTTCGCGCTGGTACGCGCCACCGATGTGGTGCTCGACCCGGACGAACTGGAGCCGCGCGACGGTGACTTCGCCGAGCCGGACGACGCCGGGCTGCTGGACGCGGTGGATGTGTGGTGCGAGGACATGCTCGACGCGCTGCCGGAGACGCCGGTGCCGCCGGTGGTGACCGAGCTGGTCGCGGTGCGCGATCTGGACCTGGTCGACGACGACGCCTGGCCGCAGGTGCTCGGAATGCTGTCCCGCCCGCCACTGCGTGACGCGCTGACCGCGCCGGTGCGGGTGCTGCTGCCGGACGGCACGACGGAGTCCGTACGGCCGTACACCGCCTGGTGGTTGCGCGGTCACCCGGTGCTGGACGGGCGGCGGCCCGCGGGCCTGCGGTCGGCCGGCGGCGATCCGCTGCTGGCCGGTCTCTACGAGTCCGCGGACGCCGGTGAGGTCGACGCGCAGGTGCTGCGCGCGCTCGGCGTACGCACCTCGGTCGCGGCGCTGCTGGACGAGCCGGGCGGCGCGGCGGAGCTGCTGGGGCGGCTGGCGGACGAGGAGCTGACAGTCGGGGCGGCCCAACTGCACGCGCTGTACGGGGCGTTGACCGACCTCGACCCCGACCAGGTGACGCTGCCCGATGAGCTGAGGGTGGTGATCGACGGGGAGGTCCGGGTCGTGGACGCGGCGGATGCCGTGGTCGCCGACGCGCCGGACCTGATGCCGTTGGCGGCGGGTCGCGCGCTGCTGCCGGTCCGGCCGACGCGGGCCGCCGCCCTGGCGGAGCTGCTTCAGGTACGGCGGCTGAGCGAGGCGGTCAGCGCGGAGGTGCGCTCCGAGGGCGTACGGCACGAGGTCCCCGACGCGGTCCGCGTACTGCTCGGCCCCGCCACCCCCGACGCGTACGTCGAGCACGAGGCGCTCGTCCTGGGGGACGGTACGGAACTCGACTGGCGCTGGACCCCGGACGCCACGCTGCACGCCGCGACTCTGGAGGGCGTCGCAGCCGGTCTCTCCTGGGCCGCCGCGCAATGGCCCCGCCGCTTCGAGGTCGCCGCACTCCTGGAGGACCCGGACCGGGGCGAGGAGCTGGCGGAGGCCCGCTGGTTCGACTGACGCCGGTGGTGACGGCGGGCGGGCCGCACACGGTGCGGGCGCCCGCCGCACGGGCTCAGCGGGAGCGGAGCTTCTTGGCGAGGGTCACGACGAACACGATCACGCCGATGGCGAGGACCGGCCAGATCACCCAGTCCGTGCTGCTGTCGCTGTCGTCCCCGTAGTCGGTGCCGCCCGTGCTGGTGTGGGTGGTGTGGCCGTGTCCATGTCCGCCGCGCGCCAGGATCTCGTGCGCGAGGTCCCCCGTGTTGAATGTCATGAACATGGAGCCTAGGCGAACAGGGCGGCGCCCTCAAACCGGGTACCTGCGGCCCACCCACCGCCAAGTGATCTCCAGCAGCAGCGCCGCGACCACCGCGATGCCCGTCGCCGCCCACGGCATCGTCGTACCGACCAGCCTCAGGTCGAAGAACCGCTGCAGCCAGGGCGTGATCAGGACGATCAGGAAGCCCGCGCCCATCGCCAGCACCAGGCCGATCCGCCACCACGTGTAGGGGCGGGCGATGATCGCCAGCACCCACATCGCGGTGAGGAAGAGCGTCAGCGTCGCCGCGCTGGTCTCGGCGGCCAGCGCGTCCGGGCCGCTGTAGTGGCCGCGGGCCAGCAGATAGGTGGCGAAGGCGGCGGCGCCCGTGATGAGGCCGGACGGGACCGCGTACCGCATCACGCGCCGTACGAAGTGTGGTCTGGCGCGCTCCTTGTTGGGGGCGAGGGCCAGGAAGAACGCCGGGACGCCGATGGTCAGGGTGGACAGCAGGGTGAGGTGGCGCGGCAGGTACGGGTAGGGGATCCGGCAGCAGGCGACCAGGATCGCCAGCAGGACCGAGTAGACGGTCTTGGTGAGGAAGAGGGTCGCCACGCGGGTGATGTTGCCGATCACCCGGCGGCCCTCGGCGACGACGGACGGCAGCGTCGCGAAACTGTTGTTCAGCAGGACGATCTGTGCGACGGCCCGGGTGGCCTCGCTGCCGGAGCCCATCGCGACGCCGATGTCCGCGTCCTTGAGGGCGAGGACGTCATTGACGCCGTCGCCGGTCATCGCGACGTTGTGGCCGCGCGACTGGAGGGCGGCGACCATCTCCCGTTTCTGCTGCGGGGTGACCCGGCCGAACACCGCGCCCTGTTCGACGGCGGATGCCATGCCGTCCGTATCGGCCGGCAGCCGGCGGGCGTCCACCGGTGCGTCCGCGCCCGGCAGCCCCAGCTTGCCTGCCACCGCGCCCACCGACACCGCGTTGTCGCCGGAGATGACCTTGGCCTGGACGCCCTGCTCCTCGAAGTAGCGCAGGGTGTCCGTGGCGTCCGGACGCAGCCGCTGTTCGAGGACGACCAGCGCGGCGGGCCGTACGCCGCGCGCCACCTCGGGGTCGTCCAGTTCCTTGGCGGAACGGGCCAGCAGCAGCACCCGCAGGCCCCGGGAGTTGAGGTCGTCGATCTCGGCGAGGCCGGGGTCGCCGGCCGGCAGCAGCACGTCGGGGGCGCCGAGCAGCCAGGTGGTGCTCTCGCCGTCCGGGCCGTTGAAGGAGGCGCCGCTGTATTTGCGGGCGGAGGAGAACGGGAGCGACTCGGTGCAGCGCCAGCCGGCATCGGCGGGACAGACATCGATGATCGCCTGGAGGGAGGCATTGGGCCGCGGGTCGGACTCGCCGAGGGCGCCCAGCACCTGCCTGACATACGCCTCGTCCGACCCGTTCCGGGGACGCAGCTCGCTGACGTCCATCCCGCCCTCGGTGAGCGTGCCGGTCTTGTCCAGGCACACCACATCGACCCGGGCCAGCCCCTCGATGGCGGGCAGCTCCTGTACCAGGCACTGCCGGCGGCCGAGCCGGATGACGCCGATCGCGAAGGCGACCGAGGTCAGCAGGACCAGCCCCTCGGGGATCATCGGGACGATGCCGGCCACCATCCGGCGGACGGCCTCGTCGCCCGCCAGGTTGAGCGTGTGGAGGTGGCTGAGGATGAGGCCGATGGCGGTCGGGACCATCATCCAGGTCACGTACTTGAGGATCTGGCTGATGCCGGTACGCAGCTCGGAGTGGACCAGGGTGAACCGGCTGGCCTCCTCGGCGAGCTGGGCCGCGTACGCCTCGCGGCCGACCTTGGTCGCGGCGAACGCGCCGCCGCCCGCGACGACGAAGCTGCCGGACATCATCCGCTCGCCGGGCCGCTTCAGGACCGGGTCGGCCTCGCCGGTCAGTAGCGACTCGTCGATCTCCAGGCCGTCGGTCTCCAGTACCTCGCCGTCGACGATGACCTTGTCGCCGGGCCCGAGTTCGATCACATCGCCGAGGACGACCTCGGAGGTGGAAATCTCGGCGGCCATGCCGTCGCGCCGCACGGTCGGCCTGGCCTCGCCGATGACCGCGAGGTTGTCCAGGGTCCGCTTGGCGCGCAGCTCCTGGACGATGCCGATGCCGGTGTTGGCGACGATGACAAAGCCGAACAGACCGTCCTGGATCGGGCCGACGACCAGGATGATCACGAACAGTACGCCGATGATGGCGTTGAACCGGGTGAGGACGTTGGCGCGGATGATCTCGACGGTCGAGCGGGAGGACCGCACGGGGACGTCGTTGACCTCGCCCCGGGCCACCCGTTCGGCGACCTCGGCGGCGGTCAGTCCGCGGTGGGCAGGAGCGGGGACGGTCCTGCCGGCGGGTGTGCCGTCCGGTTCGGGTTCCTCGACGTCGGTCTTCGCCCGCTGCGTCATGCCCCCGACGTTACGGGCGGAATGCGCACTTCACCCGCTGGGTGCCGCGGTGCCGCGTCCGCTCAGGGGGCGTCGGACGCCGCGCGCTTGATGGCGGCATCGCGCTTGCGGACGTACCAGATGCCGAGCAGGCCGAGGCCGCCGCCGGCCAGGCAGGTCCACACCCACCAGGCGAGATCGCGGTCGGCGTACCAGCCGTAGAAGGGGAGCTGGCCGAGGAAGAGCACGAACCAGATGATGGTGCCGCCGGTGATCGTGCCGACGACGGGACCTTCGAGAGGCGCCGGGGCCTCGCGCAGTTCGGACCTTTTCCACATGGGTTCAGCTTACGGGGAGGGTGCACGGCGCCTGCGGGCGGCGGTGGAGGCCGTACGCCACAAGGGTCTACGCGCGGAGATAGCGATCAGCGCATTGTTTATTCATACTGAACCTTTCTGGATCTGACTGGATTGGCTCGTTGCTTTATCCAAATTGATCCAGTCACTCATGTTTTCTGTTCGAGTACGTATTCCGGGCCCTCGGGCCCCCGCGCCTCCCCCAGGCCCGTCCGACTGAGGTCCGCCCATGCCGCCCTCGACCACCACGCCGGTCGACCCCCTCAAGAGTCCAGGTCACCCCGCCAAGGGCAGCCTCGACCGGTTTTTCAAGATCTCCGAGCGGGGGTCGACGGTCGGCCGCGAACTGCGCGGCGGTCTGGCGACGTTCTTCGCGATGGCCTACATCATCGTGCTGAACCCGATCATTCTCGGCGCCGGTACAGACAAGTTCGGCCATCACCTCGACAATGCCCAGCTGGTCACCGCTACCGCGCTGATGGCTGGCCTGTGCACCGTCCTGATGGGTGTCATCGGCAATGTCCCGATCGCCATCGCCGCCGGCCTGGGCATCAACGCCGTCGTCTCCCTGCAGCTCGCCCCCAAGATGAGCTGGCCGGACGCGATGGGCATGGTCGTGCTCGCCGGTCTGGTGCTGATGATCCTGGTCGCCTCGGGTCTGCGGCAGCGGGTGATGGACGCCATCCCCAACGGGCTGCGGCGGGCCATCGCGATCGGCATCGGCTTGTTCATCTCGCTGATCGGCCTGGTCGACGCGGGCTTTGTGACCCGTAACCCGGACGCCGCGCACACCACCGTCCCGATGGGCCTGGGCCAGGGCGGTCAGCTCGCCGGCTGGCCGGTGCTGGTCTTCGTCCTCGGCCTGGTGCTGATGTTCATGCTGATCGTGCGGCGGACCAAGGGTGCGATCCTCATCGGGATGGTCACCATGGCCGTCGTCGCGATCATCATCAACGCGGTCGCCGACATCCCGGACGCCGCCTGGGGCCTCGCCGTCCCGAACGTGCCGGACCAGATCGTCGGCGCGCCCGACTTCGGCCTGATCGGCGAGATCAGCCTCTTCGGCGGCTTCAAGGAAGTCGGCCTGCTCACCGGCTGCCTGTTCGTCTTCACCGTGCTGCTGTCCGGCTTCTTCGACGCGATGGGCACCATCATCGGCGTCGGCGAGGAGGCCGGGCTGACCGACAAGGACGGCAATCTGCCGGGCATGGGCCGGATCCTGATGGTGGACGGCATCGCGGTCGCGGCCGGCGGCGCCGGTTCCGCCTCCGCCAACACCTGCTTCGTGGAGTCCACGGCCGGCGTCGGCGAGGGGGCCCGCACGGGCCTGGCGAACCTGATGACCGGTGGCCTCTTCCTGCTCGCGCTGATCTTCACACCGCTGGCGACCGTGGTGCCCTCGCAGGCCGCGACGCCGGCGCTGGTCGTCGTCGGCTTCCTGATCATGGCCTCGAACGTCCGGGACATCGACTGGGGCGACTTCACCGTCGGTATCCCGGCGTTCCTGACGATGATCTCGATGCCCTTCACGTACAGCATCACCAACGGCATCGGCATCGGCGTCCTGGCGTACATCCTGCTGCGGACCGCGACCGGACACTTCAAGAAGATCCCGTGGCTGCTGGACGCGGTCGGGCTCTGCTTCCTCGTCTACTTCCTGCTGAACCCGATCGAGCAGCTCCTGGGCGTCAATTGACCTCCTCGCCCACGTGAGCGTGGGCGATTCCCTCGCTGGCGTCCGTTGCCACGGTTTGCCTTGAGCTGGGTTCCTGCTTCCTCCCCACGCTGGTGGGTGTTGTGCGCGCTGCCGGGGCAAACCCTGGTCTTACGTGCGCTCCGCAGGCGTTTACCTTGGCGGTTACCCGACAAGGGCCCCCGGCCCGGGGGTGGGTGGTACTGCTCTACACGGCGCGGATGCGCCGCCCTTCGTACTTCAC
This sequence comes from Streptomyces sp. NPDC050636, assembly GCF_040654775.1. Taxonomy (NCBI): domain Bacteria; kingdom Bacillati; phylum Actinomycetota; class Actinomycetes; order Kitasatosporales; family Streptomycetaceae; genus Streptomyces; species Streptomyces sp. NPDC050636. The sequence goes on from NZ_JBFAIP010000027.1 coordinate 59,750, forward strand.
GTTCTTCGCCGCGTTGTGGTCGCGGTCGTGTCGGGTGCCGCACCGGTCACAGGTCCATGCCGGGATGTGCAGGGGCTTGGGTCCGTCTCGATGCCCGCAGGCGGAACACACCTGGGAGGACGGGAACGCCCGGTCCACCTTGGTGAGCATGCGGCCGTACCTGGCGGCTTTGTACTCCAGCATGTTGACGAACGTCGACCATCCCGCGTCGTGCACGGACTTGGCCAGCCGGGTACGGGCAAGACCCTTCACACTCAAGGTCTCCACGCTGATGGCTTCGTTCTCGCGAATCAGCTTGGTCGAGAGCTTGTGGTGAAAGTCCTTGCGCGCGTCGGCCACCTTGGCGTGTGCCCTGGCGACTTTGACCCGCTGCTTGTCGCGGTTGTTCGAGCCTTTGGCCTTGCGGGACAGGCGGCGCTGCTCACGGCGGAGCTTCTTCTCGGCCCTGCGCAGGAAGCGAGGGGACTTGATCCGTGACCCGTCGGCCATAACTGCGAAGTGGGTCAGGCCAAGGTCGATGCCCTGGTCTCCTCCGGCCGGGGGCAGGATCTCGGCCGCTGGGTCGGTCTCCACGATGAAGCTCGCCCAGTACCGGTTGGACGAGTCTTTGATCACGGTCACGGTCACGGTGGACGGCACGGACGGCACGGACGGCAACGCGCGGGACCAGCGGACCTGCACAGGTCCGATCTTGGGAAGATTCAGCTTCCCGTCCGCTGTGATCGACCAGCGGGCATTCGCGGTGAACCTCACGGCCTGTCGATTGTCCCGCTTCGTCTTCATTCGGGGCTCACCGATCTTCGGCCCCTTGCGGGTGCCCTTGATGCTCCCGAAGAAGTTGGAGTACGCCGTGTCCAGGTCCCGCAGGGACTGTTGCAGCACCACGGCGGAAACCTCCCCGAGCCATGCCCTCTGCGGGGTGCGCTTCGCCTCGGTGATGAACCGCTTCGATAGCTGGGCCGACTTCGGATACGGCAGGCCCTCGGCGCGCGCGTCCCGCCGTGCCCGAAGGCAGTCGTTCCACACCACCCGTGCGCAGCCGAATGCCTGGTTCAGCGAGATGCGTTGACCGGGGCCCGGCTCGATACGGAAGGCGTAACGAAGCTGCATGCCCATCACCGTTCTACTTGGCTTATGGCTCAGTACGGAGGGATCAGAACCGACCTCAAGGGCGTCCGGGCTGAAGCCCGGCGCACTGCGAATAACCCCGACAAGGCGTCAAGTAGCCCCCGGGGCCTCTATCGCGGCACCGCTGTAGAACCTCTCCGTCTCGTCGACCGACGACTTGAAGCGTTCGTCGAAGTCATCGCGAATGAGCGTCCGGACCACATAGTCCTGGACGCTCATTCCGCGTTTTGCGGCGTGCTGCCGAACGCGCTCCAGCAGCTCCCCTTCGACCCGCAGGCTGAGCACTCTCGATCCCATACGGACACCGTCCCTGCACGACCTGGTCAGGCGTGTCACTTTCGGCCGGGTCCTCACTCATATGGGTGATCCCGAGGGCGGGTGATCGAAGGCTTTACTTAGATAAGGTAATGAGTTACCCTAATGAACATGCCGGAACTGTCCAGCGGCGACGATGCTGCTGCCGTGAGCGCTCTGCGGGGCGCAGTGATGCGCCTGTCCCGCCGACTCAAGAACCAGCGGGTCGACGAGTCGCTCAGCCCTACCGAGATGTCGGTGCTCGGCACCCTTGCCCGGTGCGGCCACGCCACCCCCGGTGAGCTGGCCCGCAAGGAGCATGTGCAGCCGCCGTCGATGACCCGCATCGTGGCCATGCTGGAGGCCAAGGGGCTGGTCCGGCTGGAGCCGCACCCCGACGACCGCCGCCAGAAGGTCGTCACGCAGACAGAACAGGCCGAGGCGATGCTCGAAGAGAGCCGCCGCAAGCGCAACGCCTGGCTCGCCGAGCTGGCCTCCGGGCTGGACGACGACGAGTGGGCGAAGCTGCGGGCCGCCGCGCCCGTGCTGGAGAAACTCGCAGAGTTGTAGAACCCCAGGCCAAGGAGGCGAACCCACTTTGAGTACGGGATCCGGAGCACACTCCGCCCCCGCACCGAACTCCGACCACGACACGGTTTCCGACGACGCGACCGCGACCGCCTCGGGCTCCGCCCCGGGTGCCGCCGCCGGCCCGGATGCCGCCGGTACCGCCACTGCCGGTACCGCCACGGGCCCCGCCGCCACACCGCGCAAGGGCACGTTCAGTTCGCTCCGCATACGCAACTACCGCCTTTTCGCCACCGGCCAGGTGGTGTCCAACACCGGCACCTGGATGCAGCGCATCGCCCAGGACTGGCTGGTCCTGAGCCTCACCGGCTCCTCCTGGGCCGTCGGCATCACCACCGCGCTGCAATTTCTCCCCATGCTGCTCTTCGGGCTGTACGGCGGCGTGATCGCCGACCGCTTCCCCAAGCGCAAGCTGCTGCTGATCACCCAGTCCGCCATGGGCCTCACCGGCCTGGCCCTCGCCGCGCTCACCCTCAGCGGCCACGTGCAGGTCTGGCACGTCTACCTGGTGGCCTTCGCCGTCGGCCTGGTCACCGTCCTCGACAACCCGTCCCGCCAGGCCTTCGTCGTCGAGATGGTCGGCCCGGACGATCTGCGGAACGCCGTCAGCCTCAACTCCGCCAACTTCCAGTCCGCGCGCCTGATCGGCCCGGCCGTCGCCGGCGTGCTGATCACCGCCTTCGGCAGCGGCTGGGCGTTCCTGTTCAACGGCCTGTCGTTCATCGCGCCGATCGCCGGACTGCTGATGATGCGCACCGCCGACCTCCACCCGGTCGACCGGGTCCCGCGCAGCAAGGGCCAGCTGCGAGAGGGCCTGCGCTATGTGTCCGGACGGCCCGAACTGATCTGGCCCATCATGCTGGTCGGCTTCATCGGCACCTTCGGCTTCAACTTCCCGATCTGGCTGACCGCGTTCGTCTACCAGGTCTTCCACGCCGACGCCGGTACATACGCCCTGTTCAACGGCCTGATGGCGGGCGGATCGCTGATCGGCGCGCTGCTCGCGGCGCGACGCGGTTCGTCCCCTCTGCGGCTGTTGGTGGGCGCGGCGATGGTGTTCGGCGCCCTGGAGATCACCGCCGCCCTCGCCCCCTCCTTCTGGATCTTCGCGGCGCTCCTCGCGCCCATCGGCATGGTCGGCCTGACGATCAACGTCACCGCCAATTCGAGCATCCAGATGGCCACCGATCCGCTGATGCGCGGCCGGGTGATGAGCCTGTTCATGATGGTCTTCATGGGCGGTACGCCACTGGGCGCGCCGCTGGTCGGCTGGGTCACCGACACGTACGGCGCCCGGATCGGTTTCCTCGCCGGCGGTGCGGTCTCGCTCGCGGCCGGTGCCGTGATCGGCCTGGTCCTCGCCGGTCCGCGACGCTCTGTCCGGGCCGTCTTTGGCTTTCCCGCCGTGGTTGCTGCGGCTGGCCGGTGCCGCTGCGCGGGGCTGTTCGGCCGCGGTGCCGGACCTCTGGACTCCGTCCTGCGGTCCGGCCCCTCCCGTGGGTGGGTAGTGAAAAGACGTGAGGGCGCGCGCCGTCCTGACAGCCTTCCCCAAACCGGTGCCTGCGGACGACGAGCAGCAGGAGGCGACGCAGGAACGCCCCCACTCACCTCCTCCCTCCCCACCACAACGGGAGGGGACGGGCCGCAGGACGAAGTCCGGAGGCTCGTCACCGCACCCGACAGCCCCGCGCAGCGGCACCGCCCGCCGCATGGGGGCACCTCCCACGCCCTTCAGGCAGTGGGGGAACAACGGCGAGGAACCCCCACGGCGGGACAGCCGAAGACGGCGAGCAACCAAGACGGCCCCGGCACAGCGCAGCGGACCGCGGATACGCAAGACTCTGGCCCATGAGACTCTTCGCCGCCATCCTCCCGCCCGCCCCCGCCATCGCCGAACTGGCCGATGAGGTGGCGCAGTTGAAGGAACTCCCCGGCGCGGACCGGCTGCGCTGGACCGGGCCGGACGGCTGGCACTTCACCCTCGCGTTCTTCGGGGAAGTGCCGGTCGAGGTGCTGCCCGAGCTGGAGGAGCGGCTGGCGCGGGCCGCGCATCGGCACCCGCCGTACGAGCTGCGGATCGCGGATGGCGGACGGTTCGACGACCGGGTGGTGTGGGCGGGCGCCGAGGGCGACCGGGAGACCATGCGGAAGCTGGCGGACTCGGCGGAGGCGGGAGCGCGCCGGGCCGGCGTGCCGATGGCCGACCACCGCCCGTACCACCCGCATCTCACGCTCGCCAGGAACCGCACCGACCTGGGCCTGGCCCCCTTCGCGGCCGGGCTCTCCCACTTCGAGGGCACGCCGTGGACGGTCGGCGAGCTGGCTCTCGTGCGCAGCCATCCGCCCGTCGCCGGCGTCGCGGGCAACCAGCCGCGGTACGAGTCCGTGGCGACCTGGCCGCTGGGTCACTGACGGCTGGCTGACGCGTCCCGAACCGGTCCGGTTACGCTCATCGGGTGGATCCCCAAACCCGTAACCGGATCATGTCCGGTCTTTTCGCCGTGCTGCTCGTCGTCGTGATCGTGGCGGCCGCCGTCCGCTGACCTTCCAGGTACGCCGCCGTGCCCGGTACGGCAACGCCCGACCGCCGGGCGCCGCCGTACCGGACGTCACTCACCAGGCGAAGGCCTCCGGCGACGGGCCGGGCCCCGGGAAGATCTCGTCCAGGTCCGCGAGGAGCCCGTCCGGCAGCGTCAGCTCGACGGCGCGCAGCGCGGAGGCGAGCTGCTCCGCGGTCCGCGGGCCGACGATCGGCCCGGTCACCCCGGGCCGGGTGAGCAGCCAGGCCAGTGCGACCTCGCCGGGCTCCAGGCCGTACTTGTCGAGCAGGTCCTCGTACGCCTGGATCTGGGCGCGGATCGCCGAGTTGGCGAGCGCGTCGCCGGACCGCCCGGAGCCCGAACGCGCCGCGCCGCCCTCCCGCTCCTTGCGGATGGCGCCGCCCAGCAGCCCGCCGTGCAGTGGCGACCAGGGGATGACGCCCAGCCCGTAGCTCTCGGCCGCCGGGATGACCTCCATCTCGGCGCGCCGCTCGGCGAGGTTGTACAGGCACTGCTCGCTGACCAGGCCGTACGAACCGCGCCGCCGGGCCGCCTCGTTGGCCTGGGCGAGATGCCAGCCGGCGTGGTTCGAGGACCCCGCGTAGAGGATCTTGCCCTGCTGGACCAGGACGTCGATGGCCTGCCAGATCTCGTCCCAGGGCGTCGTGCGGTCGACGTGGTGGAACTGGTACAGATCGATGTGGTCGGTACCCAGCCGCTTGAGGCTGGCGTCGACCGCGCGCCGGATGTTGAGGGCGGAGAGCTTGTCCTGGTTGGGCCAGACCTGCCCGCCGTCGGCCGCCATGTTGCCGTAGACCTTGGTGGCCAGCACGGTCTTGTCGCGTCGGCCGCCGCCCTTGGCGAACCAGGTGCCGATGATCTCTTCCGTGCGGCCCTTGTTCTCGCCCCATCCGTAGACGTTGGCGGTGTCGAAGAAATTGACGCCCGCGTCGAGCGCGGCGTCCATGATGAGGTGGCTGTCGGCCTCGTCCGTCTGAGGTCCGAAGTTCATCGTCCCGAGGACGAGTCGGCTGACCTTGAGTCCGGTGCGTCCGAGCTGCGTGTACTCCATGGTTGCTCAGCCAACGCCTTGGAGTGCGCTCCAATCAAGGGCGTGGGCGGGTGCGTCGTGGTGGGGCGAGGGGGGCTCGGGGCGACGGCCTCCGCTGACATGCGGCTTCGCTTACCATGTCCCGGTCAAACTCATCCTGGCGGGGGAGCGGGGGAGAGTGGATGGCTTTCTTCACCCTCGCAGCCGAGGCACTGCCTCATCCGGTCGGCGCGCTCGGCTCAAAGCCACATCTGCAAAGGAACGTCATGCGTTTCCACCGAACACTTGCCATCGCCGGAACCGTTTTCGCCTTGGCATCGGTTTCCGCCTGCGGCCTGCCCTCCGCGGATTCGCCTCAGGGAGCCGGGGACTTCCTCACGTCGACGCTCAGCTGCGAGTCCGTCGACATCGCCTCGCCCCAAGAGGTGCAGCAGGTGGAGGCCATGGGGATGACGGGTATCAACGGCGGTGGCGAGTGCGAGGACCCGGCGGGCGGCGACGGTGACGTCGACTTCATCACCGTCGAGGACATGGAGGCGTTCCAGACCGCCGTCAAGGGGGACGAGGACGAACAGGACGACCTCATGATCGGCGACGACTTCGCCGTCGACCCGAGCAGCGACGACCAGCGGCGGCAGCTCCTCAAGGCCGGGCTGCGGTTCCTCAATTGCACCCCGGACTTCAAGGTGCCGGCGGGCAGGGTGGCCGAGGACGGCGAGGTCGAGGGTTGCTCCACGACCGACTATTCGGAGGATCTCGACTGACCTCCGGTCGACGGATCCGCGCGGAGGTCGTCCGCGTGGATCCGTTCCACGGGCCCGGCCCTGACCCATCGGACAGGCCATAGGACCTACTCGTCTAGGACAGCGCCGTCGCCGCCAGGTCCTCGCGTGCCACGTACGGACCCCCGGCCCCCCACGCCTGATGCATCGCATCGGCGAACGCCCCCGCCAGCAGATGCTCGCCCGACGCCGACGGATGTGTCCCGTCGTACGTCGCGCGGTCGATTTCCCACCCGGCCGGTTCGGAGGCGAGGAGCAGTGGTGAGGCGGGCGTGGAGAGGTCGGCGACGGCCTTGGCCAGCAGTTCGTTGAAGCGTGCGCACTGCTCGCCGAATGCGGTGTCGGTGACCGCTCGCACGTTGGGTATGACGGGCATCAGTACGGCCCGTATGTGCGGGGCGGCCGCGCGCGCCTCGGTCACGAAGTGCCGGACGTTTTCCGCTGTCTGGTCGGCGTTCGTGTAGAAGCCGAGGTCTATGAGGCCCAGCGAGACGAGCAGCGTGTCGGCGTTGTGGCGGCGTACCGCGTCGCCGATCAGGGGCGCCATGTGCAGCCAGCCCTCGCCCCAGCCGGCGAGGTGGCGGCGGGCCGGGCCGGGGAAGCCGGGGTCGCCGTACTCGTGTGAGGTGGGGGTGTCCTGGAGGGTGTCATGGAGCGTATGGCGCGGTCCGACGATGCGGTAGCCGCCGTCGAACGTCGCCTGCAGGTGCTGCCACATGCGATAGCGCCACGTGAAATCGCCGGTGTGCCCAACTGTCATCGAGTCACCGACGAACATGATCCTCATCCGGCCATGATGGCCGACAAACCTTACTGCCTGGTACGTGACGCTCGACACGCCCGGCGTACCGCGGGCCGGGATGGCAGTCTGTGCCCATGCGTTCGCTTCTGTGCGCGGCCGGTGCCGCGGGGATGGTCCTGTACGCGGCGGCCGGGCCGGCCGCCGCCGATGAGCCCGACGGCTTCAAGATCAGTGATGCCAGGATCACCGAGTCCAGCGGTCTGGCGGCCAGCCGCGCGCACCCCGGTGTCTACTGGACCCACAACGACAGTGATGACGGCCCGTACATCTACGCCGTCGATGCCGCGTCGGGGCGTACCGTCGCCACCGTCACCCTGCGCGGGATCGGCGCGCCCCGTGACGTCGAGGCGATCTCGATCGGCCCGGACGGCAATGTCTACATCGGCGATATCGGTGACAACCGCGACGGTACGTGGGACCACGTGTGGGTCTACCGCTTTCCCGAGCCGAAGCGGCTGCGTGATGCCACGGTCAACGCCGCCCAGTTCACCGTGAAGTACGCGGACGGGCCGCGCGACGCGGAAGCGCTGATGGTGCACCCCAAGACCGGCCGGGTCTATATCGCCAGCAAGAAGCAGGGTGGCGGCGGCGCGCTCTACGAGGGCCCGCAGCGGCTCACCACCTCCGGCGTCAACACCTTCCGCAAGGTTTCGCCGATCGACCTGTGGGTGACCGACGGCGCGTTCTCCCCGGACGGCACACGGTTGGCGCTGCGCAGCTATTTCGGTGGCCGGATGTACCGCTGGCAGGACGGCCGCCCGAAGGACATCGGCAGCGTGGGCGTGCCGATCCAGCAGCAGGGGGAGTCGGTCACCTTCGCCCCCGACGGCCGGACGCTGATGTACGGGTCCGAGGGGCCGGGCAGCGAGGTCGAGCCGACCGGGCTGACGGACGACCAGCTTCCGGAGTCGGCGAAGGGCGATGGCCCGGGGGAGGGGCATCCGGCGCCGGGAGGGAGCAGCAACGGCGGTGCGGGGGCAGGGAGTTCCGGGAATCCGGGGGATGCGGGGGCGCAGCCCAGCTTCGGCAAGGGGGCGATGGTCCTGCTCGGGGCCACGGCGCTGGTCATGGTGCTGCGGAAGCTGGTGCGGCGGCGCGATTAGCGGGAGCGGCGGGTAGCGGGGACGGCGGGTAGCGGCGGGCGGCGGGTGCCGGAGGCCGGGCCTACGGGGTGCCGCCGCTTTCGGCTCCGGCACCCCCGCCCCCCTCATCCGCCCCGTCCCCCCGGTCTTCCCCTTCCCCTTGCCCTTCCCCGTCCCCTTCGATCAGCCGCAGCTCGTAATGCAGCGTCTTCTCCTTCTTGAGGCGGTGCGCCAGCGGCACCAACAGCCCGTGGATCAGCGGGTACTTACGGGTCAGGGAGCGCTCCGCGCGCCGGTACTCCCGGGTCTCCGGGTCGAGCAGCCGTACCCGCGCCTTGAGGGCCGGGCCGGTGGGCCGGCCGCGCAGGGTGGAGGCGCAGATCTCCACCTCGGGGAAGTTCCGCATCCGCTTCGCCTTCCAGGCGCTGCCGTACGTGCGGAAGTACGCGTGGTCGCCGTCGATGGCGATATTGACCGGTGTGCCGACGCCGGTGCCGTCCCGCTTGAACGAGGTGAGCAGGACCGTCCCCTGCCGCTCGAAGGGGGCCAGGCCGGGGGTCGCTGGAATCTTCATGTCCCCATACAGGCACAAGCGGACCGTTTCGTCATGCCCGGGTTCACCCGTTCGGCCGCGTACGGGTGGCGATGACACCTCTTCGAAGCCGTCCAGGAGCGCGGTCAGGCCCAGCGCGAAGACCGGGTTGCCGCCGTCGGTAACGGGGGCGCGGCCGGCCCAACCGCGTTGTCAGTGGGCGTGGTTAGCCTTCGAAGCATGGTGAACGTTGACGATGACGAGAAGAACGCAGGCGAGGACGAGAAGCCCGAATTCGTCGGGGCGTGGGTCGATCACCCTGACCGTGTGAGGCCGTGGCGGGGCAGCACGACCGAACTGATGATGTACTTCCCGCCGTTCCCCGAGCCGGGGGCGATCGGCGGTCCGCCGGCCCTGGAACCGCATGACCCGGTGCGGGCCCGTCGAATAGTCGAGACGCTGGGCACCGTCGATGAGGTCCTGGAGCAGTTGCCGGCCCGCCGGAGGGGAGAGCTGGAGGAGCCCACGGAGCGTGCCGAGCTCGCTTATGTCGCCGTCGGCTGCTGGGGCAACTACGTGTGGGTCAGCGACCCCGCGCTGGGTGACTACGGCATGGGTTGCGGGATGGACGAGGAGGTCGAACTGCAACGCGAGCTGAATCCGGAGGCCCGGATCGTCGGGACGATGCACATGGACTACGGGCTCAACTATTACCAGGATCTGGTGGACCTGCCCGGGGGCCGGCAGGTGGACGCCAGCGGGTGGGGTGACGCCGACCCGGGGATCGAGGTCCACGGCGACCCGGAGGAACTGCTGCGCGCCGTAGGGATCGATCCCGCGTCGGTGAGGGATGTGTACATGGACCCCGAAGAGCCCGACGACCCCGGCTATGGCAACTGGGGTGCCTACACCGACCTCTTCCTCGGGGGCTTCGGCGACTTCGGCTGGAGCGCCACGGAGGACCTGAAGGTGTCCGTCTTCCGGGTCCGCCGCTCGGAACGCGCCGAAGGCGACCTGAAGGAGGTGTGGTTGGGCAGCTGAGGCGACCGGGCGTCACCTGCCCGAGGCGTCGCCATCGGCATCGCACCGGCAACGAACGAGCCCCGGCAACGAACAGGCCCCGGCAGTTGCCCGCCGGGGCCCGTCGGAAGCCGCGACGGCGGCGCCTCCGCTACAGCTTCTCGATGACGTAATCGATGCAGGCCGTCAGTGCCTCGACATCCGCCGGGTCGATCGCCGGGAACATCGCGACGCGCAGCTGGTTGCGGCCGAGCTTGCGGTAGGGCTCGGTGTCGACGATGCCGTTGGCGCGCAGGGCCTTGGCGATGGCGGCCGCGTCGATGTCGTCGGTGAAGTCGATCGTGCCGATGACCTGCGAGCGCTTGGCCGGGTCGGTGACGAACGGGGTGGCGTGCTTGGAGTCCTCGGCCCAGCCGTAGAGGGTGCGGGAGGAGGTGGCGGTGCGGCGGACCGCCCAGTCCAGGCCGCCCTGGCCGTTGATCCACTCCAGCTGCTCGTTGAGGAGGAAGAGGGTGGACAGGGCCGGGGTGTTGTACGTCTGGTTCTTGAGGGAGTTGTCGATCGCCGTGGGGAGCGAGAAGAACTCGGGGATGTGGCGGCCGGACGCGTGGATGGCGCGGGCGCGCTCCAGGGCGGCGGGGGAGAAGGCCGCCAGCCACAGACCGCCGTCGGCGGCGAAGGACTTCTGCGGCGCGAAGTAGTAGACATCGGTCTCGGTGATGTCCACGGGGAGGCCGCCGGCGCCGGAGGTGGCGTCGACCAGGACGAGGGAGCCGGAGTCGGCGCCCGCGACGCGCTTGATCGGGGCGGCGACACCGGTCGAGGTCTCGTTGTGGGTGAACGCGTAGACGTCCACGCCCGCCTCGGCCGCGGGCTCCGGGTGCGTACCGGGCTCGGCGGAGATGACGGTGGGCTCCGCCAGCCAGGGCGCGAGCTTGGCGGCCTTGGCGAACTTGGAGGAGAACTCGCCGAAGGACAGGTGCTGGGACTTGTTCTCGATCAGGCCGTGCGTCGCGATGTCCCAGAACGCGGTGGAGCCGCCGTTGCCCAGGACGACCTCGTAGCCCTCGGGGAGCTGGAAGAGATCGCGTACGCCGTCGCGCACCTTGCCGACCAGGTTCTTGACCGGGGCCTGGCGGTGGGACGTACCGAGAAGAGAGCTACCGGTGGCGGCGAGGGCGCCAAGCGCCTCCGTACGCACCTTGGAGGGGCCCGCGCCGAAGCGTCCGTCGGCGGGCTTGATGTCAGCGGGAATCTGGATATCAGCCACAGGCGAAGCCTAATCCGTCGTGGTGGGGGCTTCGGCGGCGCGTCCACCGGATGAGATGACGGAGGGCCGTACGGTGGACGTGTACCGGGCCGCGGTGGCGGCCGCGGCGCGGGCCATCACCTCGCGGGCCTCGGGCGGGGCGAGCACTTCGAGGGAGTCGCCGAACTGGAGCAGTTGGCGGACGGCGCTGATGACCGGGTACGCCAGCTCGATGGTCGCCCAGCCGTCGTCGGCTTCTCCGGAGCCCTCGGTGATACTCGCGCGCCCGGCGTCCCCGGTATCCCCCGCGTCCCCGGTACCCCCGGCGTCCCCGGTATCCCCCGCGTCCCCGGCATCACTCGTTCGTGGCGGGCCGGTCAGCGCGCCGCCGAGGATGCGCACGGCCAGATCCAGCCGGTCCCGGCGGATCCGGGCGGTCACCCGTACCGGCGCCGGCCGCTCCTCCACCTCGCGCCGCAGCACCTGCCAGACATCGGCCAGCTCCACGCCCGCGCGGCGGCGCACGGGCGCGTCGGTGACGGTGGCCGACGCCACCCGGTCCGCGCGGAACAGCCGCGGCCTGCCGCGCCGGTCCGCGACGAGGTACCAGGTCCCGGCCTTGGCGGCGAGCCCGTACGGATCGACGGTGTAGGTCCGCAGCCGGGTCTCGCCGCCGTGTCGGTAGCGGATGCGCAGCCGCAGGTCGGTGAAGACGGCGGTGTGGAGGGTGCCCAGGTCGACGGCCGGGCGGGGCCCGCTCATCCAGCGGTCCGGGTCCACGAGGATGCGCCGGCCCGCGAGTTCGGCGGCCGGGCGGTGCGGTGCGGGCAGCGCCGCCATCACCTTGCGCAGCGCCGAGCCCAGAGCGTCGTCCAGACCGAGGGCGGTGTGCGCGCCCTGCGCGGCCAGGATGAACAGTGCGCGGGCCTCGTCGGTGGTCATCCCGGTCACATCTGTACGGAAGCCGGGCAGGAGCGCGATCCCGCCGTGCCGGCCGCGCTCCGCGTAGACCGGCACACCGGCCGCCGACAGGGACTCGATATCGCGGTAGATGGTGCGGGTGGAGACCTCCAGCCGTTCGGCGAGCTCGCTCGCGGGGACCCGGCCGCGGGTCTGGAGGAGCAGGAGGACGGAGAGGAGGCGGTCGGCTTTCACACCCGGGTTTATATATGAGGGCGTATATATGACGGCGGGTGTCAGGTTATGGCAGCAGAGTGCGGGGCATGGAGATCAACGACCTCGCCCGCACGAGCCATGCTTCCGTTCTCGACCCCGCCGCCCTCACCGGACTCACCCGCCGCGTCCAGGGACCCGTCCTCCTCCCCGGAGACGACGGCTACGACGCCGAGCGGTCCGGTTTCCAGGCGGCCTACCGGCACCGGCCGGCCGTCATCGTCGGGGCGGAGTGCGCCGACGACGTGGCCGCGGCCGTCGGGTTCGCCCGCGAGCAGGGGCTGCCGGTCGCCGTGCAGGCCACCGGACACGGGCTGTCCGCCGCTACCGAGGGCGGGTTGCTGATCAGTACGCGGCGGATGGACGGTGTATGGGTGGACGCGGCGGCCCGTACCGCGCGGGTCGAGGCGGGCGTCGTCTGGGGCCCGGTCATCGAAGAGGCCGCCCGGCACGGGCTCGCGCCGCTCAACGGCTCCTCCCCTGGCGTCGGCGTCATCTCGTACACCCTCGGGGGCGGGGTGGGGGTGCTGGCCCGTACGTTCGGGTTCGCCGCGGACCAGGTGCGGGCCGTCGATCTCGTCACCGCCGACGCCCGGCGGCTGCACCTCACCGCCGACAGCGAACCCGAGCTGTTCCGGGCGCTGCTCGGCGGCGGCCACGGTCTCGGCGTGGTGACGGCGATGGAGTTCGGGCTGGTGCCGGTGGCGAGCCTGTACGGCGGGCAGTTGGTGTTCGGCGGCGATCTGGTCGACGACGCGCTGGCGGCGTATCTGCGCTGGACCGAGACCGTCCCCGACGAACTGACCTCATCCGTCGCGCTGATCGCGTACCCGGACATCCCGCAGCTGCCCGAGTCGCTGCGCGGCCGCTATCTCGCGCAGATCCGGATCGCGTACACGGGAAGCGCCGAAGAGGGCGAGAAGCTGGTGGCGCCGCTGCGCGCGATCGGGCCGCGGGTCAGCGACGATCTGCGCGAGATGCCGTACGCGGAATCCCACACCATTCACCGGGACCCGAGCGATCCGCATGCCTACAACGGCGACAACGCGCTGCTCAGCGGGCTCGACGCGGCGGCGCTGCGGCGGGTGGCCGCGCTGACCGGGCCGGCCGCCCCGGCGATGGTCGTGGTCCAGCTCAACCATCTCGGGGGTGCGTTGGCGGGGCACTCCCGGGAATCCGCCGTCGGCCACCGTGACGCCCGGTTCGCGCTGCGCCTGCTCTCGCCGCTGGACGGTACCGATCTCGCGGCCGTACGGGCGCTGCACGCCGAGGCGCTCGCGGCCGTCGCGCCGTGGCGGCTCGGCCGCAGCGTGAACTTCCTCTTCGGCGAGCACGGGGAGCGGGCGGACGCGGCGGAGGTGGCGCGCAGCGTCCACGGCGCCGAGGTGCACCGGCGGCTGGCCGCGCTGAAGGCCGTCCACGACCCGGAGAACCTCTTCCGGTTCCATCCGTCCGGGGCCGGCACCACGGCTCGTGGGCCGCTCTGCGCCGAATCCGTCGCATCCGGCACCCTCTGACGGGCATGCCGTGGCGCCAGGAACCCGCCCGAGTGGGCAGGCTGGGGGCATGGCTGATCGTACGGAGACGGAGCAGCGGGACCTGGAGAAGCAGCGGGACCTGGAGCAGGAGTTGGCGGCCGCGGTACGAGGGGAGGTCTCGTTCGCCGCGGCCGACCGGGCACTGATGACGATGGACGCGTCCAACTACCGGCGGGTGCCGAGAGCGGTGGTCGCGCCACGGGACGCGGAGGATGTCGCGGCGGCGCTGCGGGTGTGCCGGGAGCACGGCGTGCCGGTGGTGCCGCGCGGCGGTGGGACGAGCATCGCGGGGCAGGCGACCGGGGTCGGCGTGGTGCTGGACTTCACCCGCTACATGCGGCGGATCGTGTCGCTGGACCCCGCGGCCCGTACGGCCGTCGTCCAGCCCGGTGTGGTGCTGGACGACCTGCGGGCGGCGGCCGCCCCGCACGGCCTGACCTTCGGCCCCGACCCGTCCACGCACAGCCGCTGCACCCTCGGCGGCATGATCGGCAACAACTCGTGCGGCTCGCACTCGGTGGTCTGGGGCACCACCGCCGACAGTGTGCGGGAGCTGGAGCTGCTGACGTACGGCGGCGAGCAGGTGCGGGCCGGCCGCGGAACGGACTCCAACGGCGCACCGACCGGACTCCCGCCGCGCCTGCGGGAGGGCGTAAAAGCCCTGGTGGACGGCGAGTTGGCGCTTCTGCGCACCGGCTACCCCGACCTTCCCCGCCGGATCTCCGGCTACGCCCTGGACGCGCTGCTGCCGGAGGCGGGCACCGACCTCGCCCGTGCCCTCACCGGCAGCGAGGGCACCCTCGGGGTGCTGACGGAGGCATCGGTCCGGCTGGTGGAGACCCCGGCGGCGCGGGCGCTGGCCGTCCTCGGCTACCCGGACGAGAGCGCGGCCGCCGAGGCCGCGCACACCCTTCTCCCGCATCACCCCATGACCGTCGAGGGGATGGCAGCCGACCTGGTGAGCGGTGCGGCCGGGCTGCCGAAGGGCGGCGCCTGGCTGTTCGTCGAGATGGGCGGCGCGAGCCGTGCCGAGGCGACGGCCCGTGCCGAGGCGCTGTGCCGGGCGGCGGCAGCGGACGGCACCACCGGCCACACCGTGGTCGCCGACCCGGCCGGGCAGCGGGCGCTGTGGCGGGTACGCGAGGACGCGTCGGGCACCGCGACCCGTATGCCCGATGGCAGCGAGGCCTGGCCCGGCTGGGAGGACTGCGCCGTCCCGCCGTCCCGACTCGGCCCGTACCTACGCGACTTCCGCGCCCTGCTCGGCCAGCACGGCCTGCGCGGCACCCCCTACGGCCACTTCGGCGACGGCTGCATCCACATCCGCATCGACTTCGATCTGCTGACCCCTCCAGGCATCCGCCGCTTCCGTCAATTCTCCTATGACTTGGGCGAGTTGGTCGTGTCCTATGGCGGCTCACTCTCCGGCGAACACGGCGACGGCCAGGCCCGCGCCGAGCTGCTGCCGAAGATGTACGGCCCTGAGCTGGTCGGCCTGTTCAACCGATTCAAGGATCTCTGGGACCCGTCCGCCGGACTGAACCCCGGAATGCTCGTCCGCCCTGCGAGGCTGGACGAGAACCTCCGCTTCGACGTACTCCCGAAACGGCCGGTCCCGGTCGAGTTCGGCTACCCGCACGACGACGGCGACTTCTCGGCGGCGGTGCGGAGGTGTGTCGGAGTCGCCAAGTGCCGTAATGCCGAGATCGGTTCCGGCTCCTCCGACGTCATGTGCCCCTCCTTTCGCGCCACCGGAGAGGAGCAGCACTCCACCCGGGGGCGGGCGCGCCTGCTGCACGAAATGCTCGCCGGCGAGGTCATCACGGA
Organism: Streptomyces sp. NPDC050636; assembly: GCF_040654775.1. Taxonomy (NCBI): domain Bacteria; kingdom Bacillati; phylum Actinomycetota; class Actinomycetes; order Kitasatosporales; family Streptomycetaceae; genus Streptomyces; species Streptomyces sp. NPDC050636. The sequence goes on from NZ_JBFAIP010000027.1 coordinate 75,356, forward strand.
CGGCTGGCGGTCGCCGGAGGTGCGTGACGCCCTCGACCTCTGCCTCTCCTGCAAGGGCTGCCGCAGCGACTGCCCGGTAGGCGTCGACATGGCCACGTACAAGGCGGAATTCCTGCACCACCACTACGCGGGCCGGGTACGCCCCGCCTCCCACTACTCCATGGGTCGGCTGCCCCAGTGGCTGCACACCGCGGCCCCGGCCGCACTCGTGCTCAACGGGCTGGCGCGGACCCCGCTGGCGGGACTCGGTAAACGGCTGGCCGGGATCGCACCCGAGCGCCCCATCCCCCCGCTGGCCATGGAATCCTTCACCCGCTGGTGGTGGCGAAGGCAGGCACAGGCCCCCGTGGGGGGTGGGCGTCACCCCCGCACAGTCGTCCTCTGGCCCGACACCTTCACCAACTACCTCTCCCCATCCGTCGGCCGAGCCGCCGTACGCGTTCTGGAGGACGCCGGCCTGCGCCCGCTCCTGCCGCCGACCACCCCCTTGCGTCCGACGACGGGTGGCGCGCTTCCCCAGCCCCGCCTGCCCCGACTGCACCGCCCGCCTCTCTGCTGCGGACTCACCTATGTCTCCACCGGCCAGCTGGACCAGGCACGGAAGGTCATGCGCCGCACGGTCGAGGTCCTGAGCCCGCTCCTCCGGGACGGCCGCCCCCTGGTCGTCCTCGAACCGAGCTGCGCAGCGGCCCTCCGCACGGACCTCCCGGAGCTCCTGTCCGGCGACCCGCGAGCCGCCCGACTGGCCGCCTCCGTACGCACCTTCGCCCAGGTGCTGGAGGAACGAGCCCCCGACTGGCAACCGCCACGCATCAACCGCCCGGCCGTCGGCCAGACGCACTGTCATCAGCATGCGGTCCTCGGCGACGGGGCCGAGCGCCGGTTGCGTGAACGGGCAGGCCTAAAGGGCGAGTTGACCGGCGGATGCTGCGGCCTGGCCGGCAACTTCGGCTTCGAGCAGGGCCATTACGACGTCTCCGTCGCCTGCGCGGAGGACCAACTGCTCCCGGCGGTACGGGAGTCGTCCCCGGAGGCCGAAGTCCTCGCGGACGGCTTCTCCTGCCGTACGCAGCTGGAGCAGCTGGGGGACCGGCCGGGGCGGCACCTGGCGGAGGTGCTGGCGGAGGCGTTGGGGGAGGCGTTGGGGGAGGAGGGGAGCTGACGGGAGCCGGAGGGGGCCGAAAGGAGTCGGATTCCGGCCCCCGCACCGGGAAGCCGACCTCAACACCCCAGTCAATCCAAGGTAATTGAGTGATTCGACTCGCGTCTTCCCAGGTTGTTTTCCCCTGACATCCACTCGAATGCAGGAACTTAAGATCATTTCCCGTACACTTACCGGCAAGTAACCACCGTTTTGAACCAGGGGGACCCCATGCGTCGACGCATTTCCGCTTTCGCCGTCACTGCCGCAATGGCCGGAGGCGTGCTGTTCGCCGCCCTGCCCGCACAGGCCGCCACCACGACCACCGGCGCGCACGCCGTGGTGGCCCGTGGCGCCATTCAGGTCAACATCGACGAACTGCGCCAGCAGTCCGCCGAGCTGAAGGCCAAGGCCAACCGACTGGACCAGGAAGGCGAGCACGCGGCCGCCAGCCGCGCCCGCGCCGAGGCCAACGCCATCGACAACAAGATCCAGGCGTACCTCGACGCCGAGAACAACGTCTGATCGCTCCGGCAGACAGCAAACGCCCGCCCCGACACCGTCGGGGCGGGCGTTTCCATGCATCGTCATCCCTGATCCCACGGACGGGACCCAGGAAGCGAGAGGTCTCGTTGAGGCCGGACCCGTCAGAAGTTCTGCGGCGGCTGCGGCGGCGTGCCCTGGAAGGCCTGGGGCTGAGCCGGAGGCTGGCCCTGCTGCTGCGCGGGGAACGGCTGGGCGGCGTATGGCTGCTGCGGGGCGGCGGGCGCAGCCGGGGTATCGGTGCGGGGCGTGGTTCGGCCGCCGACCGCGATGGAAACGGAGCCGATCATCAGGCCCACACCGGCGAGGGCCTGGACGAGCGGAGCGGTGTTTGTGCCCCCGCCGTCGCACTTCTCCTCTTGGTGCGGATCAATCTCGTCGCGTATCGACCGGGTCTCGCATTTCCAGCCGTCCGCGGCGGTATGGCCGGTATCGCCGGCCGCGACGGCGACCATGAACGGCCCCCCGACGAGGAACAGGATCTGGAAAACACGTGCAACGACATGCATGGGTCGAAATTCCCCCGGGTGATGAACTCCTGCGACGGTTCCGTCGCCCGGAGGGCCCTGTCCGACATGTTCATGGCGCGACCGGATGAGACGTGCCCCCTGCTCGTGTGACGTGACCCCTGCTTGTGTGACGTGACCCCTGCTCGTGTACTGGGCGCCGTGGTCGGTGTGTCACCTGCTCATCGCGTCGCCCACCTGTACCAGGGCAAAGGCGACGAAGACCGTCGCCACGGCCAGGCGGGGCCGGCCGCGCAGGGCGAGCACGGCTCCCAGCGCTGCCAGGGCTATGCCCCCGGAGCACAGGCCCAGCCAGGCAACCGCCGGGGGAACGCCCTGAGTGAGCCGGACGATCAAAGTGGCCACCCCGGCGAGGACCGCCACCACCCCGAACGCCGTGTAGGCGATGCGCTTTTGCCTGTCCTGCTTCCTGGCGTCCTCGGCCAGATGTGCCGCGCCTTCCCGTTGGAACCCGGTACGCAGTTGCTCGTTGCGGGTATCGCTGTTCCCAAAGCCGTTCATGGGGCGGGATGTTACGGGGTTCGCAGGTGAGCCGACCGGGGGCCGGGGCTGAGAGTTCTACACTTCTGGATCATGCCCATGCCACGATCCGCTCCCGCCCTCGACGCGACCGTTGTGCCCACCGGACGCCGGAAGCTGAAGACCCAGCTCCTCACCGGCCTTTCGCTGACCGCGCTCGGACTGGCGGCGGCCACCGTCCTGCTCCTGATGGCCTTCGGGGTAGTGGAGAGCGACAAGGGCCCGGTGGGCGGGTGTGTGCTGGCGCTGCCCTTCGGTGTGGGCGGCGCGTTCGTCGCCTTGGCCGTCTGGCAGGGCCGAAACGTCGCGGTGATCATCGATGGCGCCGGCCTGTGGCTGGACAACGGCAGGGCGCGGCAGATCGTCCCCTGGGCCGTACTGGCCGGAGTCGGCATGCAGTGGAGCGACATGGGCAAGGGAGTACGGCAGCACTCCGTCGAACTGTGCCCGAGCGGCCCGATCGACGGCCGTGATCCGGTGCTCTGGGCCCTGATCCGCGACGAGGAGCCGATCGGCCCCGGTCTGCCGCGGCTCCGCTACCGGCTGACGGTCCATGCGGCCCACCAGGAACAGATCATGGCGGCCATCCGCCGCTATGCGCCGCCGCACCTGTGGCTGGGCGTGGCCCAGCGCGAGCGCGGCCACATCGGCCGACCGGACCTCAGCCGCCGCCCCAGGCGCTGACGGCGGGGTGCTCGGCGGCGCGGGTCACGCTGAGCATGTCGGCGATGGCGAGAAAGCAGCGGAGATCACGCAGCTCGATGCTCATGCGTGCGGAGCATAACAACAGGGGAAAAGGCATTTCACGGACCGGAAGACGGGCCTTAGCGTGGGATGTGTGAACCCTTCGCCTGCCGGCTCCGATGGCTCGTTTACGGCCAATCCCGCGCCCGCCGCCTCCGCGCCCGCCACCCCGTCTGCCGGCTCCTCCGCCGCGCCCGCCACCGATGTGACCGCCGGCGGGGCGATATCTCAGCTCGTGCCTCCCTCGCCCGAGGTGATGACGGCGGAGGCCCGGACCCGGACCGGGACCGACGGGGCGGCGGGTGCGCGTGGGCGGCTCGGGTCGGTGGCGCTGGTGATCGGTGGCATCGTCTCGCTGCAGTTCGGTTCGTCCGTGGCGGTGCTGCTCTTTCCGCGGTCCGGAGCGCTGGGCGTCGTCACGCTCCGGCTGGTCGTCGCCTCGCTGGTGCTGCTGCTCGTCTGCCGCCCCAAGGTGCGCGGCTACACGCGCGGCGACTGGGCCACGGTCCTGGCGTTCGGCGTCGCGCTGGCCGGGATGAACTCGCTCTTCTACCAGGCGATCGACCGGATTCCGCTGGGTGCGGCGGTCACCCTGGAGTTCCTCGGTCCGCTGATCTTGTCCGTGGCCACCTCGCGTCGGGCGCTGAGCCTGGTGTGGGCGGCGCTGGCGTTCGGCGGTGTGGCGCTGCTGGGGCGGGAGGGCTTCGACGGGCTCAACCCGTTCGGCGCGGGCTGCGCGCTGGCGGCCGGTGGCCTGTGGGCCGCGTACATCCTCCTCTCGGCCCGTACGGGACAGCGCTTCCCGCAGGCGGACGGTCTTGCGCTGGCGATGACCGTCGCCGCGGTGCTGAGTCTGCCGCTGGGCGTCGCCAGCGCCGGCACCGCACTGTTGGACCCGGTCACGCTGGGGCTCGGCGCCGCCGTCGCCCTGATGTCGTCCGTCATGCCCTACACCCTGGAACTGCTCGCCCTGCGCAAGCTCCCGGCCTCCGGCTTCGCGGTCATGATGAGCCTGGAGCCGGCCGCCGCGGCCACCGCCGGATTCCTGGTCCTGCACCAGTCGCTGGGTTGGGCCGAGGTGCTGGCGATCGGGCTGGTCGTGGTCGCGAGTGTGGGAGCGGTGCGGAGTGCGGGTTCGGGGGCGCGTAGCTGACCGGCGCCCCGGCGCGCTCGGCCCCCGCCTTCGGCCCGCCTCGGCCCCGCCTTCGGCCCCCGCCCTCACTCCCTCACTCCATCACCCCGTCAATCCGCGCGCCGTAGCGTGGCCCGCAGTGGCGTCGCCGGCTGGAGCAGCAGGCCCGCCTTCGGCGTCACGGGGCCCGGCGCGATGTCCAGGTGGAAGCGCTGGGCCAGCGTCGCCAGCAGCAGCACCGCCTCGACCTCGGCGAAGCGGGCGCCGAGGCAGGTGCGCCGGCCGCCGCCGAACGGGAACCACGCGTGGTCGGGGATGACGTCCGGGGCGTCGGCGCTCCAGCGCTCGGGGCGGAAGGCCGTGGGGTCGGGGAACCAGCGGGGGTCCCGGTGGGTGGACCACTGGCAGCACCACACCGTCGTCCCGGCCGGGATACGGCTGCCGCCCAGGGTGGCACCCTCGCGGGCGGCGGCCCCGATGATCCAGGCGGGCGGATACAGCCGTAGCGTCTCCTTGACGATCTGCTGGGTCCAGGTCAGCCGGTCGTAGTCGTCGACCGTGGGCGGCCGTCCGCCGAGCACCCGCGCCAGTTCGTCATCCAGCCGGGCACGGGCGTCCGGCGACCGCCCGAGCATGTACCAGGCCCAGGTCAGGGCGGTGGACGTGGTCTCGTGGCCGGCCGCCCAGAGCGTCACCGCCTCGTCGCGGACCTCCTTGGGCGACAGCGGCCGGCCCGCCGCGTCCCGGGCCGCGAGCAGCCGGCTGAGCAGGTCGTCCCGGTCGGCGGGGCCCGCGCCCGCCCGCCCGCCGGAATCCGCTCGCCCGACATGGCCGGTCCGGCCGGTGCGTCCGTTCCGCCCTGCTCGTTCGTCCTGCCCGGCCCGTTCGTCCTGCCCTGCTCGTGCGTCCCGATCGGCCCGTCCGAGCCGTCCCGCCTCTCGGACCTGCCCGGCGTGCCGGTCGCTGATCAGCCGGTGCACCTCGGCGTCGATGGTGGCGACGGCGGCGAGCAGCCGCCGCCGGCCGGGTGTGCGTACCCAGCCGGGCAGGAAGAGGTTGATGCCCCGCAGTTCGTCGCTGACGACCTTCTCGGCCACGCCCATCGCATGGCTCAGTGCCCGCGTCCGATCGCCGAGATCGTTGCCGAACAGCGTCCGGAGCACGATCCGCTGGGTGATGAGCGCCATCTCCTCGTGCACATCGATCTGTTCGCCCGCCCGCCAGCGCTCGGCCGCCAGCCGCGCGCAGTCGACCATGGTCGCGGCGTACGTACGGACCTGGCGGGGGCGGACGGTCGGCTGCACCAGGTCGCGCTTGCGGCGCCACTCGGCCCCCTGGCTGAGAATCACGCTCTGGCCCGTCACCTGCTTGAACGCCCAGAGGATGTCAAGGACGTCGAAGGCCTGCTCACGGGTCGTCAGCATCTCCGCGATGTGCTTCGGGTGTGAGATGAACAGGCTGCGCATCGGGCCCAGGGACCAGGTCACCGCGTCCCCGAAGTCGTCCCGGAGACGGACCAGAAAGGACAGTGGATCCTTCCCGAACGCGGGGAGGTTCCCGAGCCACGGCAGACCGCGCGGACCGGATACGGGGCGGAGCGGAAGGGGACGGGGCGGAGCGGGGCGGGGCGGCACAGCGAACGGAACGGACAAGGCTCCTCCAGACGTCGATACGCGTCGGTCGATACCCGTCATCCGTCTACCACGCGGGGAACGGCGCGCCGGAGCGATCGCTCAGGGCGCCAAGAGGCTCACAGGGAATCCGTGCACACCACGTACGCCGTCCCTTTGACCGGCGCACGCTGTGGCATGTCGTATGCGATCTTCTGGGCGTCCTCCAGGTCCTTACGGGCGGCCTCGCGTCCCTCCTCGGTCGTGGCGTTGTCCAGCGCGTCCTGCTTCTCCTGGAGGGAGTCCAGCTGCTTGAGCAGGTCGGGGTTGACCGAGCTGGCGCTGACCACCCAGCCGGTGCCGTCGCGGGTGGGCCGGGACGTGGTCACGCTCTGCTCCATCTCGTAGCCGGGGACGTGGTAGCCGCCGCCGGTCGCGCGGTACCCCTCCGGGCACCATGCGGTCAGGTTGTCGAGCTTGCCGTGCTCGGAGACGGTCCCCGGCCAGGGCTGGGGCAGCGGCTGGGGCTGCGGTGCGGCGCTCGCGGTCACGGCTGCGCCGCAGGCGAGCAGGCCGAGGGTTGCTGTGGCGAGGGTCAGTGCGGTGGCGCGCATCGCGGATCGGCCGTCCTTGGGGAGGGAGGGGTACGGGGAGGGGGGCGGATGGGGGCGGATAGCAGCGGATGGGGGGCGGATGGGGGGCGGATGGGGAAGGCCTTCCTGGGGCAGCGGGTGGGGAAAACCTTCCTGGGAAACCGGGTGGGAAAGCCTTCCTGATACGGGGGAAAGCCTCCTGATGTATCAGGGAGGCCTCCCTGATACATCTGACCGTGTTGCCCGGTGATCACCTGCCGAGGCGTCAATTTCACCGACTTGGCGGGAGCGGTTGCCGTCGGCCCGGAGGGGTGGTTTCACCGGTTCGGCGGTCGCGTCGGACAGAAAATCATGCAGGCGTGCTTGATTGTTTCTGTCGGCGCTGCCACGCTCGGAGCGCACCACACCGCACCCGCACCACACCGCACCCGTACGGCCCCGGCTCTCTGCCGCGGTCGTCTGCCGTATGCCAAAGACCCCTGCCGGTAAGGCAGTTGGGTCATTGAGGGGAGTGTCGCGTGTCCGATCCCGGCGCCGTACTGGCGGACCTCAGGGATGAGAGTGACGAGCTGGACGCCCTGGTAGCCGGGCTGCCGGCCGCGCGGTGGGCGGACCCCACACCCGCCGAGGGCTGGACCATCGCCCACCAGATCGCCCACCTGGCCTGGACCGACCGGCAGGCGCTGCTGGCCGCCACCGACCCGGACGGCTTCCAGCAGGCTGCGCAGAAGGCCCTCGCCTCGCCGCTGACCTTCGTCGACGAGGGCGTGGAAGGCGCCGACCGGACGCCGCCCGCGGAGCTGCTGGCGGACTGGCGCGCGGGGCGCGAGGCGCTGCTGCGGGCGCTGTTGGAGCGGCCGGCGGGCGAGAAGCTGCCGTGGTACGGGCCACCGATGAGCGTTGCCTCGATGGCGACCGCGCGGTTGATGGAGACCTGGGCGCACGGGCAGGACGTGGCCGATGCGCTGGGCGTGACGCGAATCCCCACCGCCCGGCTGCGGCATGTCGCCCATATCGGCGTACGGACCCGGAATTTCGCGTACGCCACTCATCAACTCGCCCTGCCTAACTTGGAGTTCAGGGTGGAGCTGCGGGCGCCGGATGGCACCGTCTGGGCGTACGGGCCCGCGGACGCGGCGCAGCGGGTGACCGGGGACGCGCTGGAGTTCTGTCTGCTGGTGACCCAGCGGGTGCATCGCGACGATGCGCTGTCCTTGCGCGCGGAAGGGGCGGACGCGGAGCGGTGGCTGGGGATCGCCCAGGCGTTCGCCGGGCCGCCGGGGAAGGGGCGGCAGCCGGGCACCGCGGGGCGCGGTGGCCGCGCGTGACTGACGGCGGCTTCATAGGTAACCGCCCCGATGGCGCAGACATAGGCAGAGGCGCAGGCGCAGGCACCGGCACCGGCGCAGACACCGGCACAGGCATGGGCGCAGGCATGGGCGCAGGCATAGGCAAGAGTCGCGACGTCCTCCGTATCGGTAATGCCTCCGGCTTCTACGGTGATCGCTTCGACGCCGTCCGCGAGATGCTCACCGGCGGTCCGCTGGACGTGCTGACCGGCGACTACCTTGCCGAGCTGACCATGCTGATCCTCGGCCGGGACCGGCTGAAGGACCCCAAGCGCGGCTACGCCAAGACCTTTCTGCGGCAAATGGAAGAGGGCCTGGGGCTGGCCGTCGAGCGCGGGGTGCGGATCGTCGCCAACGCGGGCGGGCTGAATCCGGCCGGACTCGCCGATGCGGTACGGGAGTTGGCGGAGCGGGTCGGGGTTCCCGTACGGGTCGCGCATGTGGAGGGCGACGATCTGCTGGCGCGCGGGGGCTGGGGCGAGGGCGTGCTGACCGCCAATGCCTACCTGGGCGGCGGCGGGATCGCCGAGTGCCTACGGGCCGGGGCCGATGTGGTGGTGACCGGCCGGGTGACGGATGCCGCGCTGGTCAGCGGGGCCGCGGCGGCCCACTTCGGCTGGTCGCCATCAGACCTGGACCGGCTCGCCGGTGCCGTCGTCGCAGGTCACGTACTCGAATGCGGCACCCAGGCCACCGGCGGCAACTACTCCTTCTTCGGAGCGCACGACGTACGCCACCCCGGCTTCCCGCTCGCCGAGATCGCCGCCGACGGCAGCTCGGTGATCACCAAGCATCCGGGCACCGGCGGCGCGGTCACCACCGGTACGGTCACCGCCCAGCTGCTGTACGAGACGGCCGGCGCGCGCTATGCCGGGCCGGATGTGACGGCACGGCTGGACACCGTACGGCTGGCGGCGGACGGGCCGGACCGGGTCCGGATCGAGGGGGTGCGCGGCGAGGCCCCGCCGCCGGCTCTCAAGGTGGGGCTGACCCGCCTCGGCGGCTGGCGCAACGAAGTGACCTTCGTGCTGACCGGGCTGGATGTGGCGGCGAAGGCCGAGCTGGTCCGCGCGCAGATGGACGCGGCCTTCGACGCTTCGGGGCGGCGCCCGGCCGAGGTGCGGTGGACGCTGGCCCGCACCGACCGGGCCGACGCCGACGTCCAGGAGGAGGCGAGCGCACTGCTGCGGCTGGTGGTGCGGGACGCCGAACAGGAGGCGGTCGGCCGGGTCGTCAGCGGCGCCGCGATCGAGCTGGCGCTGGCCAGTTACCCCGGCTTCCATGTCACCGCACCGCCCGGCAAGGGCGCCCCGTACGGCGTGTTCGAGGCGGTCGCGGTGGACGCGGCGAAGGTGCCGCATACGGCGGTGTTGGCCGACGGCACCCGTGTGGACGTTCAACCAGCCGCAGAAATGCGGGAGTTGGAGAGGTTGCCGGACCCTGGGCTGCCCGAGCCCCTCGACGCCGCCCTCCCCGCCCGGCGGGCGCCGCTCGGGCTGGTCGCCGGGGCGCGCAGTGGCGACAAGGGAGGCTCGGCGAACGTCGGCGTGTGGGCGCGCACGGACGAGGCCTGGCGGTGGCTGGCCCATGCGCTGACCGTCGAGAGGTTCCGCCAACTACTGCCAGAAACAGCGGACTTGACCGTCGAGCGGCACGTACTGCCGCGGCTGCGGGCGCTGAACTTCGTCGTCGACGGGTTGCTCGGCGAGGGCGTCGCCGCGCAGGCCCGCTTCGACCCGCAGGCCAAGGCCGTGGGGGAGTGGCTGCGCTCGCGCTACATGGACATACCGGAGGTGCTGTTGTGACCGTGCTCAGAACCGGGCTGGATACCGCGAGCCCCGAGTACGCGGAGAACCGCGCGGCGATGCTCGCCAAGCTGGCAGAGCTCGACACCGAGCACGCCAAGGCGGTCAACGGCGGCGGAGAGAAATACATCGCCCGCCACCGGAAGCGCGGCAAGCTGCTCGCGCGCGAGCGCATCGAGCTGCTGCTCGACCCGGACACGCCCTTCCTGGAGCTGTCGCCGCTCGCGGCCTGGGGCAGCGACTATGCCGTAGGGGCATCGCTGGTCACCGGCATCGGTGTCATCGAGGGCGTGGAGTGCCTGATCACCGCCAACGACCCGACGGTACGCGGCGGTGCCTCCAATCCCTGGACGCTGAAGAAGGCGCTGCGGGCCAACGAGATCGCCTACGCGAACCGCCTCCCCGTCGTCTCCCTCGTCGAGTCGGGTGGCGCGGATCTGCCCAGCCAGAAGGAGATCTTCATCCCGGGCGGTGCGCTGTTCAAGGACCTCACCCGGCTGTCGGCCGCCGGCATCCCGACCCTCGCCGTGGTGTTCGGCAACTCCACCGCCGGCGGCGCGTACGTGCCGGGCATGTCCGACCACGTCATCATGGTCAAGGAGCGGGCCAAGGTCTTCCTGGGCGGGCCGCCGCTGGTGAAGATGGCGACCGGCGAGGAGAGCGACGACGAGTCGCTGGGCGGCGCCGGGATGCATGCCCGTACCTCCGGGCTCGCGGACTACTTCGCGGTCGACGAGCCCGATGCGCTGCGGCAGGCGCGGCGGGTGGTCGCCCGCCTCAACTGGCGCAAGGCGCAGGCCGACCCGCCGGTGGCCGCGCCGCCCGGGTACGACGAGGACGAGCTGCTGGGCATCGTCCCGGGAGACCTCAAGGCGCCCTTCGATCCGCGCGAGGTGATCGCCCGGATCGTGGACGGCTCGGACTTCGACGAGTTCAAGCCGCTGTACGGGGCGAGCCTGGCGACCGGCTGGGCCGAGCTGCACGGCTATCCGGTCGGCATCCTCGCCAACGCGCAGGGCGTGCTGTTCAGCGAGGAGTCCCAAAAGGCCGCCCAGTTCATCCAGTTGGCCAACCAGCGCGACATCCCGCTCCTCTTCCTGCACAACACCACCGGCTACATGGTCGGCAAGGAGTACGAGCAGGGGGGCATCATCAAACACGGCGCGATGATGATCAACGCGGTGTCCAACTCCCGTGTCCCGCACCTCTCCGTCCTCATGGGGGCCTCGTACGGCGCCGGGCACTACGGCATGTGCGGTCGCGCCTACGACCCGCGCTTCCTGTTCGCCTGGCCGAGCGCCAAGTCCGCCGTCATGGGGCCGCAGCAGCTGGCCGGGGTGCTGTCGATCGTCGCCCGCGCTTCGGCCGCCGCCAAAGGGCTGCCCTACGACGACGAGGCGGACGCCGGGCTGCGCGCCATGGTGGAGCAGCAGATCGAGTCCGAGTCGCTGCCGATGTTCCTGTCCGGGCGGCTCTACGACGACGGCGTCATCGACCCCCGCGACACCCGCACCGTCCTCGGCCTGTGCCTGTCCGCCATCCACACCGCGCCCTACGAGGGCGCGCGCGGTGGCTTCGGCGTCTTCCGGATGTGAGGGCACCCTTTTGCGGCTAAACCTCCCCCACGCTTAAGGCGCGGGGGGACCCCCATCGCTCTCGCGGACCTGGTTGCTCGCCGTAGTGGTTTCTCAATTGATGGTTGCGGTGATCTAGTGGAAAGAGTGGGCTCATGATTCGTTCGCTGTTGGTGGCCAACCGGGGCGAGATCGCCTGCCGCGTCTTCCGCACCTGCCGTGAGCTGGGCATCTCCACCGTCGCCGTGCACTCCGACGCGGACGCCGGTGCCCCGCACACCAGGGAGGCGGACGCCGCCGTACGGCTCCCCGGCGACGCCCCGGCCGACACCTATCTGCGCGGCGACCTGATCGTGAAGGCCGCGCTCGACACGGGCGCGGACGCCGTCCATCCCGGCTACGGCTTCCTCTCCGAGAACGCCGGCTTCGCGCGTGCCGTGCTCGACGCGGGCCTCACCTGGATCGGCCCGCCGCCCGAGGCGATCGAGGCGATGGCCTCCAAGACGCGGGCGAAGGAGCTGATGGGGCTCGCACCGCTGACCGAGGTCACCGAGGACGATCTGCCGGTGCTGGTCAAGGCGGCGGCGGGCGGCGGCGGCCGCGGCATGCGTGTCGTACGGGAGCTGTCCCGGCTGGACGAGGAGCTGGCGGCGGCCGGCGCGGAGGCCCGGAGCGCCTTCGGTGACGGTGAGGTCTTCGTCGAGCCGTACCTCGAAGGCGGCCGGCACGTCGAGGTCCAGATCGTGGCCGACGCGCACGGCACGGTCTGGCCGCTCGGCACGCGCGACTGCTCCCTCCAGCGCCGCCACCAGAAGGTCATCGAGGAGGCCCCGGCCCCCGGCCTCGGCCCCGAACTCACCGCCTCCCTGTACGAGATGGCGGTCCGCGCCGCCCGCGCGACCGACTACCGGGGCGCGGGCACGGTCGAGTTCCTGGTCGTCGGCGACAGGCCGCACTTCCTGGAGATGAACACCCGCCTCCAGGTCGAACACCCCGTCACGGAGGAGGTGTTCGGCGTCGACCTGGTAGCCCTCCAGATCCGGGTCGCGGAGGCCGAGGCGCTGCCGCCCGAGCCGCCCGCACCCCGCGGCCATGCCGTGGAGGCCCGCCTCTACGCCGAGGACCCGGCGCGAGGCTGGGCGCCCCAGACCGGCACCCTGCGCCAGCTCTCCGTGCCCGGGGTGCGCCTGGACACCGGATACGCCGACGGTGACCGGATCGGGGTGCACTACGACCCGATGCTGGCCAAGGCCGTCGCCTGCGCACCCACGCGTGCGCAGGCCGTACGCAAGCTGGCGGCCGCGCTGGAACGGGCCCGGATCCACGGCCCGGTCACCAACCGCGACCTGCTCGTACGGTCCCTGCGGCACCCGGAGTTCACCGGTGCCCGCATGGACACCGGCTTCTACGACCGCCATCTCGCCGCGCTGACGGCGGAGGACGGGCCGGGCGCGGCGCTTCCGGCGCTGGCCGCCGCGGTCGCCGACGCGCACGGCCGGTCCCGCTTCGGCGGCTTCCGGAACGTTGCCTCGCAGCCGCAGATCAAGACGTACGAGCAGGGCGACCGCACCTACGAGGTGCGCTACCGGATCACCCGCGAGGGGCTGCGGGCCGAGGACTTTCCCGGCGTACGCCTGCTGAGCGCCGCGCGGGACCGGGTCGTGCTCGAAGTAGACGGCGTACGCCGCGAGTTCGCGGTCTCGGCGGTCGGCGACCGGGTCTTCGTCGACTCTCCCCCAGCCGTCGGCGGGGGGACCCCGGTGCCCGGCTCGTACGCGCTCACCGCACGCCCCCGCTTCCCCGACCCGGCCGCCCGTACGGAACCCGGCTCGCTGCTCGCGCCGATGCCCGGGACGGTCGTACGCATCGCGGCCGGGCTCGCCGAGGGCGACCGGGTCGAGACCGGGCAGCCGCTGCTGTGGCTGGAGGCGATGAAGATGGAACACAAGATCACCGCACCGTCCGCCGGCACCCTCACCTCCCTGCCCGTCCGCACCGGGCAGCAGGTCGAGGTGGGGGCGCTGTTGGCGGTCGTCGTGGACTGACCCTCGCCCATGCCTCAAGGGCATGGGAGGTGCGGCATGGGAGGTGCCCCCATCCCGCGCCCGGACCGCACGACCTAACCCACCGCACACAAGGAGCAGTCATGAGCAACGCCATGAGCAACCCTGTGATCGAGACCGAGGAACACCGCGCTCTGCGGGACGCCGTCGCGGCGCTCGGCAAACGCTATGGCCGTGAGTACTTCGCGAACGTCGTCGCCGAAGGCAAGCACACCGACGAACTGTGGACCGAGGCCGCCAAGCTCGGCTATCTCGGCGTCAACCTCCCCGAGGAGTACGGCGGCGGAGGCTGCGGCATAGCAGAACTCGCCATCGTCCTGGAGGAATTGGGTGCGGCAGGCTGCCCGCTGCTGATGATGGTCGTCTCGCCCGCAATCTGCGGCACGGTCATCGCCAGGTTCGGCACCGAGGAACAGAAGCGGACCTGGCTGCCGGGGCTGGCCGACGGCAGCCGCAAGATGGCGTTCGGCATCACCGAGCCGGACGCCGGATCCAACTCGCACCGCATCACGACCACGGCCCGGCGCGATGGCGGGGACTGGATCCTCAACGGCCGCAAGGTCTTCATCTCCGGCGTCGACATCGCCGAGGCGACACTGATCGTCGGCCGTACCGCGGACTCCCGTACCGGCAAGCTCAAGCCGTGCCTGTTCATCGTCCCGCGCGACACGCCCGGCTTCGGCCGCAGCCCGATCCCGATGGACCTGGCCGCCCCGGAGAAGCAGTTCGAGCTCACGCTGGACGACGTACGGCTGCCCGCCGACGCGCTGGTCGGCGACGAGGACGCCGGACTGCTCCAGCTGTTCGCCGGCCTCAACCCCGAGCGGATCATGACCGCCGCCTTCGCGCTCGGCATGGGCCGCTACGCCCTGGAGCGGGCCGTCGACTACGCCCGCACCCGCCAGGTCTGGAAGGACCCCATCGGCGCCCACCAGGCCATCGCGCACCCGCTCGCCCAGGCCCATATCGAGCTGGAACTCGCCCGGTTGATGACCCAGAAGGCGGCCCACCTCTACGACGCGGGCGACGACATGGGCGCGGGCGAGGCCGCCAACATGGCCAAATACGCGGCCGCCGAGGCCGCGGTCCACTCCGTCGACCAGGCCGTGCACACCCTCGGCGGCAACGGCCTCACCCACGAATACGGCCTGGCCTCGATGATCACGGCCGCCCGGGTGGCCAGGATCGCGCCGGTCAGCCGCGAGATGATCCTCAACTTTGTCTCACACCAGTCACTGGGGCTGCCCAAGTCGTACTGAGGGCGGGATGCTGCTGCTCTCCTCGCGGACTCCGCGGGGAGTCGCACCGCTCCGCCGCACTCACCGCTGAAGGGGAAGGCCAGCCATGGTGTTTCACATGTTCCGCAGCGAGTACGCCGATGTCGCGCCCGTAGAACTCCCGATTCACGAGGCCGTCCTCGGACGGGCGCAGGAGTACGGCGACCGGCCCGCGCTGATCGACGGCCTCGACGGCACCACCCTCAGCTACGCACGGCTGGACCACTTCAGCCGCCGGATCGCGGCCGCCCTCGCGGCGGCCGGGGTCCGCAAGGGCGAGGTGCTGGCCCTGCACAGCCCGAACTCCGTGGCCTTCCCCGCCGTCTTCTACGCCGCCTCGCGCTGCGGGGCGGCGGTCACCACCGTCCATCCGCTGGCCACCGAGGGCGAGTTCGCCAAGCAGTTGCGGGACTCCGGCGCCCGCTGGATCGTCACCGTCGCGGCGCTGCTGGACACCGCACGCGGCGCCGCGCACCAGGCCGGCGGTATCGCCGAGATCATCGTCTGCGACCGGGCACCCGGTCACCGCTCGGTACTCGACCTGGTCGGCTCGACCGACCCGGAACCGTCCGTCACCCTCGACCCGGCTCACGACCTGGCCGCGCTCCCGTACTCCTCCGGCACCACCGGCACCCCCAAGGGCGTGATGCTCACCCACCGCAACATCGCCACCAACCTCGCCCAGGTCGCCCCGCTGGTCACCGCCGGCGCCGAAGACCGTGTGCTGGCCGTACTGCCCTTCTTCCACATCTACGGCCTCACCGCCCTCATGAACGCCCCACTGCGCAACGGCGCCACCGTCGTCGTGCTGCCCCGCTTCGACCTGGAACGCTTCCTCGCCGCGATCGCCGAACACCGCATCACCGCCGTCTACGTGGCGCCCCCGATCGTGCTGGCACTCGCCAAACACCCCCTGGTATCCGCGTACGACCTGTCCTCCCTCCAGTACATCGTCTGCTCCGCAGCGCCCCTGGACGCCGAACTGGCCGCGGCCTGCTCCCGGCGGCTCGGCCTGCCGCCGATCATGCAGGCGTACGGGATGACGGAACTCTCACCCGCCACCCATGCCGTGCCCCTGGGCGCGCCGAATCCGCCGCCCGGCGCCGTCGGCAAGCTGCTCCCCAACACCGAGATGCGCATCGTGTCCACGGAGACCGGCGACGATCAGCCGGCGGGCGAGACCGGCGAGATCCTCATCCGCGGCCCGCAGGTCATGAAGGGCTATCTGGGCCGGCCCACCGAGACGGCCGCGATGATCGACGCCGACGGCTGGCTGCGCACCGGCGACATCGGGCACACGGACGGCGACGGCTGGCTGTATGTCGTCGACCGGGCGAAGGAGCTCATCAAGTACAAGGGCTACCAAGTGGCCCCCGCCGACCTGGAAGCGCTGCTGCTCACCCATGACGCGATCGCCGACGCGGCGGTCATCGGAGTCGTCGACGGCGACGGCAACGAGGTCCCCAAGGCGTTCGTCGTACGGCAGCGGGGGGCCCGGCTCAGCGAAGACGACGTCATCGCGTACGTTGCCGGGCAGGTCGCCCCGTACAAGAAAGTTCGCCGCGTGGAATTCCTGGACAGCGTGCCGCGCGCCACCACCGGCAAGATCCTGCGGCGCGAACTGCGCGCCAGGGAAAGGAGCTCGATGGCCTGATGACCGACGCACCCGTGACACCCCTCGTATCGCGCTCCTCAAAGCGCGGCATCACCACCGTCACCCTGGACTCCCCGCACAACCGCAACGCGCTCTCCGCCCGGCTGGTCGCCGAGCTGCACCAGGCGCTCGCGGAGGCCGCTGCCGACGACGGCACCCGCGCTGTGGTACTCACCCACACCGGCGGCACGTTCTGCGCCGGCGCGGACCTCTCCGAGGCCACCTCGGGCGCTGCCAAGGACGGGCCGCTCGGCCTGGCCCGGCTGCTCCGCGCCATCGTGGAGCTGCCCAAACCGGTCGTCGCCCGGGTCACCGGGCATGTACGGGCCGGCGGCCTCGGACTGCTCGGCGCCTGCGACATAGCGGCGGCCGGACCGGACGCGACCTTCGCCTTCACCGAGGCCCGGCTCGGCCTCGCGCCGGCCGTCATCTCGATGCCCCTGCTGCCGCGGCTGGACGCGCGCGCCGCCGGCCGTTACTACCTCACCGGGGAGAAATTCGGCCCGTCCGAGGCGGCCCGGATCGGGCTGGTCACGCTGGCAGCGGACGACGTGGACGCCGGGCTCGCCCCCGTCCTGGAGGGGCTGCGCAAGGGCTCCCCGCAGGGCCTGGCCGAGTCGAAGAAGCTGGTCACCGCCGAGGTGCTGGGCGCCTTCGACCGCGAGACGGACGCGCTCGCCGAACAGTCCGCGCGGCTCTTCGGGTCCGCCGAGGCCCGCGAGGGCATGACCGCCTTCCTGGAACGACGGGCCCCGGCATGGGCGCGGTGACCCCGGCACGCGGCGCCGGGCCCCAGGGCGGCAAGCAGCCCCAGCAGGAGCGCAGCCGCGCCACCCGCCTCAAGCTGCTGGAAGCCGCGATCTGGTGCCTGGCCGAACGAGGCTGGACCGGCAGCACGGTCTCCGTGGTGGCCGAGCGGGCGGGCGTCTCCCGGGGCGCCGCCCAGCACCACTTCCCCACCCGCGAGGACCTCTTCACGGGGGCCGTCGAACATGTCGCGGAGAAGCGGCAGGGCGCCCTGAAGGCGGTCGCGCCCAATCTGCCACCGGCCGGTTCCCTCGCCCGTACCCGGATCGTCGTCGAGGAACTGGTCGGTCTCTATACGGGGCCGCTGTTCCGGGCCGCGTTGCATCTGTGGGTGGCGGCTTCCGACGAGGAGCAGCTGCGCGAGCGGGTCACCGCCCTGGAGGCGCGGGTCGGCCGGGAGGCGCACCGTACGGCGGTGGCGCTGCTGGGCGCGGATGAATCCGTCCCCGGCGTACGGGAAACCGTGCAGGGGCTGCTGGACATGGCCCGGGGCCTGGGGCTGGCCAACCTGCTGACGGATGACTCGGCCCGGCGCGATCGGGTCGTCGAGCAGTGGGCCAAGAACGTTCACGTGACGCTGCGGTTGGGCTGAGGCGGTCCGCTGCGCTTTGCCCAGGCCGTTTTCGGCCGCCTCGCCGCTGTGCTTGCGGCGGGGTTGTTGCCGCTGCGCGGGGCTGTCGGGTGCGGTTCCGGACCTCCGGACTCCGTCCTGCGGTCCGGCCCCTCCCGTTGAGTGTG